>CAZZZH010000069.1:0-18437 GCA_964658445.1 Ilyomonas sp.
TTTGAGTGTGCTGACAGTGAATTCGTATTTTTTTGCAAGTATCGGAGATAACAACGGTTTGCAGAAAAAAAAATGAAGGGGTAACAATGAAAAAGTGACACTGTATTGGCGACATTTTTTTACAATGGCGCATTTTGATTGTTGTTGAATGTGATACAGTTAGAGGAAAAAGCAGGGATTTGGAGGTATAAATAATGTCGCCTATTTTTGAGTTAGCGGTAACTTTTCAGAAATCTATGAATGAAAGAATAGATATAATGTTTGCAATAGCCGGACTCATGTTAGCTGTTGGATTGTTCGGGCGCATCAGAAAAATACAACTCTCCACAAAGACAAGTTTAATTATAAAGAAAGCATTTATTTTCCTGTGCTTTCTTTTATTGATGACGTTCATTCTTTCTCTTTTAGGTATCTATTTCCGTGGCTATTGGACAACAAAAGTTATAATTTGGACATTTGTTTTTACAGGCTCTTTGTTATATTCGTTTGGTAACCGACAAGTCTTAACGAAGTCTTGGAGAAGGTTTACAGCAACAATATTTTACTCTCCTTTGGTTTTAGTGTTATTATTAGTAATTCCAACATTTCTTGGGACAATACTTTCTTATGCTTTATGGCTTCGTCTTTCGGGCGACCCTAAAGCGATTTACTATAATGACAATGACATCAGAATACAAAAAGTCTGTTCTGACTGTGAAGCGGGCTTTCAAGGTTACCCAAGATACTTTAAAAAACAAGGAATGTTTGAACTTGACAAAGGCGAATTGGATAATGGTAATAATATGTTTGATAACAAAATAAAAGTTCAAAAAACAGAAGATAGTGTTACAGTTTATTTATTTTATACAAACCAGGAACCTGTACCATTTAAGTTTGAAAGATAAAGCTACCGCCAACATAGGATTTGCCAAAATAGCGGCAGACAAATGCCGTTCAGCAATAGAAATTCTATTGAACTATATAACTATATTTGAACTGATGGAACACTATTACCGCTACTTCGGAAAGCAGTAGAACATTAGCTGCTATTTAAAATTCAAACCTCTATAAAATGCATGTATGACACAAATCTGGGAAATTATACCAAAAATAACATCTCCACTTGCGGTAATATGCTTTGGGTTCTACGTGTTTTATTTGTTTAAGAGAAGTGATGACAGAAAAAAAGAAAAAAGTTTGCTTGTTGATGACTCAGAAGCACAAAAAAATGCTGCTGACAAAATTCTTAATGATTATCCTGATTTAAGGATTGATGTGATAAGGGATCCAAACGGCGCAATTGAATTGGCAAAAAAAATTATAGATGACAAGCTTAGCAAATACAATAAAACATTAAACACACTGTTGATGTTTGCAGGAATATTTGCTGCAACATTTTTATTATCATTAATAATTTCGAATGAAGACTTATTATCAAAAAATCCTCAACAAAAACCTTCTGAAATTATAAACAGTTATACTTGGGCTCAAGATACAGCAAAAAAGAACTCTTATCCTTATGCAATTCTATCAATCGTACAACATATAAAATTGAGTGATGCTATTTTGCCAGACAGTACAAAAAAAAGAATAGCTGAATTCAGAGACTATTACACCATTTCTGCAACAAGAGACATCAGTGCAAATGAACATGTTTTTGAAGAGCAATTTTTGACAAATAATGCAGAAATTAAACCATGGGCAGGTTCGGATGCTCAAGAAATCGAAAGTATCTCTGATGGAAGATACTGGGTAAAATTTGATTTAAAAAAGGATGAAGTTAAAACTATTATCACAGGCGCAAATTATATTTATAATCCTCCATTAACTAATACGACAGGAACAAGTTGTTTTGGAGATATTATAACCTCGAATAAGCAATGGATGACATGTTATCCAAATTCTTTGGATTATATAGGCAATATGACGATTATAATTGAGGCGGAAGGAATTGATATTTCTTTACCACCAGTAGCCACTTATAGAAAGACAATTAATGGAAACGTAATTCAAGGTGAAGGCTCTTGTAAAGTTTTTTCTACTGATAATAATTGCACTTTGATAGCCAAATGGGAGAAAATTTTGCCAGGTGAATGTGTTGGTTTTAAGATAAATTGGACATTACCATAGTAGAAAAACAGCAGCTAACAAAAGTATTTATGCAAGCAGGGCTGACAATACTCACTTCGGCTGCGGTTCGCTATTCACCTTTTGTTCGGACTGACACCACGCTGAAAGCCCTGCCTACATAAATACCCGAACGTTAAGCGGCTATGTTTACGCTAACATAACCTTCGCTCCTTTTTCCACCAATCCCACCTTATCAAACATTTTCTATTTCTTTGCGTTCCTTGTTTATCACCATGAAGAAAAAAATAGCCCTGGTTACGGGCGGTTACAGCGGCGAAGCCGAGATCAGCTATCTCAGCGCCGCTACCCTGCAAAAGAATACCGACCGGGAACGGTTTGATGTTTACAAAATAGACATCAGCCCCAACGGCTGGGTGTATGAAGACGAAAAAGGAATGAAAAGCGTGGTAAATCGCAGCGATTTTTCCATCATCGACAGCGGCGAGAAAGTAAGCTTCGATGCCGTGATGATGTGCATACACGGCACACCCGGCGAAGATGGCAAGCTTCAGGGATACTTCGATATGCTGAACCTGCCTTACACCAGTTGCGATGCAGCAACGTCTGCGCTTACCTTCAATAAACGTTATACAGTAGCCGTGGCGGCGTTCAGCGGCATTAAAGTAGCGCGCTCGCTGCATTTGTTTTCTCACGAATCGCTGCCGCCGGAAGAGATTTTAAAACAATTGTCGCTGCCTGTTTTTGTAAAGCCCAACAACGGTGGCAGCAGTATTGGCATGAGCAAAGTGAGCCGCGCCGAAGACCTGCCAGCCGCGCTGAGCAAGGCTTTTGGAGAAGACAGCCAGGTGCTGGTAGAAGAGTTTATCAAAGGGCGGGAAATCACCATTGGCGTTTATCGCAACGGTGGTGAGATAATTGCACTGCCCATGACGGAAGTATCGACAGACAAAGAGTTCTTCGACTTTGAAGCGAAATATCATGGCAAAAGCAAAGAAACCACACCCGCCGAAGTGGACGAAGAAATGGGAAACAAGATACGTGCGGCGGCAAAAAAGGTGTACAGCGTGTTTAACTGCCGCGGCGTAATCCGGATTGATTTTATTTATAACGGGCAGGATAACGAGCCTTACCTGCTGGAGATAAACACCGTGCCGGGGCAAAGCGATGCCAGCATAGTGCCGCAACAGGTGCGCACCAGCGGCATGACGCTGCAGAAGTTTTATACGATTATCCTTAACCAGGCGCTGGAAGGGAAGCCATAAGCCATTCATTTATTTACTTAATTCATTCACACCTTGTTCAAGTTCATTACCAGGCAAAGCTTTTTTGTAAACCTTTTGGTAGCCGTGCTGCTCGTTGTGCTGATTGTGTTTTTGTTCTTTAACTCGCTGGACTGGATTACGCATCACAACGATGATGTTTCTGTACCTTCCGTTACGGGAAAAAACATTACCGACGCTACCCAATTGCTGGAAGCCCAGGGCTTTGGTGTGGAAGTGGTCGATTCGGTATACATAGATACCGCAGCCAAGGCAGCCGTTATCAGGCAATCGCCCGATGCGGCTGCCATTGTAAAGAAGAACCGCACGGTTTATTTAACGGTAAACCGAACGCTTGCGCCCGTGGTGGAAATGCCGGATCTGCGGGGCTTTTCGTTTCAAAGCGCCCAGATGTATTTGCAAAGCCTTAGCCTGCGCCTTGGCGATACTACCTACCGACCGGATATAGCCCGCAATTCGGTGCTGGAGCAGCAGCTAAATGGAAAAACCGTTGCGCCAGGTACCAAGGTAAGCATGGGAAGCAGCATTACGCTGGTGTTGGGCGATGGTGTTGGCAATGTGCTGATGAACGTACCCAATATTGTAGGCATGACGCTGAGCGATGCGCGAAGCTATCTGCAGAGCCTTAACATCAGCCTTGGCGCTATTGTTCCCGATGCCGGTGTAACCAACCAGGACAATGCCTATGTGTATAAGCAAAACCCATCGGAGAAAACCGTTGATGCCGATGGCAATAGTAAGAAGAATAAGATTCATCCCGGGCAGGTGATAGATGTGTACCTGAGCACAACACAGCCAATAGTTGATACCACTACCGCCCCACCGCCAGACGATAACAATCCACAATAATTTACACCTATGAATACAATTACCACCGATGAATTAAAAGCAAAAATAGATGCCGGAGAACAGCTGCATTTGTTAGATGTAAGAGAAGATAGCGAACGCGCCGATTTCAATATTGGCGGCACGCACCTGCCGATTGGTAAGATACAAGCTATGCAGTTGGAAGAGATAGAAGATTGGGGCAAAGAGGACGAGATTATTATCTATTGCCGCAGCGGCAACCGTAGCGGCATTGCCACCCATGTGCTGGAAATGCTTGGCTATACCAATGTAAAAAACCTGGTGGGCGGAATGCTTGATTGGAACAGTAAGAATTTTGGAAAACGGGTTTAGACTTTTATGTAGTTACAGGCAACAGAAGTTTCCGCCACTATTTTATAACCGCAAAAGCGCCGGTAGCAAAGAAGGTATTTTATCTCCTCTGCGCTTGGCGCTTTTTCGGTTTTGCAGTAAAAGAGGGATTAATAAAATCAACTCTTTTCTACATATATCTTTCCTTAATGATATTCAGATGGTGAAGCTCGTGCCCTGCAATAATATACATAGCGGCCCTTACACTCAGCGGGTGTGCATCAGCAGAACCAACGCGGTTCCAGGCAGCTTCATCGAATGAAGTGAACAATAAAAAGGTGCTTTTTCGGATGGCTTCGTATTCTTCTAAAATATTCTCTACACTGCGCGCATTGGCATTGCTGTGTGGCACATATAGTTCCTGGTCAAAGGCGCGTAAGTCTAACTGGTCATTGCGGGCAATGCGCAGGGCGCGGTAAGCGAAGATGCGCTCAGTATCGATAACGTGAACCAAAATTTCCTTGATTGTCCACTTGTCTTCGCGGTAGCGATATTCCAGCCTGTCTTTAGGTAATGACAAAATAAAAGCCCGCAATTCTTCATAGTTTATCTTCAGTTTATACAGGGGGAAATCATCGTTTACCAGGTCAATATAAAAAGACGTGAATGGCTTGTAATGACCTTCTTTTGGCTTTGATACTTGCAGCATATGTTATAATTAAATTAGGGAAGTAAAAGTAAGCTTACTCCGTAATGAAAAAACGAAAAAATGTAGAAATACTTCACTAAAACCATTAGATTTTCCGGCTGATTATCGGCTCCACTTATTGAAACCCATATCTTAAAATCGCTTTTCAAAGTTGAAGGATAAATAGCCTCAATTACAAACAGCGCCGGCAGCTTTTTCTTAAATAAAAAAGCAGGAAGCAATGTGCTTCCTGCTTTTATTATTCAATTATGAAGAAAACTATTCTTCTTCGTCAAAACTCATCGCTTCCTTGGTGGTTGCCAGCAATTCATATTCTTCTTTACTGCCCACAATCAGGTTGTCGAAATCGCGTAAGCCTGTACCCGCCGGAATAGCATGACCAGTGATTACATTTTCTTTCAAGCCCAGCATGTCATCCGTTTTTCCCTGGATGGCAGCAGAACTCAACACCTTCGTTGTTTCCTGGAAGGAAGCTGCAGAAATCCAGCTTTGTACACCCAGCGAAGCTTTGGTGATACCCAGCAGTACCGGTTGAGCGGTGGCAGGCTGCGCATCACGCACTTCTACCAGCTTCTTATCGTTACGGCGAAGTACAGAGTTTTCTTCTCTCAGCTCACGCACGCTTACAATTTGCCCAGCTTTCAGTTTGCCGCTTTCGCCTGGCTCGGTTACCACTTTTTTATCGAAGATTCTATCGTTCTCTTCGTTAAAGTCAAACCTGTCTTCCAGGTCTTCTTCTAAGAAACGAGTATCACCGGCATCCACAATTTCAACCTTCTTCATCATCTGGCGAACGATTACTTCAATGTGCTTGTCGTTAATCTTTACACCTTGTAAGCGATATACTTCCTGAATTTCATTTACCACATATTCCTGAACAGCAAACGGACCTTTAATGGAAAGAATATCAGCTGGTGCAGTTTGACCATCAGACATAGCCGTACCTGCTTTTACGAAGTCACCATCCTGAACCAGAATCTGTCGTGTTAATGGAACGAGGTATTTCTTTATGACGCCATCTCTCGCTTCCACAATGATTTCGCGGTTACCACGCTTCACGTTACCAAACGCTACCACGCCATCAATTTCACAAACGATAGCCGGGTTGCTTGGGTTACGGGCTTCGAACAGTTCGGTTACACGTGGCAGACCACCCGTGATATCACCTGATTTGCGCATCGTCCGAGGGATCTTCACGATTACCTGTCCGGCTTTTACTTTCTCGCCATCCTCAATAATAAGACGGCTGCCCACTGGTAGGTTGTAGTTTTTATGTTCTGCGCCGCTTTCTACCACGATGCCCGGAATCTTAGTTTTATCTTTTGATTCGATAATTACTTTATCGCGGTGACCAGTTTGTTCATCAGCCTCCTCACGGAAAGTAAAGCCATCCTGGATGTTTTCAAAACGAACCTCACCCGCCATTTCAGAAACCACCACATTGTTAAACGGATCCCATGTGCAAATTACTTCACCTTTCTTCACCTGCTGTCCGTCTTTTACATTCAGCGTAGCGCCATAAGGAATATTGTTGGTGATAAGAAGACGATCATTCTTTACATCCATGATTCGTACTTCACCGGTACGACCGATTACGATCATAACCTTTTCACCTTCATTGTTCAGCGCTTCAACCGTACGCAAACCATCAAACTGGATGGTACCGTCAAATTTAGCTGGCAAGGTAGATTCTACTGAAGAAGAACCCGCGATACCACCCACGTGGAAGGTACGAAGTGTTAACTGTGTGCCCGGCTCACCGATTGACTGTGCAGCGATGATACCAACGGCATCACCACGCTGTGCGGTATAACCTGTTGCTAGGTTTTTACCATAGCATTTTACGCACACACCGCGCTTGCTTTCGCAGGTTAATACAGATCGGATTTCCACTGTTTCAATACCGGCATCCTCGATAGCTTTGGCTAAATCAACGGTAATTTCTTCGCCTGCTTCCAGGATGGTTTCATCCGTTAAAGGATTGAATACATCATGAAGAGACGTTCTTCCGATGATACGATCTGCCAATGGCTCGATAATATCTTCGTTGTCTTTTAAAGCAGTGGTTGCAATGCCACGTAGTGTTCCGCAATCTTCTTCATTAATGACCACATCCTGCGCCACATCAACAAGACGACGGGTTAAGTAACCGGCATCGGCTGTTTTCAACGCAGTATCGGCAAGACCCTTACGCGCACCATGCGTAGAGATGAAGTAATCCAATACATTCAATCCACCTTTAAAGTTGGAAAGGATTGGGTTTTCAATAATTTCAGAACCGGTGCTTCCGCTCTTACGTGGCTTTGCCATCAAGCCTCTGATACCAGCCAACTGTTTTACCTGCTGCTTGCTACCACGTGCCCCGCTATCCAGCATCATGTACACAGAGTTAAAGCCCTGCTTGTCTGTCGCCATCTCGCGGATAAGTGTTTCGGTAATGCGTGTATCTACACGGCTCCAAATGTCAATCACCTGATTATAGCGCTCGTTGTTGGTGATCAAGCCCATGTTGTAGCTTTCCCAAACTTCGTCGACTTCTACCTTCGCCTGATCCAGCAATTCATTACGGATTGCAGGAATGATGAGGTCGTTCACATTAAATGATAAACCCCCGCGGAAAGCCATACGGAAACCAAGCTGCTTAATATCATCAAGGAACTTTGCGGTCTTTGGAACGTCTGTAATTTTAATAATATCTCCAATAATTTCACGAAGACTTTTCTTGGTAAGAAGAGCATTAATATATCCAACTTCAGCCGGCACGAATTGATTGAAGAGAACGCGTCCTACCGTAGTTTCAACCAGCTTCTTTTTCAGCTCGCCACCTTCACGAACGTTGGCTCTCACCTTGATGTGTGCATGAAGATCAATTTGGTTTTCGTTATAGGCAATCAATACTTCATCCTGGCTGTAAAAAGCTTTTCCTTCACCTTTTACAATTTCATCACCCATAGTTTTTTTACCCTTGGTAATGTAGTATAAACCCAATACCATGTCCTGAGAAGGCAGCGTAATTGGCGTACCGTTCTGTGGGTTCAGAATGTTGTGAGAAGAAAGCATCAGCAATTGAGCTTCTAAGATAGAAGCACTGCTTAAGGGTACGTGAACTGCCATCTGGTCACCATCGAAATCGGCGTTGAAGGCAGCCGTAACCAGCGGGTGAAGCTGGATAGCTTTACCTTCTACCAGTTTAGGCTGGAATGCCTGGATAGACAAACGGTGCAACGTTGGTGCACGGTTCAGCATAATCGGGTGACCTTTCAATATGTTTTCAAGAATATCCCAAACGATAGCTTCTTTTTTATCAACCAGCTTCTTGGCAGACTTCACCGTTTTTACAACACCGCGTTCAATTAGCTTGCGGATAATAAACGGCTTAAACAATTCCGCCGCCATATCTTTTGGCAAACCACATTCGTGCATCTTCAGTTCAGGACCTACCACGATCACCGAACGACCAGAATAGTCAACACGTTTACCCAGCAAGTTCTGACGGAAACGACCTTGTTTACCTTTCAGTACATCTGAAAGAGATTTCAAAGCTCGTCCGCCTTCTGCTTTTACAGCATTCGATTTACGGCTGTTATCGAACAAGCTATCCACCGCTTCCTGCAGCATACGTTTTTCATTACGCAGGATAACTTCCGGCGCTTTGATTTCGAGCAAACGCTTCAAACGGTTATTGCGGATAATAACACGGCGATACAAGTCATTCAAATCGGAAGAGGCAAAACGACCTCCATCCAGCGGAACGAGCGGGCGCAATTCCGGCGGAATAACCGGAATGTATTGCATCACCATCCATTGCGGCTGGTTAGTAATACGCGTCGATGCATCACGGAACGATTCGACCACGCTCAAACGCTTTAATGCATCGGCTTTGCGCTGCTGCGAAGTTTCGTGCGCAGCCGCATTGCGAAGTGTAAAGCTCAAGCCATCCAGATCTATTCTTGACAATAAATCATGAACTGCTTCGGCGCCCATTTTAGCAATAAACTTCTGTGGGTCTTCATCCGTAAGAAATTGGTTGTCCTTCGGCAGGTTATCAATAATATCAAGATATTCTTCTTCCGTTAAGAGGTCGCCTGGCTGAAGGTTTTTATCCTCGCGCACGCCCGCCTGAATCACCGCATATCTTTCATAATACACAATGCTTTCCAGCTTTTTTGAGCTCATGCCAAGCAGGTAACCAATCTTGTTCGGCAAGCTTTTAAAATACCAGATGTGAACAACAGGAACCACCAGTTTAATGTGCCCCATGCGTTCGCGGCGCACTTTCTTTTCGGTTACTTCTACGCCGCAACGGTCGCAAACAATGCCTTTGTAACGGATACGCTTGTATTTGCCGCAGGCGCATTCATAATCTTTTACCGGACCAAAAATACGTTCGCAAAACAAGCCATCGCGTTCGGGCTTGTAAGTGCGATAGTTAATGGTTTCCGGCTTTAATACTTCACCAAAGCTGCGCTCTAAAATACTGTCGGGACTTGCAAGGCCAATAGTGATTTTTGAGAAAGTGGCTCTGGGACGATTGTCTTTTCTGATTGCCATATTAACGTTAGAATTTTATAAACAATGCGAATGTATTTTGTGGGCTTCTGTGTCTTTTCTAAATCTTTTTACAATCTGGCTGGTCGGCAAACACCGTATGTATTCTTTGCATTTGCAGAATGTATCGTTGCGAAAACATACAAACTACGTTTGCAAAGAATCATATCAAACTTCCGGCGAAAAACAGAGTGTAAAAATCGAAGAATGCTGCCTGACAGGTTGCGAGCTTTGAAAATACATAAGTCGGCAAAAATAAGAAGAATCAATAATAAAAAAAATCGAAAATGTAAAATTTTACTTTAATTTTTTTTGATGATAAATTTTAATCCTGCTTTTACTTTGATTGTTTGCCAATAGCGTGCATTTTTGCCGCAGGAATCACAGTGTCTTTTATACGAACTGCACATTAGAGCCGCCGGGTTTTTATTTTCTCTGATTGCAATCGGGTTATCAGCAGTTGTTTGATGATGATATTTACCTGCTTTTCCTTTTAGGTAGGATGTGTTTTTGCGCATACGGAATAACAGAATGGATAAAATGAACAGCTTGCTGAAAAGCCGTTTCAAGATTAGTGTAATTAAGTTCCCAATTTTTTAATACCGATGATGAATTCAAAAAAAATTCTGGTGCTGGACGACGATCTGGATATTCTTACTGTAGTGCAGCTTCTTTTTAAAGTGAAAGGCTTTGATGTATTAACATTATCCCGTTGGGAAGAGATTTACGAAAAAGCGGAAAGCTTTCAGCCAGACCTGATCTTGTTGGATGTATTGCTTTCCGGCAACGACGGCAGAGACATTTGTAAAGTGCTGAAGAAAAAAATAACCACGAAACATATACCGGTCATTTTGTTTTCTGCTAACCCGAGCGTGGCAAAGAATGTCACCGATTCGCTGGCAGATGGCTTTATCCATAAGCCTTTCGAAGTGTCAGATTTATTAAAAACCATTGAATTAAATCTTAATCGCTCTTAATTTTTTAGACGATGGAAACACCAACACCTTGGGGGGAGAAAGAATAAAGGGTAATCAGCCAAAAGTTCTGACAACACAATGCTTTCTTTACAGGCTTTGTGTACTTTGTATGATAGAATTTCAGACAACAAAAAAGTAAAAAAACAAAAAAGCCAGACTTTACAGCCTGGCTTTTTTGTTTAAAGAACCTTATGGTGTCAGTTATACCTTCGCCGCTTCTTCTTTTGTCCGGAAATCAAACTTTATTTTTTGATTCTCCTTATCCAGATCAGCAATCAATACATCTCCGTTTTTAACATTCAGATTCAGTATCTCTTCCGCTAAAGGATCTTCTAAGTATTTTTGAATTGCTCTGTGTAGCGGACGCGCACCAAATTGAACGTCATAACCTTTATCAGCAATAAAGCTTTTTGCTTCTTCTGTTAACTCTAAACTGTAGCCCAATGAATTCAGGCGTTTCAGCACATTCTTCATCAGAATATCAATGATAGAGAAGATATTGTCTTTATCCAAAGAATTAAAGATCACCACATCATCGATACGGTTTAAAAACTCAGGTGCAAACGTACGTTTCAGTGCTTTCTCAATTACGGCTTTGTTGTTCTCATCTTGGTTCTGCAGACGGTGAGCGGTAGCAAATCCAACACCATCACCAAACTCCTTCAACTGGCGTACACCAATGTTAGAAGTCATAATGATTAAGGTATTCTTGAAGTTAATCTTTCTGCCCAAGCCATCCGTTAAGATACCATCATCCAGCACCTGCAATAAGATGTTGTAAATATCCGGATGAGCTTTTTCAATTTCATCCAATAAAATAACACTATATGGCTTACGGCGAACTTTCTCCGTCAATTGTCCACCTTCTTCATATCCTACATAGCCGGGAGGTGCACCTACCAGACGACTTACGGTAAACTTCTCCATGTATTCACTCATATCGATACGAATAAGCGAATCTTCACTATCGAACATGTACCGCGCTAATGCACGTGCCAGCTCTGTTTTACCAACACCAGTAGGTCCTAAGAAGATAAAAGTACCAATCGGCTTTTTAGGATCTTTCAAACCCACACGATTACGCTGAATGGCTTTCACCACTTTGCTGATCGCGTCTGATTGTCCAACCACCATCTGCGCCATGTCTTCGTGCATCTTGCGAAGCTTTTCTGTCTCTGCCTGCACCATGCGTTTTACAGGGATGCCAGTCATCATACTTACCACTTCGGCAATGGCTTCTTCATCTATCGGGTAGCGTTTGTGTTTGCTTTCTTCTTCCCACTGGCTTTTCGCTTTGTCAAGCTCTTCACCCAGGCGCTTTTCAGTATCGCGCAGGGAAGCAGCTTCTTCAAAACGCTGGCTCTTTACTACCTTGTTTTTCTCAACCTTAATATCTTCAATCTTTTTTTCAAGATCAAGAATTGTCTGCGGCACGTTAATATTCTTCAAATGCACTCTTGCACCTACTTCGTCCAGAACATCAATGGCTTTGTCGGGCAACAAACGGTCTGTCATATAACGATCGCTCAGCTTCACACAAGCTTCTATCGCCTCGTTATCATAAATAACGTTGTGGTAGTCTTCGTACTTCGATTTAATGTTGTTCAGAATCATAATGGTTTCTTCCACACTTGGCGGGTCTACCAATACTTTCTGGAAACGCCGGTCAAGGGCACCATCTTTCTCAATGTACTGGCGATACTCATCCAGCGTAGAAGCGCCAATGCATTGCAATTCGCCTCTTGCCAAAGCCGGCTTAAAGATGTTGCTGGCATCAAGCGATCCACTGGCACCACCAGCACCAACAATCGTATGAATTTCATCAATGAAAAGAATCACATCGCGGTTCTTTTCCAGTTCATTCATAATTGCCTTCATGCGCTCTTCAAACTGACCGCGATACTTTGTACCAGCAACCAAAGCTGCCAGGTCCAAAGAGATCACACGCTTATCAAACAACACACGGCTTACTTTTCTCTGTACAATACGGAGTGCTAAGCCTTCCACAATCGCCGTCTTACCCACACCCGGCTCACCAATCAAAATAGGATTGTTTTTCTTACGACGGGAAAGAATTTGCGATACACGCTCAATCTCTTCCTCACGTCCTACAATCGGGTCAAGCGATCCGGCTTCAGCCAACTTTGTAATGTCTCTGCCAAAGTTGTCCAGTACCGGCGTTTTGCTCTTGGCATTGCTTGCTTGTTTGCCACTGCTGCTGCGCTGTCCGCCCGTAAAGCCTTTCTTTTCCTCATCAAAATCATCATCGTCGTTCTCGGTGTACTCGCTGCGCGGCTCGTTGCTGCGCACCACACCAATCTCGTTTCTGAAAGTATCATAGTCCACATCAAACTGACCTAAAATCTGCGTGGCTATGTTCTCGCGGTTCTTTAAGATAGAAAGCATCAAGTGTTCTGTTTCTACCAGTGGACTCTTCAATGCTTTTGCCTCCAGAACCGTAACGCGAATTACCTTTTCGGCTTGCTTGGTAAGCGGCAAACTGTTAATGTTTGCTATGTTCTTACCCGTCTTGTCTTTCACGGCAAGCTCTACCTCTTTGCGCAATTCGTATAAATCAACGTTCAATTGTTTTAAAACTTTGATAGCTGTGTTTTCACCTTCCCTGATCAGTCCTAATAACAAATGTTCCGTCCCAATGAAATCATTTCCCAGCCTCAGAGCTTCCTCCCGGCTGAACGAAATAATTTCCTTAACCTGAGCTGAAAAATTATTATCCATGATTTACATTTATTAGATACAATAATAACGAATAATTTTGAACCCCCGTACTTAAGATTAAATTAAAAAGCAGTTTAAACTATTCGAGAAGAACCATATGAGTTTCAAAATTGATACCAAGGAAAAATTCATCGTAATTACGCCGCAATTGCCCCTTTTAGATGCTAATTTGGCAGAAGCACTATGGGAAGCCGCCACATTACGCATAAATGAAGACTACGGCAATGTGATTGTCAATATGCAAAGCGTTTCGGCTACTGACAGGGATGCTGTCAATGACCTTGCTTCTTTACAGCAGCACTTTCACGCTGCTAAGAAATCTTTTGTCTTGTGCAATATACAACCTGAGGTTTTGCAGATTATTAAGAGTGAAGATTTAATGGATAACTTAAATATCACACCTACCGAAAGTGAAGCCTGGGATGTCGTACAGATGGAAGAAATGGAACGGGAGCTAATGGATGACTTTGAGGGACAGGAGGATGAGTTGAATCCGTAAAAAAGTGGATCAAAGAATGTACTCTCAAACCAGTTCCTTCTTTTTTACATTTTCTCTCTAATTTTTATAGCTTATTTCTTTTTGAGAAATAATGCTGGAACTTCAAAAAATACAAGTCCAATTTATTAACTCGCTTTAAAAGTCTAAATTGGATATGACAACAGAAGGCGAAAATACGATTCACCAGTTTGAAGCTTTGTTCAACTATGCTACCATTGGTATTGTGGTAACAAATGAGAATGCACAGATTATTAATTTCAATAGGTACGCTGAAGAACAGTTTGGTTATACAAAAGAAGAGGTCGCACAAAAACAAATAGAAATATTATTACCCCAGAAATATAAAACCGGTCATGTCCGCTACAGGAATGAATTCTTTGGCGATCCGCATCCACGGCGCATGGGCGAAGGAAGAGACCTGCGCGCGCGGCGAAAAGACGGCAGCGAATTCCCGGTTGAAGTCAGCTTAAGTTATTATACAATAGATCACAAAACGTACGTGATTGCTTTTGTGATAGACATCACGGTACGTAAGAATAATGAACTAACCGTACTGAAGCAGAAAGAAGAACTAGAGCGCGTTGCGAATGAGATTAAACAATTGAACACTGATCTTGAACAAAAGGTAGAAGACAGAACCAAACGCTTAAGTGAAACCCTTCTGGCATTAGAAGAATCGAAAGAAGAACTGAACGAAGCGTTGCAGACAGAAAAGGAATTAAGCGGGCTGAAATCGCGCTTTGTTTCTATGGCATCACACGAGTTCAGAACTCCGCTTAGTATTATTTTATCGTCGGCTTATTTGCTGGAGCAATACAATCAAACAGACGAATCAACAAAAAGAGAAAAGCATATCCAGCGCATTAGAACGGCGGTGAATGATATGCAAATGATACTGGAAGATTTCCTTTCGCTTGGCAAGTTGGATGAAGGCTTGATACAGGCATCACCTGTCGAGATAAAAAAAACAGAATGCTTTGCCGTGATACAGGAAGCCATTCAGCAAGTCTCTTTTATGTGCAAGACTGGCCAAGTAATTAACGACAGTTATTCAGGAAACGGCATCGTACTAATCGATAAGCATTTTCTTAAAAATATTGTGATCAACCTGCTGTCAAACGCCATCAAATTTTCGCCTGAAAATAGTAGTATCAAAGTAAGTTGCAGAGTAGAAAATCAAAGACTTGTTCTTCGAACAGAAGACAGCGGCATCGGCATTTCCAAAGAAGATTTGTCACACCTGTTTGAACGCTTTTTTCGTGCAAAAAATGCAGTTAATATCCAGGGCACAGGACTGGGTTTGCACATTGTAAATAAGTACCTGCAACTGATGAACGGAAACATTCAAGTTGAAAGTGAATTGAATAAAGGAACCATATTTACCGTTCATATTCCTGCCTAAAAATTGAAAGACGTGAACACCATTTTAATAATAGAAGACAACGATGAAGTCAGAGAAAACATGGCTGAAATTCTATCCTTGTCTAACTATAAAGTAATAACAGCAGTGAACGGCAAACAGGGCGTGGAAGCCGCTTTGGCGCAGTTGCCCGATTTAATTGTATGCGATATTATGATGCCGGTATTAGATGGTTACGGCGTTATGCATCTCTTGGGTAAACATGAAGAAACAGCCACCATTCCTTTCATCTTTCTAACGGCAAAAGCCGATAAAGCAGACTTGCGCAAAGGCATGGAAATGGGCGCTGATGATTACCTGACCAAACCTTTTGATGGCATTGATCTATTGAATGCTGTAGAGATAAGATTAAAAAAATCAGCCGCACTACAAAACAAAAAAGCAACTGGTTTACCTGCGGTAAATCATCTCTTAGAAGATGCCCGGCAGAATGGTTTGCATTTGCTGATGAATGAAGAGAACAGTGTTTATCAATATCAAAAAAAGCACACGATATACAAAGAAGGCCAGAAGCCAAAAGCGGTGTACTATATCAATAGTGGTAAAATAAAAATCTTCAAAACAAATGAAGATGGAAAAGAACTAATTATAAATGTAGCAACCACCGGCGACTTCTTTGGCTACATGCCTGTGCTGCAGGAGATGAACTATAAAGACAATGCCGTGGTATTGGAAGATGCAGAAGTGATGCTGATACCGGTTGATGATTTTAAACAGTTAATCAGTGCCGATGCGCAGGTATCAGTACAATTCATCAAATTAATTACACATGATGCTTTAGACAAAGAAGAAGACTTATTAAACCTGGCTTACAATACACTTCGTAAAAAAGTTGCTTATGGGTTGGTGCGCTTAGCTGATAAATACAAAACAGAAAGCAACCCGAAAAGCATCATTACATTGTCGCGCGAAAACATGGCGCAGGCAATTGGTGTAGCAACGGAATCTTTAATCCGCACACTGGCAGAATTCAAAGCCGAAAAACTAATTGAACTACAACCCGGCAAAGTGATTATCAGCAACGAAGAAAAGCTTCGCCACCTACCCTATTGAACCTTCGTTTTATCACTTACAACATCTCCCATTACTTACTTTGATATCGCCAGAACCGGTATCGATGGGTGCAGGATAAAAGGTTTGGAAAGACTCTTGTGCCACACGGCTTCTTTCTTGGGAATGATGATTAACAAGTCCGGTTTTTCCGTAGCAATAAATTGCTCAATGCCCGCTTCCACATCTTTATTACTTACAAACTGAAACTGCGGATTAAACTCCCGGAAATGAACTTGCAATGCAATGGTTTCAGGTGTGGTTTTGCTACTTACTACATCCGATTTCAAAATATGAAGAATACTAAGCGAGGCTTGAAATTGCTGTAAAAAATGGGTTAGTTTCTGTAAAGGCACCGTGTTATAAACATTCTCCAGATCCGTTGCCATAGCTATTTTGGCAAACCCAGTAAACTGCGCAGTCTCCGGTATCAGCAATACAGCTTCATGGCATTTCTGGCTTACACACAAGGTATTGCAACCAGATACGATTTGCTCAAGCCATTCCTTTTTAGTAGCCGCCATCACGGTAACAAGCGGCTTTACTTCATAACGCAATTGCTTCAGCTCTTCTACCACTTTGCCAAAGCGAAGTCTGGTTTTGCAAACGAGCTTGCCATCTGTGGCAAGCATTAGTTTATCCTTCAGTTCTTCAAGTATTTGTTCTGAATCGTCCGATCTATCTTCTTCATACTCCAGCCCTACCAATGTCAGATCGGGAATCACCGAAACCTGCTCAGACACAGCATGAAACAGGATTAATTCTGCCTGTAAAAAAACAGACAATTGTGCTGCATACAAATTGGCATTATAAGAAGCCGGAGAGAAATCGGTAGTGGCTATGACTGTTTTCATGTCTGGTAATTTTATAAGTCAAAATTGTAGCTCAGAAGCTTTCTAAAATATGACGGCAAACAGCAACAGAAATGATTATAAACAGCTATCCCAATCAGGCACCTTAGTAAAGTCATCTTTCCGGCTGATGGCTGTCAGGCAAAGCCTTATTTCTTACATCTACTTTTATAAAAATCAAAATATATGTTTGGAAAACTAAACAGCAACGAAATCGATAGATTTCTACACCAGCAACTCATTGGCAGAATTGGCTGCCAAAGTGAGGGAACGGTTTATGTGGTCCCCATCAGTTATGTGTTCGATGATGACTATCTGTATGCGCACACAGGGGAGGGAATGAAAATAGAGATCATGCGCAACAATCCCAGTGTTTGTTTTGAGACGGATGACCTGGAAAATATGTCAAACTGGAAAAGCGTAATCTGTTGGGGTAAGTTTGAAGAAATCAGGGATGAAAAAACACGAACAAAAGCCATTCAGAAACTGGCTACGCGTGTATTGCCAAACTGCATCAGCAGAACTGTTCATTTGTTCCCCGAATTTCCTTTTCTTCCTGAAAATGTAAATACACTGGAAGGCGTTGTGTTCCGGATAAAACTGGAAAAGAAAACAGGGCGCTTTGAAAAGTATGAACCCGCGATGCAGAACTGTGAGTAACGATTACAAAAAGCTGACTGCATTGTCTCTGTTCGAGCTATAAGCATATTATTAAACAAAAAAAGCCCGCTTTGATAGCAGGCTTTTATTATTACAAGCAAGGAATTTTACCTGGCTAAATAACCACCATCTACCGGTAAATAAGAGCCGGTAATAAAAGAAGCTTTATCTGAACTTAGCCAAACCACAAGCTCTGCTACTTCCTTCGATTCGCCCAACCTTCCAATGGGATGAAGCGGCACCAAAACAGATTGCTTTACCTCATCATTCATACCTGCACTGCTAAGCAATGGCGTATTGATAAAAGCAGGACCCACCGCATTAACACGAATACCTTTTGCCGAATACTCTAAAGCAGTCGTTTGTGTTAAGCCAATAATGCCATGCTTGGCAGCCGCATAGCCACACGCATTGGCAAACCCCACCGAACCAAGGATGGAAGAATTGTTTACAATCACACCCTTGCCCTTTTTTTCCATTTGCAATAGCTGGTATTT
>CAZZZH010000070.1:0-18431 GCA_964658445.1 Ilyomonas sp.
TGACTATATTAACTCGCTTGCCATTCAGCGAGATGGTAAAATAGTAGGTGGCGGCACTACTTACAATGCAGCTTCATCGTTTGACCTTTTGGCTATCCGGCTGAAAGCCAACGGAACACTTGATAATACCTTTGCCAGCGATGGCAGTACCTCTGTTGACATAAACAATAACAGCTTTGACAACGGAGGCTCTGTGGCTATACAAAGCAATGGTAAGATAATATTGGGCGGCTATACAAGTGGTACCGCCGCTTTAATTAGACTGAACGCCAACGGTAATTTAGATAACACATTTGCCAGCAATGGCAAATCGTTAGTAACAGCAAGCGACATTAGTACGACAACAGATATTGCCATTGCAAAAGATGGCAAAATAATACAGACCGGAACTGAATACGCATATAGCAATTCGCCGGACGCCTACTATCTCGGCAGCGATAATTTTATTGTATTCCGATATACGGCTGCGGGTAGCTTAGATACTAGCTTTGGCACGCTTGGCAGGTCGGTAATTGACTTTGGAAACTACACGGATGGCTCGCCGGACTATAACCAGGCCTGCGCTATACAGGCAAACGGAAAGATTGTTGCAGCAGGTGCTACTCTTTCTTACGGAACACCTTGTGTAACGCGTTTATTATCCACTGGCAAAAATTATGGCCTTACCGGTCCGGCAGACCAGTCTGATACAGCATCAACTGGTAATTGCACCGTTACAATCGGCAGTATTGACCCGGTGTTGCACCCCGATGCTTCTTTGTCGATTGTAAAATATGCTTTGTATAATAATAACAGCAACCCAACGACAGCTTTTGATTCGGGCTATGGCAGCGTAAGTAAAAAAGCATTTGATATCGGAAGCACAACTGTGGTGTATACATCTACCATTGACCCTCTGCAAAGAGCTGTATTCAGTGTGAATGTTGGAGGCGGCACGCCAGCGGGTGCGCTTGACTTTGATGGCATCGACGACAGGGTTCAGCTAGCTATGAGCGAACCGGTTTCTTATTATGCTTATGGTCAATATAGCTTTGAAGGCTGGATAAAAGTAAGAGGCTATAACGCGAACGGTGGATCAGTAATTTTTGGAGATGAGCGTAATGATAATGGCGGTGTGATTGTATCGCTTGACGCGAAAGGATACATCTCGACCTACCAGCCCACGGTTGGTACCGTGACATCGAAATACAAAGTGCCGCTTAATAAGTGGACACACATCGCTTTTGTGCAGTCATCGTCACGGCTTGACTTGTATGTAAATGGAAAGTTTGTACAAACGCTTCTCACCGCACCGTATCTTCATGTAGCTACTTACAGCAGCTTTTACCTAGGCGCTTATACGACTGATAATATCAATTTCAGCCGGAACTTTAACGGAGAAATGGACGAAGTTAGAATATGGGGTAACGCCATTTGCCAGGGACAAATACAAAACAACCTTAATTGCGAGATACCTAATTATTCGCAGGCATTAGTGGCTTATTTTTCCTTTAATGAAGGCCTGGCGGGTTGCAATAATGCTACGGTACAATATCTAAACAGCCAGTTTGGTGGCTACGGCTATTTGCAGAACTTTGCCCTGAACGGACCGGCATCCAACTTTGTAGCCGGCTATGTAAGCGGCACCTGCGCTGTGTTCACGCCACTTGCCATTACAAGCTATCCAAACTCTATCAATGTTCAAACTACAAACGATAGCTGCAGCGCGACTGTGAACTTTGTAGTGACAGCAAGCTCGGGATGCTCAGACAGCTTACATATTTTTTACAGTCAGAACCCAGGCACCTCCTTCCCTACAGGTACTACTTATGTTTCTGCTACGGCGCAAGATGATTTTGGCAATACGCAAACGGTCTCTTTCCCGGTAACGGTTAGCGAAGCTATACCACCTGTACTTGTTTTAAAAGATACGAGTATCAGGCTGACTCAGGATGGTTATGCTTATATTAACTCTTATGATTTGATTGATACGCTGTATGACAACTGCACACCGAATTATAACCTGAACTTGTATAGTTCCAACAACTATTTTTATTGTAATAATATGGGTACAAATACGATATCGGTGACGGCAATCGACCAGAGTGGAAATACAACTACAAAAACAACTACTGTAACGCTGCTTCCCTACATAGGCACGGCGAGCATTGTAGCCAACCCTAACCCGCAACAATATAGTGATGTTACTACGCTACAAGTTACTCTTTACGGAGCCCAAAATTTTTATTACAATGGTTGCCTTCAGGCTCCTATTGTGTCTTTTAAAACAGGTGGAAAAACAATCGGCACTACTACTATGTATCCTGATTATTACGGCAACTTAGCGGGAACAATAAACTACTCACAGACAGACATTTTTCCAAAGAAAATAACTGCCCTTTTTACAGGTCTGGATTCGGCGGCTTATAGTTTACCTGCTTCTCCCATTACCACTACTCTAAATGGCATTCCGGAGAATGCAGTAATAGACTATATAGAATCGCAGCTTATTACGACATCAACCAATAAACTAACCTTGCCAGTAGCTGCGCAAATAACTGATACTGCAGACGGCTCGAAGGGAGATATCAGAAAATCGATCGTTACGTTTACAATACAACCATTAACTGCCGGTGCCACCGTAATTGGCCCTAACACATTTACTGTTTCTGCTTTAGACCTGGTAAGCGCCGATCATACATCTGGTGTAGCCAGAGGTAGCTTTAGTGTAAACACAGGCAGTAACCCGAACTCAAAATTTAATGTTATCGTTACGGTAAGTAACTACTATACAGGAAGCAAAACAGCACTTGTGTATGTTACGAAATCGAGCAATGCCTTAATAGCTTCAGATAGTAAATCATTATTAAATAATCCGAAACAGGCTTTGGGTGAAAATGATTTTAGCGTAATAGTTTCACCAAACCCTTCGAATGATCATTTTGCTTTAGAAGTAAACAGCAGCAGAACTGATAACATAACAATCCGCATTTCTGATGTAGCCGGAAAAGTACTGGAAACTTTTTCTAATGTAACATTGGGTAAAATAATACAGATTGGTGCCCGCTATCGCCCTGGTATTTATATGGCTGAAATATGGCAGGGAAAAAATAAAAAAAGTTATAAGCTAATAAAAATGTAGCGATATAGTATAATCCATAAAAGCGTCGGTAAGTGTAAAAGCGATCGACGCTTTTTTGTGTGGAACGGGTTTTATAACTATTCGTCCAGGCTTTGGCTCTTGTCGCCAATTGCTTTGGCAGCTATCCACCCACTCGTCCAGGCATGTTGAAAATTAAAGCCGCCTGTGATACCATCTACATCCATTACCTCTCCCGCAAAAAACAGGTCAGGAACTTTTCGGCTCTGCATAGTGGCAGGATCTATTTCGGATAAATTAATGCCGCCGCAGGTAACGAACTCTTCTTTAAAAGTTGTTTTGCCTTGTACCTGAAACACTTGCCCTGTAAGGATTTGAATAAGTTTGTTCCTGCTTTTGGCAGGCAATGCTGACCACCGTGTATCTGGCGTTATGTCTGCCTGTTGTAAAAAATATTGCCACAGGCGGGAAGGCAAACCAAAGGGATTCTTTTGATGCACATACTGAGATGAAAGTTGTTGCTGCAAAGTTTGCCATGCTTCACGTAACGATAGCTCCGTATGGTCGGCGAGCCAGTTGACAAGGACTGAAAAATGATATTGTTTGTCTGATAAATCCCTGGCGCCGTAAGCCGATAATTTCAGTACCGCGGGACCGCTAAGTCCCCAATGCGTAATCAGAATGGCTCCGCGCTGAGACAGTTTTGAACCGCCGATTTTTACGACTGCATCTTCAACGCTAATACCCATGAGTTGCGTAATAGTATGATTCGGAATGTTGAACGTGAACAGCGAAGGAACCGGTGTTTGTATACTATGCTCAAGTGAGGATAGCCATTCAAACTGTTGCAACTTTGGAAAGCCACCACAAGCTATACAGACATAATCTGCTTCATACTTTCTTCCATCGGCTGCTACAAGATGAAATTGGTTTGATAATCGGTCGACCTTTTTTACATCCGCATTCATGAAGATCTCAACTTGATGAACGTTCGCTTCCCGTATAAAACAATCTATAATGGTTTGCGATGATTGAGTACTGGGAAACATACGCCCATCCGCTTCAGATCTAATCTTCACACTGCGCTCTTCAAACCAGCTTATGGTATGTCGTGTGTTAAATTGGTACAGCGCTTTTTTAAGAAAATTAGTGCCGCGCGGGTATTTAGTAATGAGTTGAGGAACTTCAAAACAGTTGTGCGTTACATTGCACCTGCCGCCTCCGCTTACTTTTACTTTCCTCAATAATTTACTGGTTCTTTCAAGTATCGTAACTCGCAAAAGAGGATTATTTTTTGCTGCATTGATAGCGCAAAAAAAACCTGCGGCGCCACCACCCACAACCACTAAACTTTTTTGAATTGATGTGTTATTATCTGGCATTGCTTTATGAACTTTTTTTACAGCGCGACAAAACCCAGAATTAAGATTCAGACAAAGCAATGTATATTAGGAACCTGTATTAGTTACAATTCATTCGAATAATAAGCGGTATTCAGGTTTGGGTTTGCTCGTTCTGCCGTTTCGATGATACTATAGTCCGATAAAATCAATGCTTTGTTCTTCTTTACGCATACATCATGCTCAAAATGAACAGAGGGTTTTCCATCGCGCGTGCGAACTGTCCAGCCATCAGCTTCGGTGTAAATTTCTCTTCCGCCCATATTGATCATCGGCTCGATAGCTAGTACCATATTTTCTTTCAGCGTTTTGCCTTCGCCACGCTTACCATAGTTAGGCACTTGCGGGTCTTCGTGAAGATTTCTTCCCAAACCATGACCCACAAGTTCTCGCACTACACCATAACCATTTTTCTTTTCTGTATGCTCTTGTATGGCATAAGCAATATCACCAATACGGTTGCCAACAATTGCCTTTTCGATGCCTTTGTATAACGACTCTTTGGTGATGCGCATTAGCTTCAAAATATCTTCATCAACTTCTCCTAAAACAAATGTATAAGCATGGTCGCCGTGCCAGCCATTTAATATTACGCCTAAATCTATAGAAACTATGTCGCCCTCTTTCAGAGGTGTATTGTTAGGGAAACCGTGCACAACCACATCATTTACAGAAGCGCAAATGTTATGTGGATAGCCACGATAATTTTTAAAAGAAAGAACAGCATTATGGTCTTTAACAAACGTGGCACACAAATCATCCAGTAGTAAGGTAGTGATGCCAGGCTTTAGTATTTTAGCTACCTCGGTCAATGTCTTACTTACCAGTTCTGCGCTTTGCTTCATCAGCGATATTTCCGCCTCGGTTTTGTAGTAAATCATATCTCTTTGTCTGCTCATTGTTATTTTATAATAAAAAAACCTGCCGGACTAGACAGGTTTTTTGGTATAAATCACTTTGTTCTAAGATACATTAATAACCACTTACAGGTGCAGTAGTCTGCCTTCCCTGCAAGCGTCCACCCTTCATTAAGCCATCGTACTGGCGCATCAAAAGATGTGTCTCTATTTGCTGCAAGGTATCTAGAATAACGCCTACCATAATCAGTAAGGATGTACCACCAAAGAAGGAGCTAAACTGCTGGGTTACACCAAGTTTTTGTGCAAAGCCCGGAAGAATACCCACAAAGGCTAAAAAGATAGCTCCCGGTAAGGTGATTTTGTCCATGATTGCGCCGATATAATCTGCTGTAGGCTGACCTGGTTTTACGCCCGGAATAAATCCATTGTTGCGTTTTAAATCTTCGCTCATCTGTTTAGGATTGAAGATTAAAGCCGTGTATAAAAACGTAAAGGCAATCACCATCACTGAATAGATAAGCATATACCAACCATTGCTATGATCGCTGAATATTTTTACAATGCCTTGGGCAGAATTAATATTTGTAAAAGAAACAAGCGTAGGTAAAAACATAATTGCCTGCGCAAAGATAATCGGCATTACACCTGCACTGTTTACTTTTAGTGGAAGGAATTGACGGGCGCCGCCATACTGGCGATTCCCAACAATTTGTTTCGCATAGTTAACCGGAACTTTGCGCACGCCCTGCACTAAGATGATTAATCCCATGATGATCGCAATGAGAATAGCGATTTCAATTAAGAAAATCAGCAAGCCGCCACCACCTCTGGTCTGCTTTGCATCAAACTCTTGTATTAGTGCCTGCGGTAATCTTCCCAAGATGCCGACCATAATGATGATAGAAGTACCATTGCCCAAACCCTTATCCTGAATTTTTTCTCCCAGCCACATTACGAATAAGGTGCCTGCCGTAAGAATAATTATAGTAGAATATATAAAGTAAGGTGCGTAAGACGGAATCAAAGCCTCAGCATAACCAGGAGTTTTCAAATATTGAGTATAAGCGCTAGCCTGAAACAACGTGACGATAACCGTTAAATAACGTGTCCATTGATTAATTTTTTTTCTGCCACTTTCGCCTTCTTTTTGAACCTTTTGTAGCTGTGGAACTAATATAGTAGCCAGCTGCATAAAGATAGAAGCAGAAATGTAAGGCATTACACCTAATGCTAAGATGGAAGCGTGTGAAAAACCGCCGCCAGCAAAGCTGTCAAACAAACCAAGCAAGCCGTTGCTTTGCGATTTGCTGGCTGTGTTAGCAATCGTAGCAGGATTCAACCCTGGTAGAATAATAGCATTGCCTAAACGGTAAGTAAAAATTAAGGCAAGCGTTACAATGATCTTTGTACGAAGCTCCTCGATAGTCCAAATATTCCTTAGTGTCTGTACAAACTTTTTCACGAATCGAATGTATTGTGTAGTGTAAATTCTGTAAGCTAAAAAAACGCATCGCTAATGGATGCGTTTAGCAAATATCGGGAAAATTATTTTACAATTTCAACCGTTCCACCGGCAGCTTCCACTGCTTCTTTCGCTTTTGCGCTGATAGCATTTACTTTGAACGAAAGTTTAGCTTTTAATTCACCTGTTCCAAGAATTTTTATCTTGTCAGTTTTTCCAATTAAGCCATTTACATACAGGTTATCAACCGTGACTTCGCTGAAGCCGTATTTTTCTGTCAGCGTATCCAGTTGACCCAGATTAAAGACTTTATATTCGATACGATTGTTGTTCTTAAAACCGCGTTTTGGGATGCGGCGTTGAATAGGCATCTGTCCGCCTTCGTGTGCATTTTTCCGTTGATAACCAGCGCGGCTTTGTCCGCCTTTATTACCTTTTGTAGAAGTACCGCCTTTACCGCTGGCTTCACCGCGGCCTAAACGCTTTTCTTTATGAGTAGAGCCTTCCGCTGGTTTTAATGTGTGTAGTTTCATTGTTTGATTGATTTTAAACTTAACGGGAAAATCATCCCTCGCATGTTTGATTGAGAATTTGTATTTCAGGATTTATGACTATCCTAATTCTTCAACAGTGACCAAATGGTTTACCTTAGTAATCATTCCTAAAATTTGCGGCGTTGCTTCTACTTCTTTAGTAGCATGCATCTTCTTCAAACCCAAAGCCAGCAAAGTTTTCTTCTGGCGCTCTGATCTGTCGATACCGCTTTTCGTTTGTGTTATTTTGATCTTTGCCATGGTACTTCTCCGCGTGAACGGCTCGTTTATAAATTAATAGTAAAAGACGCAGATCGCGTCTTTCTTCTTACCCGTTAAATACTTTTTTCAACTGAATGTTACGCGTCTTTGCAATAGTGATGGGCTCGCGCAACATAGAAAGTGCTTTTAAGGTTGCTTTCACCACATTATGCGGGTTTGCTGAGCCAAGGCTTTTTGCTAAAACATCGGTAATGCCTGCACTTTCCAATACAGCGCGCATACTGCCTCCGGCAATAACACCCGTACCATGTGCAGCCGGCTTAATCAGCACTTTTGCAGCACCTTCTTTTGCCAACTGATCGTGCGGTATAGTGCCATGCATGATGGGAACTTTTACCAGATTTTTCTTAGCATCTTCAATGCCCTTGGTAATGGCTTCCTGCACTTCTTTGGCTTTACCTAAACCCTGACCTACCACGCCACTTTCGTTACCTACTACCACCAGAGCGGAGAAGGAAAAGGTACGACCACCTTTAGTTGTTTTTACCACGCGGTTGATAGAGACTACTTTTTCTTTAAGCTCTACTTCGCCGCCGGCTTTTACTTTATTTGAAATTACGTTTGCCATTTCCTGATTTATAATTTATCAATGTTTATGATCTAATGATTGCTTTCCAACCACAAATTATAAACTCAAATTTAAAATTGAAGTCCTCCCTCGCGTGCGCCATCTGCAGCCGCTTTTACGCGACCATGGTATAAGTAACCACTTCTGTCAAATACAACAGAACTAACACCCATTTCTACTGCCTTGCGGGCAATGACAGAACCGGCAAGTTTTGCCTTATCTGTTTTGTTTCCGCTCTGCGCTTCAATGTCTTTGTCTCTGGTAGATGCGCCGGTAAGTGTCTTACCATTGGCATCATCGATCAACTGAAGGTAGATAGCCGTATTGCTGCGAAACACAGCCAAGCGTGGCTTTTCGGGTGTACCCGACACTCTCTTACGGGTGCGGTAGCGTATCTTTTGTCTTCTTAAACCTTTTGTATTCATTGTTCTTTGTTTATGATTTCCTGATACTGCCAGGAAATGAAAAGAATCGTTTTGTAATTATTTACCAGCAGCTTTACCAGCTTTACGACGAACCACTTCATCGGTATATTTCACACCCTTTCCTTTGTAAGGTTCCGGCTTGCGGAGGCTGCGCAACTTGGCTGCTACCTGACCTATCAATTGTTTGTCGATCCCCTCTAACATTATCTTTGGGTTCTGACCTTTCAATGTCTCGGTTGTTACCTTCAATTCTTTTGGGATTTCAAAAATAATGTTGTGAGAATAACCTAAAGAGAGGTCTAATACGTTGCCTGTATTGGCAGCTTTATAACCCACACCTACTAGTTCCAGATCCTTTTTATATCCATCAGTTACACCTTTTACTAAATTGGCAACCAATGAACGATACAAGCCGTGCAATGCGCGATGGCGAATTTGATCCGTAGCGCGTGTGAGGCTGATTTCATTGTCTTTTACTTCTATAGAAATGTCTCTGTCAATAGCTTGCTTCAATTCACCTTTGGGACCTTTCACACTTACGATATTATCGTTTCCGATGTTTACCGTAACGCCCTTTGGCAAAGTGATGGCTTGTTTTCCTATACGTGACATAAATTCGATTTTAGAATTAAATGATCCAAGAATGTAATAATGTAGTTCAGTGTTTTTCAGTTACCGTATAGAAAACTCAGATTACAGAGAACTTGATGAATTTGAAACCATTATTCAATTTTCAAATTGCCCTATGGCTATGAAATATAGCAAAGCACTTCGCCACCAACGTTCTGCGCCTTTGCTTGCTTGTCCGTCATCACGCCTTTTGATGTGCTGAGAATGGCAACACCTAAGCCATTGATAACACGACGAAAATCGGCTGGCTTGGAATATTGACGCAAACCCGGGCGGCTAATTCTTTCAAGGGAACGAATGGCAGGCAGTTTTGTAGTTGGATCGTATTTCAAAGCGATCTTAATCAGGCCTTGCTTGCTGTCATCTTCGAATTTATACTTCAAAATATAACCTTGTTCGTATAAGATTTCGGTAATGCGTTTCTTTAAATTAGACGCAGGAATCTCAACGATTCTGTGCCCGGCTAACTGTGCATTTCTTACGCGGGTAAGGAAGTCTGCGATAGGATCAGTTACCATTATTTTCGATTAATTCTTTTAATTAAAATTGTGTACTTAAAAACTCTGTGTTTCCAGTTTACTACAGATAACTCACCAGCTTGCTTTCTTAACGCCTGGTATT
Source organism: Ilyomonas sp. (assembly GCA_964658445.1). Taxonomy (GTDB): domain Bacteria; phylum Bacteroidota; class Bacteroidia; order Chitinophagales; family Chitinophagaceae; genus Ilyomonas. The sequence continues at coordinate 9,861 of CAZZZH010000070.1, forward strand.
TTTCCGTTCAACGCCATATCACGAAACGAAATGCGCGATAAACCGAAATAACGAATGTAACCTCTGGGACGCCCTGTAAGTTGATCGCGGTTTTTCAAGCGAACCGGCGATGCATTGCGCGGCAATTTGTCTAATGCAGCATAATCACCGGCTTCTTTTAAAGCAGCGCGTTTTGTAGCATATTTTGCTACCATCGCTTCGCGTTTTCTTTGCCTGGCTTTGATTGATTCTTTTGCCATAAATTTTATTAATAAGAAGGCTAAGCTTCCTGTTTATCTTTTTTCATGTTTTTAAAAGGCAATCCCAGTTCCTTCAACAGTTCGTACGCTTCTTCATTGTTCTTTGCAGAAGTAACGAACGTGATATCCATACCGGTAATTTTATTTACTTTATCGATATCAATTTCAGGAAAAATGATTTGCTCCGTAACACCCAATGTATAATTGCCGCGCCCATCAAAAGCTTTATCGCTAATGCCTTTGAAATCTCGAACACGGGGTAAGGCTACAGCAATTAAGCGATCCAGAAATTCATACATTCTCTCTCCACGTAGCGTTACGCGTGCACCGATTGGCATGTCTTTACGAAGCTTAAAATTGGATATATCCTTTTTGCTTCGTGTGGCAATAGCTTTTTGGCCAGTAATGTTGGTTAACTCTTCAACTGCAACATCAACTAACTTTTTATCCGCCACAGCGCCATTCACGCCACGGTTTACGCAAATTTTTTGAAGTTTTGGCGTTTGCATTACGCTTTTGTAGCCAAACTTTTTTCCTAATGCAGGTACAACTTCTTTGTTGTATTTATCTGCTAATCTTGGAGTGTATTTTACAGTGCTCATTATTTAACCACCTCCCCTGATTTTTTAAATATGCGAACTAATTTTCCTTCTTCACGGGTGCGTTTCACTTTAGATGGTGCGCCTGCTTTAGCGTCCCACAACATTACATTACTTATGTTAATGGGAGCTTCGCGTTTTACTATTCCACCCTTGGTATTTTGCGCAGAAGGCTTGGTGTGCTTCGTAATGATGTTAACACCTTCGACCACCACACGACCTTTATCAAGAATCACTTCTAGCACCTTGCGTGGCTTTTTAAGATCTTTATCATCGCCCGTAATCACGACAACTTCATCGCCGCGCCTGATATTATATTTCGGTTTAAATCTGTTACTCATTGTTTTTTATTTGCGGAGTACACTTTTTATTGTTGTTCCGCCTTCAAAAATCGGGCGGCAAAGATATGATTATAATACTTCAGGGGCAAGTGAAATAATCTTCATATAACCTTTATCGCGAAGTTCTCTTGCAACAGGCCCGAAGATGCGTGTACCACGTGGCTCATCGGCATTGTTAAGCAACACAACAGCATTGTCGTCAAAGCGAATGTAAGAACCATCTTTGCGGCGCAGCTTATTTGTAGTGCGTACAATAACAGCTTTGGAAACCGTACCTTTTTTTATGCCGCCGGCTGGCAAAGCATCTTTTACCGTTACTACAATTTTGTCACCTATCCTGGCGTAGTCCTGACCGGAGTTTCCTAACACACGAATGCAAAGTACTTCCTTGGCACCGCTGTTATCAGCTACGTTTAACCTGCTTTCTTGCTGAATCATTTTACTTAGGCTTTAAACTGTCAGCTATCAGCTGTCAGCAATAAATTTCATTTATAAATAAATCTTCTTGTGCCCCCCGCTCAAAGCTGATAGCTGAAAGCAAAAGACTGAAAACTATTTCGCTTTCTCAATCACTTCTACCAGACGCCAGCGTTTGGTTTTGCTAAGCGGTCGGGTTTCCATGATTCTTACCACATCGCCAACGGTGCACTCGTTCTTTTCATCGTGTGCATGAAACTTGGTGGTTTTGTTCAAAAATTTACCATAAATCGGGTGTTTCACTTTACGTTCTACTGCAACAGTTATGGTCTTTTCCATCTTGTTGCTGCTAACGATACCGATTCTCGTTTTGCGTAAATTTCTTTCAACTGTTGCTTCTGCCATTGTATTTCTGTTTATGCCTTCTGTAAAGACAACTTTATAATGGAAGAACAATTACGCCTGTAATGTTCTCTTTTTCACTTCCGTTTTAATTCTTGCAATGTCCTTTCTCAGGTTGCGGATGCTCATTGGGTTTTCCAACGGAGAAATGGCGTGTGCGAATTCCAGCTTCTTTAAACGCACTGTGTCTTCGTTTACACGTGCTGTCAAATCCGCGTCACTGAAATCTTTCAGGCTTTTATTGAATGCGTATTTTTTATTAGCCATTGTATTTAGTTTAATAATCTAAAATTTGAAAAGAGTGAATGAAAAGCAATCCCAAACATTTTCAACTGCCACCATTTCAAATTATTTATACCTGAAGGTCTCTTCTTATTACAAATTTTGTTTTAATGGGAAGCTTCTGTGAAGCCAGATGCATAGCATCTTTTGCAACCTGTTCAGTAACACCATCACATTCAAAGATGATGCGTCCCGGTTCTACTACAGCAGCCCAGAACTCAGGGTTGCCTTTACCTTTACCCATACGAACTTCCTGCGGCTTGCGCGTAATTGGTTTGTCAGGAAAAATACGGATCCAAACATTTCCTTCACGCTTCATAGCACGGGTTAATGCCTGGCGGGCAGCTTCTATCTGGCGGTTATTCAACCATATAGGTTCTTCAGCCTTTAATGCATAAGACCCAAAGGATATGCTGGTGCCACGCTTCGCCACATTGCGGATACGACCTTTCTGTGCTTTTCTATGTTTGCTTCTTTTCGGCTGTAACATTGTTGTTCAATTTGAAAATTCGATAATTCAATAATTTGAAAATTGTAAAGACAATTGTTCAAAATTTTTATCTTCTTCCACCGGCATTACCGCCACCTCTTCTGTCTCCGCTACCACCGCCTCTGCGGTCATCTCTCCTGTCTCCACCGCCACGACGGTCATCTCTTCTTTCGCCGCCGCGATCATCCATTCTTCTTTCGTTTCTATCTCCGGTTACATCTTTACCACCAATGAAGTTCGGGTTCAAATCACGTTTACCTAAAACCTCACCTTTACAAATCCATACTTTGATACCAATTTTACCGTATACTGTTTGCGCAAAAACGTTCGCATAATCAATATCCATGCGAAGTGTATGTAAGGGTACGCGACCTTGCATAAACTTTTCGCTACGGGCAATTTCAGCACCGCCTAAACGACCACTCAACTGAACTTTAATGCCTTCTGCACCCATGCGAAGTGTAGAAGCAACCGCCATTTTAGTGGCACGTTTGAAGTTGATACGGTTTTCAATTTGACGGGCAATAGTATCACCCACTATAGTTGCATCGAGCTCTGGACGGCGAATTTCTAAGATATTAATTTGAACATCTTCCTTGCCGGTGAGCTTTTTTAATTCTTCTTTGATACGGTCAACTTCACCACCGCCTTTACCAATGATGATACCTGGCTTAGAAGTATGAATGGTAACGATCAGTTTTCCTAATGTACGTTCAATTACGATTTTAGAAATACCGCCTTTGTTGATACGGGCATTGAGGTAAGTTCTGATTTTATTGTCTTCAATCAGCTTGCCGGCATAGTCTTTCTTGCCGCCATACCAGTTGCTTTCCCAACCTCTGATGATGCCTAACCGGTTACCAATAGGATTTGCTTTTTGACCCATATTGTTTTGTTTATTGGCAAACCTGCGTTTGCCGTAATATTTTTATTTGCTGTCAACAATAATCGTTACATGATTGCTGCGTTTGCGTACGCGGTAACCCCTACCCTGCGGTGCCGGGCGCATCCGCTTTAGCACGCGACCACCATCTACAAACACAGTCTTTACAACCAGGTTAGCGTCGGCAGCGTTTGAACCTTCGTTTTTTTGTTCCCAATTATTAATTGCACTTTTTAGCAACTTGAAAAGAGGAACGGCATTGTGCTGCGGATGAAACTCCAGAATCGCCAACGCTTTTTCTACCTGCATACCACGAATTACGTCTGCCAGCAAACGCATTTTGCGCGGACCTGTAGGATAATTATTTAATTTAGCAACAGCTTCCATTGTGTTGAATTGTATGTTGTACTTGATAAGTAATAAGTTGAAATACTTGTTACTTATGACCTGATACTTTTATTTTTTACTTCCAGAATGTCCTCTGAAATTACGTGTGGGGGCGAACTCTCCGAGCTTATGCCCAACCATAAATTCAGTTACATAAACCGGAATAAACTTGTTGCCATTATGTACCGCAAACGTATGACCTACAAAGTCAGGCGTAATTGTAGAGCGGCGGCTCCAGGTTTTAATAACACTCTTTTTATTTTTGCCTTCGTTAATGTTCAACACCTTTACTTCGAGGTTGGCATCTACATAAGGACCTTTACTGATTGAACGACCCATATTATTGAGTTAATCTGAAATTGAAAATGCAAACTATTTTAAAGTCAATTTTTTACCATTCCTGCGCTGAATGATTAAGCCATCAGAACCTTTATGCTTACGGGTCTTCAAACCTTTTGCATACTTGCCCGTACGGCTGCGCGGATGACCACCTGACGCTTTACCTTCACCACCACCCATCGGGTGATCTACAGGATTCATAGCAACACCACGAACACGAGGGCGAGTGCCTTTCCAGCGGTTAACACCGGCTTTACCAGCCTGCTCCAGATTATGGTCGCTGTTTGAAACCACACCAACCGTTGCGTAACAATTAATAAGCACTTTTCTTAATTCGCCGCTTGGCATTTTTAATACTGCATAGCGTTCTTCTTTGTTGGTCAACTGAGCAGAAGAACCAGCGCTGCGAGCCATCTTACCACCTTGACCAGGCTGCAATTCGATGTTGTGAATCACTGTACCTAAAGGCATACTTTTCATTTGCAAAGCGTTACCCAATTCTGGAGCTACTGCATCGCCAGATGTTACAGTTGTTCCAACCTGAATACCTTGCGGAGCGAGGATGTATCTTTTTTCTCCATCAGTATATTGAACCAATGCGATGAATGCCGTGCGGTTTGGATCATACTCAATCGAAACCACTTTTGCATCCATCCCCTTTTTATCCCGCTTGAAATCAATAATACGATAGTGATGCTTGTTTCCACCACCCATGTAACGCATAGAACGACGTCCCTGAGAATTACGACCACCTGTGCTATGCTGATGTTCCAGCAAGCTTTTTTCAGGCTCATTGGTTGTAATTTCAGCATATGCATTCCCAATTCTCCAGCGTGTGCCGGCTGTCATGGGTTTGTATTTCTTTAATGCCATTTGTTTAATACTTTATGCGAACTTTTCAGCATCGCGGCTATAATTTAAATATTTGAATACAGGTCAATAGTTTCGCCTTCGGCTACAGTAACATAAGCTTTTTTGTAACCCGGCTTTGTGCCTTTGATGAAACCAGCTTTTGTAAAACGCGTTTTGTTTTTACCCGGAACTACAACGGTATTTACATTTTCAACGCTTACGCCATACATGTTTTCTACCGCTTTCTTAATTTCCAGTTTGTTTGCCTTCTTGGCTACTTTGAAAGCATAGCGTCTCAGCTTTTCCTGTTGGTTATTTACTTTTTCTGTAAGAACCGGCTTTATTAATACTTCAGCTACATTCATTGTTGATAACGATTAGAACGTTTTTAATTAGGCTTCTACTTCTGCTGTTTCTTCTTCGCTGAAAATTTTGGCAGCGCTTTCGGTCAATATCAGTGTGTCGGCATTTACTACTTCGTAAGTATTTAAATCGGCTAACAAAGTGCTTTCGACCTTTGGCATGTTGCGAAGACTCAAGTAAACATTGTCATTATAATCAGACAAAACAATCAATGTTTTTTTGCCGGTAACATTCAACGCTTTCAATACATCGCTGAACTGCTTTGTTTTCGGCGCTTCCATGTTTATGTCTTCAATAACCACAATCGCATTGTCTTTTGCTTTGTAAGAAAGTGCGCTCACTTTTGCAAGATCTTTTACTTTCTTGTTCAGCTTAAAATTGTAACGGTGCGGCTTTGGTCCAAAGATGGTACCACCGCCTTTATACAAAGGGTTACGAATATTACCTTTACGTGAACCGCCGGTACCTTTTTGTTTATGCAGCTTGCGGCTTGCACCCTGCACCTCAGCACGGGTTTTTACCTTGTGGGTACCCTGGCGCTGGGCAGCCTGATATTGCTTTACAGCCAGATAAAGTACATGATCGTTAGGTTCTGCACCAAAGATTTCATCCGGCAATTCGATAGTTCTGCCAGTGGCTGTACCTTGTATATTTAAAACTTCTACCTGCATGTCTATTTGTTGATGGATGATTATTTCTGGATGAGAACAATAGAACCGTTGTAACCGGGAACTGAACCGCTAACCAGTATATAATTTTTGTCAGGAAATATTTTTACAATTTTTAATCCTTTGGTTTTTACACGGTCGTTACCCATACGACCCGCCATGCGCATACCTTTAAATACACGGGAAGGATAAGACGAACCACCAATAGATCCTGGCGCGCGGCTACGGTCGTGCTGACCATGCGATTGCTCGCCCACACCATGGAAGCCATGACGTTTAACAACACCTTGAAAACCTTTACCTTTTGTGGTACCAACAACTTCAACTTTGTCGCCTTCAGCGAAAATGTCAACGGTTACTGTATCACCAATATTTTTATTGAGAGAGGAATCGCGAAATTCTTTTACGAATTTTTTAGCGGAAGTATTTGCTTTTGCGTAGTGATTGATTTCGGCTTTGAGGGAGTGCTTTTCTTTTTTGTCGCCGAAGCCCAATTGAAGGGCATTGTAGCCATCAGTATCCTGGGTTTTTACCTGTGTTACTACACAAGGACCGGCTTCAATAATGGTAACAGCGGTTTGTTTGCCGTCTGTTCCGAAGATGCTGGTCATCCCGATTTTTTTTCCAATAATACCTTTCATCGTGTTTTGCGGTTTGTGCCCCGCTGAGGTATTGAGGACATCACGCCGATGAAGCGTAATTCAATCCTTTGTTTTCCGCCGACCTTTTCTTTTGTTTCCTTTATTCAGGAGAAGAAGTACCGGTTTTAAACAAACCTCGAAGGGCTTGTTTTTATGTCTTTGTTTGTTTTTCTTTTACAAGAACTACAAACCTTTTATTTCCTGTCAGAGCTCTTTTTTTGCTTATGCAATTGAGAGATGATTGATTCTATATAAGAACTTTTGCCTTGCTTTACAAAAGCCGGGACTTAGGCTTTAATTTCTACTTCTACCCCACTTGGCAGATCGAGCTTTGATAAAGCATCAACCGTGCGGGAAGAAGAAGTATAGATGTCTAATAAACGCTTGTGCGTAGCCAGTTGAAACTGTTCACGGCTCTTTTTGTTCACGTGCGGTGAACGCAGAACAGTGAAAATCTTTGTATGCGTAGGTAAAGGAATAGGACCTGTAACTACAGCACCTGTGCTGCGAACGGTCTTTACGATTTTCTCGGCAGATTTATCTACCAGATTGTGGTCGTAAGACTGTAATTTAATTCGTATTCGTTGAGACATTGCCATGAGCCTGATTTCAAATTGGGAGCGCAAAGGTAATGGTGTGAAGCATAACAGACAACATATTGGCAATGTTTTTTTCGTTTTTGTGATTTTTTAGGAAATTAATGTAATTGTAACAAGCTTTAGCCGCTTGAAAACCATTTGAATGGTATAATAAATGTTATACACGAAGTCTTGTCTCTCAACGACACAATAAATAAACACATTATTAATTATGAAACAAAAAGTATGGTTTATCACCGGCGCCTCGCGCGGTTTTGGAAAAATATGGGCAGAAGCGGCTTTGCAGCGCGGCGATAAGGTGGTTGCAACCGTTCGACAGTTAAGCACATTACAAAAATTAAAAGACCAGTTTGGCGATTCTGTGCTAACATTAGAACTGGATGTTACGTCTCGCAAGGATTGTTTCGATGCCGTTCAAAAAGCAAAAGATCATTTTGGTCAGTTGGACGTGGTGATCAACAATGCCGGCTATGGGCAATTCGGAATGATTGAAGAAATCAGTGAAGAAGAAGCCCGCCAGCAGATGGAAACTAACTTCTTTGGTGCACTGTGGGTAACGCAAGCCGCTTTACCAATCATGCGTGAACAAGGCAGCGGTCATATTTTACAGGTGTCCAGCATCGGTGGCATACTGGCATTTGAAAATATCGGCTTGTACAATGCATCGAAGTGGGCGTTGGAAGCTTTTACCGAATCGCTAAGTAAAGAAGTTGCTGGTTTTGGCATCCATGTTATTCTCATTGAACCCGGTGGCTTTAAAACAGACTGGGCGGGCGATTCGGCTAAACACTCGCAAGCCATTCCGGCATACGATAAAGTGAGAGAACAACGTGCTAGGTTTCGCGGTGCAATGAAACAAGGCGATCCTAATGCGACGGCAGATGCCATTCTACAAGTGGTTGATGCAGAGAAGCCACCATTGCGTATTTTTCTTGGCGAACAACCGATTGAGTGGGCAACAGAGCAATATCAAAAACGCCTTGAAAACTGGCAACAATGGCAGCCAGTTTCTCTAAAAGCGCAGGGAACAAACTGACATTGTATAAACTTTACGACAAAGCCGGATCAT
>CAZZZH010000071.1:0-18341 GCA_964658445.1 Ilyomonas sp.
GACAAAGTGTATGGGTTGAAACGAACAGTATAAATACAAAACACAGGAGTAGTTTTGGACTAGAGAAGATCATAAATGACAGTTACTGTTTGGTATGTAGGAACCCGGTAAAAATATATTCTAAAATTTATTTTTTACAAGAAATCTTTTTGGTAATGGATGCTTTCCCTCAGCCCCAACTTAGAGAAATAGGCCACGCAAAAGCCTCAACAAACGTTTGTAACTACTCCGTACCTATCCTGAAGTCTTCGATTGCTTTCACATCTCAACCGGGAAACGCCCTGAATCACTTCAGCTATCATAACAACTCGCCCTCTCTCCGCTGGAAACAGTTATTTTAAGTAACAACAGGTCAAAAAGCGTGTAAAGCTGATTGTTTAGAGCCTTCTTCATCGCTGATTGCCGTCTCTTTACGAAACGGTGTCAAATGTGTCAGGTCACCGTACGCTAAGAACTACCCGGCATTATGCGAAAGTTCCGGAAACGACCCCGGAATAACCGCGCTGGCATTGCTGATTGTGTAAAGCAACCCCAGCGATAAAGAGATGATGATAAAACGGATTGTTAACCTGATTAATTCAAGACAAATGACAGGCAGCAACCCCTCTTCTATCGCTTCCACCGTCTTTGGATAACCTGCCGGACCTGGATGTACTGGCGTTAGAAATTAGGAATGTGCTGAACGCGCCGGGTACTCATCGTGTGAATATCACCAACCAGTAGGAAGAGACAGGGGATGAAATTATTGTGAAAGATGGTGTTTGTAAGATGTCTTTGGCTTCTGCTTTTACGCCGGGCAGGGATGGTCGTAACGGTATATTCAGAGCAGTATACGACGGGTTGCTCAGCCAGTTCTGTAGCAGGATTTAACAACCGCTGAGGAAGACCGATATATACTTCATCCGATATTCCTGACAGGTGGGATGGCACCCCGAACGGGTTTACCCTATTTTCTGATACTTATATCCGGATAATCTCCTTTACAGCGGAAAATGGTGTACCGCATCCGCTATCAGGTACAGCTGTGTTACTACGTTGCTGGGAATACCCTTATGAGAACAGACCGTGAATATTCCCTCTCTCTCTGCGCTTATGCTTTATATACATTACTTCTTACAGAGGGTATCATAGTTTAAAACGGCATTGGCGAAGTCTCTCATGGCGTTATTAGGTACTCCTGCACACTTTGATTACCGTTTATTCAGATCTCTGTAAGAAACTTTAGTGCCGTATGAGAGGGTAAAAAAAAATACCCACCACCCCTTACTTTCACAAATGCATCAACGTCTTTTAGTACCCTACTCACAGGTCGCTGCTGAACAGTAAAGTCACTTATATTGGCACCGGACAGTTGATCGGCATCATTATAAAGTCCCCTGAACTTACTGTTGTTGAGCCACATGCTTTGAACAAATTCAAATTGACGGCTAATGTTAGCATTAAGACATATAAAGTGCAGGCCCCGTTCCTGCTCCTCCTGATTTGCCTTACTGAATAGTTCTTCAGGCTTCATGCTGGTGATAAAGGGGCGTCCATAAGAACGCCCTCTTCTTAGTAAACGATGATGGCTGACGACTTCCAAGGATTCAGCAGCGTCTTTAGCCAATGCATCCCTTGGATTCACCCGGACGATATGAGAACCGACAGGACATTTTCCATAATTCTTCTCTTTATCCAATGTGAACAAAAAGTCATTTTCTTTCTCCAGTGAACAATCTTCTTTGTTGGTAAACAGGGTTAATGGAGTGCCATTGGGACGACGACCTACCATGCCGGATGCCAGGGCAATGCAGGCATCCATATTGGCTGATCCGTCCCCATTTTCCGTATGCTTTTTCATGTACTCCCAGAAATTCTTTACATCCTGCTCTAACTGTCGCATTACGAGGTAAGTACCGTTTTTTCCAAAATCCCACTCCTTTCCGGTTTTTGAATCCATGACGGTTGGGCTTTCCGTAAACTGACCGTACGCATTCGGATAACCTAACACAAACTCTCCTAAGGCAGCGGTATTGTTTTTTTCATTCCGTTCTTTTCCGTTCTCTTCCCTCGAAACAAATTCTTTAATAAAGGGTTGCGATATGCCATCCCGAAATCCAAAGTGTTCCCGGCTATCATCCAGTCTTACGGTTACCAGCCTGTTTAGATCCCTGAGACCATTTAGATCATTACAAAGCTTTAACTCGCTACAGAATTTTTCTACGAGGTGCTCTTCTTTACCATAAATTAAAAGCATCAAATGAACCGCATTGCCGCCTGCTCCATCCCGCCACTCCCATTCATTTGTTTTTGGCAGGTTGGTTACGTTGTCATAATCACCCAGTAACCGGCTCCGGTTTTCTTCCGACATGCCTTCCGTAAACTCGAGTGAAAAACCATTCTGCAACAGCGATACGAGACCAATCGCCTTAAACCCTTCATAGGAAAAAGCGATGTCAATTTCGAGATCGTCTTTTTTAACCGAGCCACGGCTTAGACTCGGCAACAAACTGCCAAGCCATTTTTTTGTCTTCTGCTTGTCTTCGATTTGAAAGAACAAAATGTTTGAATAGGGCATGGTATCATAACCTCTTTTTATAAGCCCTTGTATATCGTCTAAATTCAGATTTTCCATTGTTTCTGTTTTGTCATTCAATACTTATATCAGTCTTTATTGTAAAAGAGTCTGTCGATCCATTGCTGTGCCGCCTGTTCATTCATATTTCTAAACAAACCATTTCGAATGAAGGAATTGTTGTTGATATTCTGCACCGATAATTTTTTATAGGCAGTAAACCAAACCTGTGTAGGAATCTGCAGGTCGCGGGTCCATTGTTTAAAATGCTGCTCATCTTTTGCACCTTCCTTCACAAGGTTCCTCGTTTTTGGAAAGTTTTGCGTGTTGCTCCAAACGCCGGTTAATCCTACGCCGGCTTTATCTACAAAGTCGCCTAAATAACTCTCCCAGGTGCCATCGAAATTTGAGAAAAACAGCAGGCGCCTGCCATTGTCTATAATCACCCAACGCGCAAAATGTATGGAAGGAATGCCGCCAAGTTTGCCTTTATTAAAAACGGTTTTGGCAAGAAACTGTATAGCTCCCAAGACAAGTTTTAAAAGGCGGAGTCTGAAGGTTCCCGGTTTGATTTCGACCAAATGTGTCAGTTGGTTTTGAACCTGAAAATTTTCCGCGCTCAATAATGAACTGACATGCGTGTTAGTTGGTTTTCTGAGGTCACTTTTATCCGTATTTTCAAGCTTGTTTAGCTTTCGCTTCAGAAGAAAAAATACAGCCGCTAAAGAAGCAATGAATAATATGATAATGATAAAAAAGTTGATATTTAACCAATGGCAAATTTTGAAAACAGCAAAGACGGATGCTCCCGAAATAACAAGGGCTTTTGATATGAAAAAGATCAGCTCTTTCCGGTGAAACAGAAACTGTTGAAAAGCACTCAATCCTTTATCAGCAATAGCCCAACTAAACGCATCATTTGCTTCAATATAAGAAGCGATCTCTTCTTTTATTTCTGTCGGTGACACGTTGTTGATTATAGCATTTGCAGGCCGCACACTTAGGTAATTCACGATAGCGGTTCTGAGTGCATCTTCCTGTTCTATCCGGACTACAGAAGTACCCATATGACCTTTATAGGCAGCAGAAATTTTTACCTTATGCGCAGCCCAATAGCTCTTGATATCTCCGGAAAAACCAAGACAGCAACTAAATATCTTATGTAGCCCTTCTCCGGTTTCAGTTATCAATTCATTGATATGATCTGTTTCTTCGCCATCAAAGTCAGACGAGAACACCAGTTGAACAGGATACTTATCGGTTTGCGTGTTGATGATAACAAAGCGGGCAAAATGAATGGCCCGGATCTCATAACAAGGGAATACAGTATTGTTCTCAATATCGGGATGCTGGATACTTGCGAGCAGGGTTTGCAGCTGATCCAATTTTGTTGGGTCCACAGGGGCTACAACAGTCAGAGGATTTTGTTTCGTGATCATGGCGTCAACGCTTTTGGGGTAAATTGTAAAGTGAAGAATCAGGTAGTTATTACTTCCCGTTTGATTAGACTTCTATAAATTAAAACAAATCTAAAATGCAAAACGAGTTTTCTCCAAACATTTATCTACTCCCCTTTTATTTCTAGATCTTTTTGTTTTGAATGCCTGCACCAAATCAGGTTCTTCTAAACGGAAGACAGACTTTGCTCAAGCGATTCAGCAGTATTTGTGGAGAGTAATAATAACCTTGTGCTGTTGCCCGGAGGACTGTTAGTCCGACTAAAACTATGAAGAGAAAGGTCAGCGGAAAATAAAGAAACGATTGCGGAAGCTTCCATTTCTATTAAACCAACTCATTGATTGCTGGCCTTGATTTGGAAACTATTAATTGTTTTGAGGATCCCTTTAAAAATCATAAATGAATCATTTTCCTGGCTATAAAATCATCAGATGAGCAGATTTTTATTTAACAAGGATAAATATTTTACCAGCTGTCTTACTCCTGGATTCTTGCCGGCAATACAATAAACTTATCACTCCGGATTTGATTGCAAAGCCAGAATCATTGCCTTGCATAGTAACCAAACATTTCCAGCTATCGTTTTGTATTGTTTGTCGTGTGTCCTACCGGCTTGGTTATAACACAAGATTTATTTGATATAAAAAATCTTATTGTTTTAAAATAAATAATTTTAAGTTTGAGCTATAATTACACAATACCCCGGTAATTCCCATGCAATGGAAATATAACAGTTGAAAAATCACTCTTCGTCATTTCATAAACAAGATAATTTAAAAATAACGGCTATTCTAACTCAGTTTTTTTCTCAGCGGGTTTGATTTAATTAAGAAAACAGTTATGCTGATTATTACATCTCTGTACCTTGATTTACCCGAATTCCAGCATGATGCGTTGACGGCGCAGCCAGTCACAATCGGGACTACAAAACTGTGAGAATTGTTTTTTCTGATGTTTTTTTTCTTTGAGTGATGACCGTTGCACAGTCAGGCATACATATACCCCTAATAATTTACATAAAAGCAAATAACACAATCAAGAAGCTTAACTTTTTCTGAAAACCAAGTTCAATGGACACTTCATCAAACATTAAAGACCAGCAGGAGAACACAAATAGCAGGGACAATGCCTCATTCATTAATAATACCCAAAAGGAGACGGCCAAGACAAAATCTAATCTTCTTCAGATACCCTCTATTTCGTTGCCGAAGGGCGGTGGCGCCATGAAAAGTATCGACGAAAAATTCTCTGTCAATTCCGCAAATGGAACGGCCGCCTATTCCATTCCGCTACCCTTTTCACCCGGAAGAAATGGCGCTACACCATCGCTTACATTAAGCTATGATTCAGGTGGCGGTAATGGCCTTTTCGGGTTAGGCTGGGGTATTGATCTGCCTTCCATACAACGAAAATCTGACAAGAAATTGCCGGAATATAAAGACAGTATCGAGTCCGATACCTTTTTGTTTTCAGGTGCAGAAGATTTGGTTCATTACTTAGTAAAAAATGATACCGGCGAATGGGAGAAAAAGCAAACAACAGAGGGCAACAAAACGATAACACGCTACCGCCCTCGTATTGAAGGCAGCTTTGCACGCATCGAAAAAATTGAAGAAAACGGCAACATTTACTGGCGCGCCAGAACAAAAGAAAATGCTGTTTCTGTTTTTGGGAAAAGTGATGAAGCAAAGTTGTTCAGCCCCGTTGCGGGTGAAGAAAATAAGATATTCAAATGGTGTCTTGAATACAGCTACGATGACAAAGGAAATATCACCAGATATTTTTATAAAAAAGAAGACAAAGCCAATGTCTTTTTTTCTTTACCAGAAAAAAACAGGCTACAGGATGTGGCTCCTTTTACAAACATTTATCTGAAAAGTGTTCATTATGGAAATAAAACCGCTTTCTATGAGGGCGATCATTTACCATCGGAATTTTTATTTGAATTAGTCTTCGATTATGGCGAACACGATGCCGACAACCCAACAACAAAACCTGCAGCAACGAATGGCAATGAAATAGCCTGGGCTTTACGCAAAGACCCGTTTTCAGATTATCGTCCAGGATTTGAAATCAGAACCTACCGCCTGTGCCGGCGCATCCTCATGTTTCATCATTTCCCTGAAGAGTTGGGAATAGTTGATTACCTGGTACGCTCTCTGGATATGGACTATGATGAACAGCCTCATCTTACTTATTTAGAAACAACAACACAGACCGGCTTTATCTGGAACACCGATGGAAGTTTACAATCGAAGAGGTCGCTTCCGCCGCTAACTTTTTCTTACATCAAACCCGGTTTTTCAAAAGAGGTAAAAGAGATAACGACTGATAATATTGTAAATGCACCGGTTGGTATAGACGGTTTATATCAATGGACCGACTTATACAGTGAAGGTATCTCCGGTATTCTGACCGAACAGGCAACTGGCTTGTATTATAAAGAAAATGAGGGTAATGGTCAGTTTTCGGCTGCCAGACTTGTTTCCCCCAAACCTTCTTTCACAGGTTTGAGTGATGGCACATTAGCCTTGCAAGACCTGGAAGCCAACGGTAAAAAATATCTCGTCAGCACAACGTCTTCCCTGAAGGGATATTTTGAATTAACGCCGGAAGAAGAATGGATTTCTTTTTACCCGTTTACCAGTTATCCCAATATTGATTTGCGCGACCCGAACCTGAAGTTTTTGGATCTGAACGGTGATGGTATGGCGGATTTATTGTTCTCTGCCGAGCAGAATTTTATCTGGTATGCCGCCAAAGGAAAAGCCGGGTATGATGATTATAATATCGCAGCCAAAGCGATGGATGAAGAGAAAGGACCGGCGATTGTGTTTGCCGATAAAGATGAAAACATGCTTGTCGCCATTGCTGATATGAGCGGCGATGGACTGGCTGATATTGTGCTGATTACCTACAGTTCCGTTTCATATTATCCGAACTTGGGTTATGGAAAGTTTGGTGCAAAAGTGTCAATGCAGATGAATGGTGCGTTTGACAGCCTTACAGAGTTCAGCACAGCGAATATTTACCTGGCTGACATTGATGGTTCCGGCACTACGGACATCGTTTATACAGGCAACGGCAACATACAGGTTTGGTTCAACCAGAGTGGCAATCAACTGAGCGAGCCGTCCCAATTTTTTAATCCATTTCCTCAGATAGACAACCAATCCCGTATTTTATTTATTGATTTGTTGGGCAACGGAACATCCTGTCTTGTCTGGTCATCTTCTTTACCCTCCTACAGCGACACTCCGCTCAGGTATATTGATATGATGGGCGGAAGAAAGCCGCATATTATGTATGCGCATAAAAACAACTTGGGCAGAGAAGTCACACTCGAATACAAGTCGTCTACCGATTATTATTTAGCCGATAAAAAGAATGGGAACAAATGGATAACAAAGCTGCCGTTCCCTGTGCAGTGCGTAAGTAAAGTAACAGTGATTGACAAAGTCTCGCAAACGCGTTTTGCCAATGAATATTCTTATCATCATGGTTATTACGACAGCATCGAACGGGAGTTCAGAGGCTTTGCAATGGTAGAGCAGAAAGATACTGAAGAGTATGACCATTATGTAAAAGAAACAACGGCTGCTAATGCAGTAAACATAACAGAAGAAGACTTATTTCAACCAGCAGTGATCACCAAATCATGGTTCCATACCGGTGCCTTTAATAACCGGAATACACTCTTTCATTCTTTACAAAATGATTATTATTCAAATGCCTTAATCGCAAAGGGTAAGATTACAGATAATGAGATCATCAACCCGCTGTCAACTTCTATTTTTAGGGAGGAACCATTTAAAGAAAATCTGGCAACAGAAGAATTAATTGAATGCTGCCGCGCTTTGAAAGGCTTGCCGTTACGCCAGGAAATATACAGTGATGAAGGGAGCGAAGAAGAGCAGCTTCATCCGTACAACGTAACGCAAAACAATTATACCATCCAATGTCTGCAGCCCAAAGAAGGGGAACAACATGCCGTGTTTTTAACGCATGAAAAAGAGAAGCTGGCATTTCAGTATGAGCGCAATCCGCTCGACCCGAGAATCGCTCATACCGTCAATATCGAGACCGACGAATATGGCAATGTAAAGCAGTCGGCATCTGTTATGTACGGCAGAAAAAAAGATGATGCCTCGCTGCCAACTGATGCAGATCGAGCGAAGCAAAAACAACAGTTCATTACTTATACAACCAATCTTTTCACGGCAATCATAGATGAAGAGAACGCTTATCGTTTGCCTCTCGCTTATGATACGCAAACCTGGGAGTTGAATCTTGAATCTCCTGCTGCTGTCTTTTTTACAGCAAAAGAATTAGAAGAAGCATTCGATGCTGCCACTATCAAAAATTATGAAGAAGAAGCATTTCCAGGCAATAAAAGAAAGATTGAACACGCTGCAACGCGTTTCCTGAAGAATGATTTATCCGGTGCTATGCCTGCTGGTTTTATTGACACCCTTGCATTGCCTTATCAAAATTATTTACTTGCCTTTACACCGTCTCTTATCAATACCATTTACGCAGGCAAAGCCACAGAAGAGATGGTAAGAACGGATGCCAAATACCTATCGCTTGATGGTGATAACAATTACTGGATCACATCCGGCAGAACATATTATCATCCCGATTTATCACTGAATCCATTTGCCAAAACCATTACGCCGCCAATACCCGCCGACGTTACTTTCACAAAGAGCAATTTCTACTTGCCTATAGCTTTTGAAGACAATTTCAACAACCTTACGAAGTGCTTTTATGATGATCATAGACTGATCATCAGTCGCGTGATAAACGCGGCTGACAATGAAATAAATGCTACTGCTGTTAACTACCGCACCCTGCAGCCATATTTATTGTCTGATGCAAATGATAACCGTTCAGGTGTGAGGTTCGATGAGCTCGGCTTGGTCACTCATACATTTGTGATGGGAAAAGAAGCTGAGTTCAAAGGTGATCTTTTAGATAAAGCCAGTCTTGAACTTTCAGCTAATGACCAGCCGACGTCTTTTTTAGAATATGAATTCCGGTATTTTACTTCGAACGGTGCCTTGCCTGATCGTACAAAAACCTCGGTTCGTGAAAAGCATCACTTTAAAGAAACGGATGACAATCATGAAGATATAGAAAACAATTTTCACTGGCAGGAATCCTATTCGTATTCCGATGGTTCTGGACATGAAGTATTAAAGAAAGTGCAGGCTGAACCCGGCGATGCACCGCAACGTGACGGAGAAAATAACTTAGTAAAAGATGCTTTAGGCCATATCATACTACATGATACATCGCCTCTCTTGCGTTGGGTTGGCAATGGTCGCACCATCTATAACAACAAGGGCAATCCTGTCAAGCAATACGAACCTTATTTTGACAGCACGCCGGAATATAATAACGAAAGCGATCTTACCGGGCTTGGCTTCACATCTGTTTTGTATTATGATGCTATAGGAAGAGTTATCAAAATCAAACATCCCAACGGCACCTTTTCAAAAGTTGAGTTTGACGCCTGGACGCAGAAGACGTATGATGAAAATGACACGGTGCTCGATGATGAATGCGATTGGTATAAGGACCGCATCAACGGTCAAAAAGGAACAGCCGAAGAAGAAGCTGCGCAAAAAACAGCGATTCATGCTGAAACGCCCGGTATCACTTATCTTGACAGCCTTGCCCGTCCTTTTTTATCCATAGCTCATAATAAAACACAGCGTAGCAACGAAGCTGTGTTTGAAGAGCTTTATTATGTCAGAACCTACCTTGATATTGAAGGCAATGCAACGAAGATTACGAATGTAAAAAGCGGCACAGAAAAAGAGGTCATGACGTGGCAATATGATATGCTGGGTAACATCTGCCTGCAACATAGTACCGATGCAGGCGGCAGGCTGATGCTGCATGATGTGATGGGTAAACCAATTAAACTTTGGGACAGCCGCAACAACACATTTTCTTATGAGTACGATCAGCTTCATCGCCCGTTTCGCTTGTTGGTCAATGACGGGAGTAAGGAAATTGTCTTTGAAAAATATGAGTATGGCGATGCGCTTGCTGATGTTGCTGAAGCAAAGAAGAATAATCTGCGCGGCAGGCTGCATCAACATTTCGATACGGCTAGCATTTCGATAAATGAAGCCTATGATTTTAAAGGAAATCTTCTTCGTTCAAACAGGCAACTGGTTAGTGACTATAAAACAATGCCTGACTGGAACAGGGATCAGGATACAGAAGACGAAGTGTTTACCAGTGAAACAAAATATGACGCGCTGAATCGCCCTGTTCAGGCAATATCACCCGACAATAGTTTACACTTTCCATCTTATAACGAAGCAGGCTTGCTCAACAGCATTTCGGTACAAATAAAAGGAAATGATGCACTTACTCCATTCGTTACAAACATTAATTACAATGCAAAAGGACAGCGTGAAAAAATAGAATATCAGAACGGTACGGCAACATTTTACACGTATGATTTGGAGACTTACCGGCTGATCCGTTTGCTAACAATAAAGAACGATGACAACACCATCTTACAGGATTTGAATTACACGTATGATCCGGCAGGCAATATCACCAGCCAGTTTGATAACGCACAGAAAACTATTTTCTATGGCGGGCAAAGAGTAGAAGCCAAAAGCGATTACCGCTACGATGCGCTGTACCGTTTGATTGAGGCAGAAGGCAGAGAACATACCGGGCAGATTGCCATCGCGGCTCAGGATAATTGGAACGATGACTGGTGCCGGATGCAGGTGCAGCCTAACTCTCCGGTGCAACTGCGTACCTACACGCAAAAGTACAATTATGATGAAGCAGGCAACATAAAAACCATGCGGCATGTAGCCGGCACGGGAAGCTGGACAAGAACCTATCAATACAATACCGGTAATAACCAGTTGCTGAAAACAACAATGAGCAATGATAGTCCGGCATCACAAGACTTTGATTATACCTATAACGCTCATGGCAGCATTGAAACAATGCCGCACCTGCTGCAAAAAATTGACTGGAATATACGGGAAGAAATGCAGCACATCAATCTGGGTGGCGGTGGCGAAGCCTGGTATGTATATGATTCATCAGGACAGCGGGTAAGGAAAATAATTGAAAAAGAACAGCAGCGCGAAGAACGCATTTATATCGGCGGCTTTGAAGTATTTCGTGTATTTGATAATGCAGGTAATAAAACACTCGAACGCGAAACATTGCATATCATGGACGACAGGCAGCGCATTGCAATGATAGAAACCAGAACTGCCGGTAATGATGGTTCTCCTGAACAGTTAATCCGTTATCAGTATGGCAATCATCTTGGTACTGCATGTCTTGAATTGGATGAGGATTCCAAAATTATTTCTTACGAAGAATATCATCCGTATGGCACAACAGCTTACCAGGCAACGGATGCGTCACGACAAGTGCCTGCTAAACGCTATCGCTATACAGGAATGGAAAGGGATGAAGAGAGTGGGTTTAATTATCATAGTGCGCGGTATTACCTGCCTTGGCTGGGAAGGTGGCTGAGCGCGGATCCGAGTGGGGTTGAAGATGGATCGAACATTTACAGTTATGTAAAAAATAATTCAATAAAAAAAATTGATGTTAACGGGAGATGGGAGACTGATATGCATTTTTTAGTAGTTTATTGGGAAGGCAGATTGCAAGGTGCTAATCATGTTCAAGCCATGATAGCAGCTATCGGAAGCCAGTCGTTAGACGATAGTGAAAAAACAAGCGCGCCCGGTCTCAAATTGACCGGAAAATCCGGTGCTATACAACTTGGCAATAATTCGCATTCTTTGAACCTCACACGACGTGAAAGTGAATTGGTAGCCAAAAGAGGCATAAAAGACCAAAATATATTACTTTTTGGTTTAGGGTTGCATACTGTCGGAGATTTTTTGCCCCATGCTAATCTTAGTGGGCGAGCCACTGGTGGTCATCAAATGGGATATAACGAAGATTTTTCCTGGTCGTCGGATGTTATTCACGATGCTGACTACACTTATCACAATCCTAGAAAAGCCTTAGCGACATTTGAAAAATTTGGCGATCTGTGGGCCAAATACTTAGGAAATGACAAGAAAGGACTGGATGAAAAACAACTTAAATCAGTTAAGGATTTTATTTTCAGTAAAAACGACGATTTAGGAGGAAAAGAGAAAAGTGCAACTGAGGGATTACTAGCAATACCCGGAGTTACTAAAGACGAAATTGATGTTGCTTTAAAATTCTTTAGAGATCCGTCTTTAAGAATTAAAGCAATGGAGAAAGCAAAAGAATCCAATAAAGGGGGTGAGGCTATAGCTATTGCAAAAGGCTTATGGTATATAATGAAGGATAATTCTAGCTTTTTTAACACTGATCAAATTGATATTAGTGATGAGTTGAAAAAAGTGCCGGCAATCACCACTGATGAGTTTGAAAAAACGAAAAAGAAAAACTTCGATGTGAGCTTGAAAGTTTGGTCTGAGCACCCATTCACATTTCCAAAACCTGAACTCCCAAATTATTGAGTTAAATAAAATATCTGAGCATCAAAATTATTAAATCAATTTCCGTATGACCTCCATAACGTTCCCACTTCAGCCAGGCGACAACAATGACAATGTCACCAATCTCAAAGCCGCGCTCAAAATTTTAATTGAAAAACAACAATTAGGTCTTGGTAGCGAAGACACAGCAGCGTTTCCCATCTTCCTGAGCCAAGAACCTGGCTATGGCGAATCTACCAAACGCTTGGTGTCTGTTTTTCAGCTCATGCACCAGTTGCCAAACACAGGCAGCATAGATGAAGCTACTGCCGCTGCCTTCAACAAAACACTTACTGACCTGGGTGTCATTAGCGCTAACGGGCAGCCGGTTGTCGGTGGTTTTGTATATATGGATTATGGCATTCCTGCCAATAATATAAAGCTACGTCTGTACGCGAAGGGCTTCGGCGGAAACGACACCGTTATTACCGAAACCAATACAGACAATGCAGGAAAGTATTCACTGACTTACGATCCGGCTGCTGTTACCTCGGCCAATTTTGAAGTTCGCGCAGTGGGCGCCGATAACCAGGAACATGTCTTGTCAAGCACTATTTATAATGCAGATAAAACAGCTTCCATTCCTGATCTGAACTTAATTGCTCCCACAGCGGTACAAGCCGCTTCCGAACCGGAGTTTACCCGCCTGAGCCGGGACATCACTGCCGTGTTAGGAGACATAAAAAAACTAAATGACGCACAGGAAAGAGACGACCGGCAAGACATCACCTTTCTGAGCCAGAATACCAACTGGGACGGCTCCCTAATTGCCCTCGCGTCCTTGGCTGGCAAGCTTAGCGAAACCACAGGTTTAACACAGGATGCGGCGTATGCTCTGGTACGCACCGGCTTGCCTAATGACGCCAGCCTGCTTGCCCATGTTAGTGTTGACGATGTAAGTAGTGCATTAGACGCAGCCATCAAATCTGGTTTGGTGAGCATAAATGATGACCAGAAAAAAACAGCCATAACCGTTTTTCAAACATTTGCCAACAAAACAAAACTGGATACGAAGAACTTCAGTTCGCTATCTACCTATGATGATCTGTTAGCCAAACAACCACTTACAGATGATGAAAAGATGGCTTTCGCGACGGCTTACTTTGCCCCCCGTACCAATGGTGCTGAACTTTGGCAGCAGGCAAAAGAAGCTGGTATTTCAGACGACAAAATCAAAGGACTGCAATTACAGGGCAAGCTTAGTTTTCTTACTGCCGACAATGCCCTGCTCTCACAGAATTTGCAAACGGTTGTGGGAGACGCCGGTAATTTATCAATGCTAGTAGACGAAGGCTTGTACGAGCCCGCCGCCTGGGATGCTAAATTAAAAGCGATGGCAGGCACAAATGATGACAATGCAGAGACTTTGGATCAATTCATACCTCCGGCTTTTGTGGGAGGCACTACGGCCGGCCGCAAACAGGCTTACACCGAAGACATGGCGAACAAGGTACGCACCGCCTTTCCCGAAAAAGCAATCCGCAACAGGATCGAAACAGGAAAAATTGTTTTAGGCAATGAAGCTACACAAAGCGGCGTCACGAGCTTTTTAAGTAAAGCAGAAGGATTAGGTTATAAGTTAGGAAGCACACACATTGACACGTTTGCAAAGACAAACGAAGCCGCGCTTTTTGACGGTGCCACAAGTGAGCAAAAATCAACCACCATTGAAGGTGTCAAAATGCTTAACCGGGTTCATCAGGTTACGCCAAATGATGAAGCGATGCAAACCATCCTCGAACTGGGACATTCATCGGCGCAGGATATCGTAACAGTGCCAAAAGAAGATTTTATTAATCGGTTTGGAGCCAAATATTCGAACACCTATAAGATAGATATCGACGAAGCGAGACGCATCGGCAGCCTGGTTTATAACAAATCGCAGCAGGTCTATACAACCACTTTTTCTTTCTTTACCGCTACGCAGGCAATGCAGCAAACACCGCCTGTATTCGCTGTTTCAGGCAATACGAACCGGGTAGCTGAAGACCAGGCTTCCCTGTCGGAGAAAATAAAAGGTGCACCGAACCTTCAGGAACTATTTGGCTCTTTAGACTTTTGCGAGTGCGAACATTGCCGCTCTGTATTAGGCCCGGCTGCTTACCTGGTTGATCTGCTGCAGTTCTTAGACCGTAAACCAACCGACTGGGATTATTTTCTGGATAAATGGAAAACAGACCATGCAGGTAAAGAATATACGGCTGATTACGCAAAGCCTTACGATGCGTTGATTGACCGTCGCCCGGATATCGTCAACCTTCCACTTACCTGCGAAAATACCAACACGGCACTGCCATATATAGATATCGTCAATGAAATACTTGAGTACTATCTCGTTAATAAAAAGCTAACCACAGAGGCAGCACATGATACCGGCGATGCCACTACGCCTGAATTGCTCGCTGAGCCTCAAAATATAGAGCCTGCAGCTTATAGCATTTTAAAGACAGCTAAGTATCCGCTGAACCTTCCTTTCGATCTTTGGATAGAAACAGTACGCCAGTGGTGTAACCAATACGAAGTTCCGCTCTGGCAGGTGATTGAAACGCTTCAGCCGGTGGATGGCGCAGATTTCATGACGCAAAAAAAGATAGCCATTGAGGCGCTCAATATTTCGCCCTCCGAATATGCTATTTTCTCCGATGAGAATCCGCTTCCTAACTTGTTCCAACTGTATGGTTATGCAAACAATGCTGACACGACTGCCGGTTTGAAATCAGCAAAGCAGTTAGCCAACCGTCTCGGCGTTTCCTATAAGGAATTGTTCAACCTGGTGCAGACAAATTTCATCAATCCACAGTTAAGTAAAATAGCATTGGTGCAAAAAATGTCGGTAACCGTTAACGATGTCTTCCGGTTTAAAAAAGCAGCCGGGTTTACACCTTTTACTGATGATGAGCAGCAGGCATTTGAAGATAAATTGGCAGAAATAAAAACATTGTATAATACCGATGCTCAGGCGGAAATTGATGGCGCCTGGGATGTGGGTATTTTTAAACAGATCCTGTTGTTGAACGATACCAACGCCGGATGCGACTTTAGCAAAACAATGGTAGGTTATGCCGATAGGGATGCTTTGACATTTGACTGGCTGAAACTAAATCTCTTTGTGCGGCTATGGAAAAAAACAGGATGGACAATAGAGGAAACGGATGCAGCGCTGACTACTTTCCTACCAAAGAATCTGAGCAACCTATTTAATGATCCAGCGCAGGCTGAAACCGACAGGGCAGGAGCGTTAGCACAAGCCATTGGAAGTGGTTTGGTAAATATAGCGCACATGCAAAAACTGACCACACAAATTAATGCTGGAAAGGGAGCCATTATAAAATTGAGCACCTTGTGGACAAACATACCTGTAACTGGCAACGACGCATTGTATGCTCAGCTTTTCCTGTCGCGCAACGTACTAAAAATTGATACCATATTTGATGATTCATTAGGTCAATATCTCACCAAAGACGTCAACCTAAAGAGCGATGAGAAAGACCATTCCCTTGCTCTTCAGGCAGCGCTGCAGATAACAGCGACTGACCTTGAACAAATCCTGAAAGACAACGGGATGGATGTATCTGATGCCAAGCTTACCTTGGCCCTTGTCTCCTTAGTGTACCGTTATAGCCTGCTGGCAAAAGCATCAAAGCTTTCTGTTTCTGATTTGATTTCCTTAAAACAATTATCCGGTTTAAATCCTTTTACGCCGCTATCTGCTGATGCATTACAAGCAGGTGAAAATGATTCATTCCTACACCAGACCTTGGGTTTTGTAGATTGGGTTTTGAAGTTGAAAGAGAGCAGCTTCAAACTGGAAGATATTAATTATCTGTTCAGGCATCAATATGATACTGCCGGCAAATACCGCAACGTATCAGCAAATGCGAGTACAGCAGTTACCTTGATTGCCGGTGCAATCAATGTCATTCAAACACAATATGCCGTGCCTGCTAACCCGGGGGATGCAAATGATCTGAGTCCTTTCGTGGCTTTTACAGATGATGTGTTACAGCAGACCTTATCACTCCTGATTCCGGCAGATGCGGTACAAATTTTTACTGCGATGTGGACCGGAAGGCAACCTGATGACTGGAATCTGGTGAAAGATGCCGTCGGTGCATTCCTTTCAGAGGCCGGTTTTAATTCATTATTTATACCGGATGCAGATGATGCTGACGATAGGACCAGGCAAAAAAATATATTGCAAAAACGCGCTGTGTTAGCCAGAGCGATATTGCCGTTGATTCAGCAAAAGTTAATCCGGCAATCTGTTGTACAACTGCTCGCGACAGCTACTGCGGCCACACCTGCGCGGGTGGAATGGCTTATCAGCGATACAGCAAGATTAAGTGATATCTCTCAGCCGGGTGTTTCTTTAATTGAGTTGTTTGAAAGGGCAAATGACACAACAAGGTCAGCCAGCCTTCAACGCACATTCCTGTTGCTCAGCAAAGTTATACAGCTAACAGAAGGATTGGAATTAAGTGATAAGGAGCTACAGTATTTTATTTTACAGGCTGCCCATTTCGACAATCTTAACCTGAGTAAATTACCCACTGATACCAATATTTCATCTGCGGATATAGAAGCGTTGTTCAAGGCTTTTATCAGACTGCTGAACTATACCAATCTCCGCCAGGATATAGCTGGTGGCAGCGACGATTTGATTGATGTATTTGCTGGTTCCAGCCTTTCCTATAATCAGGATCTGGACAGTGCTGCCACGGTGGCAAAACATCTTTCCGGCTTGTATCAGCAGGTGGCCAATCTGACAAGGCGGGACATCAATCTGGTAAGTACTATAGCTAAAGTCATTGGTATTACAGCAACCGCGCAGGAAGTAAATAACGCATTTTTGGTAAGCGCGAATACTTTCTCTGACGAACGTGGCATAATTGCTTTATGGCACGCACTGCAGTTAGTGCAAACTTTTGGTATACCTGTCGACACCTTAACGGGTGCAGCACAAATAATAACTGCAGGCCTGTCTGAAGAAAAGTATCAGAGCATAGCCGAGAACTTGAAGAACGCTGTAAAAGCGCGGTATGAAATTGAAGACTGGCAGCAGGTTGCACAACCGGTTTTTGATAAGCTGCGTCAGCAAAGACGGGATGCAATGGTAGCTTACCTGCTGCAACAGTATCCGGATTTGTTCGGCAGTCTCGAAGAAATGTATGAATACTTTTTAATCGACCCGGGAACGGAGCCGGTGGTGCAAACCTCCCGTATCCGCATTGCCACCGCAGCGGTTCAGTTATTTATTCAACGATGTTTATTAAACTTAGAAACACGATGGGATAAAAAAGTGCCGCCCGCTGTTATCAACGCAAAACACTGGCAGTGGATGTACCAGTACCGGGTATGGGAAGCCAACCGTAAAATTTTCCTTTGGCCGGAGAATTGGCTGGAGCCGGAATGGCGCGATGACAAAACCCATCTCTTTAAAGAAATGGAAGGCAAACTGCTGCAGGGTGATGTATCGAAAGACCTGGTGGAAGATGCGTTTTTTGTGTACCTGAAAAAGCTGGAAGAGCTGGCAAGATTAGACATGGTAGCCATGCACTGCGAAGAGGGCAAATTAAGTGCCGATTACAGCATTCTTCATGTGGTTGGCCGAACGCATGGTGTTCCTCACAAATATTTTTACCGGACGTATGCACACAGCATGTGGACACCCTGGGAACCCGTCGATGCGGAAATAGACGGTGACCATATCGTAACGGCTGTGTGGCACAATCGCTTTCATATTTTCTGGGTTACGTTTATTGAAAAGATACAAAACAGCAACGCAC
>CAZZZH010000072.1:0-18187 GCA_964658445.1 Ilyomonas sp.
AAATAGTTGCGTTAAAGCTGAACTATCATTCTATCTACTCTTAATCAGGCAGGCTTTTTCGCCATTGCAGTAACCCAGCCGAAAGATGCTTTACAATATCCGGATGTTTATCAGCAACGTTATTATTTTCAGCCACATCGTCCTTCAAATTATATAGTTCTGTTCGTGTGCTGTCATTGTTCATGAGCAGCTTCCAATCGCCTTCTCGGACAGCTAAATTCGGACTCACAAAACGCGGATTGCCAGGCATCAGGTAATATTCATTTCTTCCATATTCCCAATACAAAGGCTGCTTTCGTGTGAATGATTTACCAAGTAAAGAAGCACTGATATCTTCACCGTCTATCTTCATTTTGTTTGATGATAAACCGGCTATTTTAAGAATGGTCGGAAGGAAATCTATCGAGCTGATGATAGATGAATCGTTCGTTGTGTTCGGCTTTATCTTGCCTGTCCAGCGAGCTATAAAGGGTGTTCTGATACCACCTTCATACAAGCTCCATTTTCTACCTCTGTATGGATCAGAATTGGATGGTGGCCAATAACCTTCTTTGTAATAAAAAGGCCAATCAGTAGGTCCATTATCACTGCACAAAATCACCAATGTATTTTGCGATAAATGAAGCGCATCCAGCTTGTCCATCAAACGACCAACTTGTTTATCCAGATTATTCAATACCGCATAAAAATCCTGCTTGTAATGATTATTGGCGTAATAAGAAAATTGCTTGCGCCAGGCGGAGTCGGGTTGATAAGGATCGTGTACATCATCCGGCCATAACTCGAGATAAAAAGGCTTGTCTTTATGCCGTTCTATAAAATCAATGGAACGATCAACCAGGATGCCAGACTCTTGGTATTTGTTAATCCACGTAATATTTCCTCTTCCCAGCTTTGCACTGGCTTCAGACAAGTCATGTTTCTTATACAACACACGATCACCTAAGCCTTCAAAAGAAGTGAGACATTCATCAATGCCATAAGCTTGCGGCAAAGGTGCATCACCAACATCTCTGCCGCCACCCAAATGCCACTTACCAAAATGAGCCGTTGCGTAGCCCGCATTCTTCAACGTACGAGCAATGGTTGGTGCCGTAGAATCGAGGTAATCTGCCATGCCACGCTGCTTGTTCTTCTCGCGGCTATCTAAGTAAGAATAGATGCGATACCGCGAAGGATAACTTCCCGTAATGGCTGCCACCCGCGAAGGCGAGCAGATCGGAGAATTGTCGTAATAGTTAGTAAAGCGAACACCTTCGTTTGCCAGGCGATCTATGTTCGGCGTCTTCATTTCTTTATTGCCAAAACAACTCAGATCAGTATTACCCATGTCATCGATAAAGATGAAAATGATGTTGGGATGATTTTGCGCGAAACCACATACAGCTATGTGCGCAATGAGAAGGGTAAGAATGAATCTTGATAAAAACAACTTGCTTTTTTTCTTGTTCATGAGTAATAAGCTTTTATTTCCAGTCAGGCTTCGTAATGTCAAGATCATCATCGTACAACTTCATATCTGTTATCAGCAAAGAGGTGAGCTGTTGCAGCTTTTGCGCATACCTTTTATCTGCTGTTAAATTGTGCAACTCGTTGGGATCATCATTTAAATTAAATAGTTGCGTGGTATGCACACCTTTTACGTTGTACAGAATCAGCTTCCAATTGTCTGCCGTTCGTACGCCGCGTTGAAAATCGCGGTATAAATAATACACATCATCACGCAGGTGCGCGTTGTTCTTTATCGCCGGCAACAAACTCTTGCTGGAAATGGTTTTGCCGACAGGAATGCTTGTATACTGAAGCACAGTTGGGCAGATGTCTGACAGATAACAAAGCGCATCACTACGCTTATTTTGTGATAAGCCCGGACCGGCAACAATCAGTGGCACGCGAACACTAGGATCGTATAAATTCTGTTTGCCGAGCAGCCCGTGATTACCAAGCGCCAAACCGTTATCGCCCGCAAAAATGATAAGCGTGTTTTCCATCATTCCATTTGCCTGCAAGGCGTTCAAAATATCGCCTACATGGCTGTCCATTTCCGAAATCATGGCGTAATAATCAGCCACTTCTTTTTTTATACTGTCGGGTTTCAAAGGCTTGGGAAGCAATAATTCATCACGCACACTCAGCTCACCATTGTCAAACGGATGTTGTGGCATGAAAGAGGGCGGCAATGGCATTTTGCTATCCGTATACAAGTTTCGAAATCGCTCCGGTGCTGTACGAGGATCATGAGGAGAGGTAAAAGCTACGTAACAAAGGAAAGGTTTGTTGCTTCCTTTTTGCCTGTTAATAAAATTTATGGCTGCCTGCGCATAAGCTTCACTTGAAAAGCTATCGCTCTGCCATTTGGCTGAAGGCGGATAATTGCCTGAAGAATCATAATGAAACATCTGCGGGTGTGTTTGTCCGCCTGAGTCTAAAAAGTTCATACCGCCAAAAAATATGGCATCGCCGGTGCTGAACGAACGGTTGTAAGAAGCTTTGTCGCTATGCCATTTTCCGCTTTGAAAAGTGGTATAACCATTCGCACGCAGCAGTTCAGGAAACGTAGGTGTTTCTGTTGGTATAATAGCGCCGTCTTTCAAGAGGTGATTGGCATACGTACCGGTCATTATCATCACTCGGCTCGGCATACAGATGGCTCCTTGCCTTCCACCCATAATATGCGCCCTCGTAAACGATGTACCCATGTGTACCAGCCTGTCAAGATTGGGTGTACTAATATCTTTGTTTCCTAACGCATAAATGGTATTGTAACGCTGGTCATCGGAAAGAATAAACACAATATTCATTCTCTTTTGAGCATACAGGGCATTACATATGGAACTGCACAACAAGAGTATAGCGACCACTATTCTCATCTTCATTCTATATTTCTTTAAGAGCTGTTTGCGAAGATTCTGTTGTGGCATTTTGACAATTATTTTTAATAAAAGTGTTTTGCGAAACATTATGCGTAAGGAATTCATCAGGGCTGCTTTAACTGGTAAGACTCATGTAAGCCCGGCAAAAAATAAGGACCATTAGGTGCCATGCTTCCCTTTAGAAACTTAACGGTAGACTCAATGGTAATACTTTCGCGTATGCGCAATGCACTATCGCATTTCTGGTAATCCGGACCGTTGCCACCCAACCTAACCGGATCACGGGTTGCCTTCCAATGGTCGAGATTTGCATAACGTGTCATCAGGTAAACTTCATCGTAATCATGAGGCGCAGACTTAGTTGTGCCTGTTGCATCTGATGCGTCTATTACCTGCCACGCGCCAACGATACGCGCACCCATTTTTTCGAAATACGGCCAAACTCCTTCCCGGCTCACTTTTAACCATAAAGGAAATGTGCCTTTCTTTATTTTAGAGTACCTGAGCGTTACAATTTCATCGTACGCAGCAGCGGTATCGTTTCTTACCGGAGCAGGAATATTTAAAGGAACATAACCTGCTACATTTCCATCTATCTTACCTGTGCTTACAGATGGCTTAGCTAAACTTGTTGCTGCAGGTGGTTTTGTTTTACATGACATCTGGGTAAAGGCGAGCAAAAGAAGTAACCATTTTGCGTGCTTCAAAAGCATTGTATTTAGTTTTATTTTGTAACGATAGTTAAGTTCCTTACGTCGGCACCTGTTGTTTCTAAAACATTGCAATTTTTAGGTATGAGGTAGGCACATCCCTTACAAAGGGAATTTATTACCTGCTGTCTCATTAAAAAAGATAGCTTTTACAAGATGATTTTTTAACCAAGGTCACTGCCATTCTTATTATTTAAAATGAAAAGCAAATGCAATAATCATTATGATAAACGAAGGCTTCACCAAGCTGCAAATGCTTTGCTGCTCAGCTGTATTATTGTATCTGTGTGTTTTTTTAATTATTACCTCTTGCAATTCCTAAAGTCGCTATTATACGGATACGGCATCCTGCTAAATTTACTTCTGTATTTGCAATTCGCCAATGGCGATTGCACTTTCTCCTGCGGTTGAATAAAGCAAATACCATTTGCCATTTTCAACATATACATAAGGGTCTCTTAACTGCCGCACTTTGCCATAAAACAAGCCTGCATTGGATTTCGTGATAGGAAGGTTTGCGCCTTCGTACTCTGTTTCGGGTGCAGCTACTTCTATAGGTTCGGTTGCTTTCCAGTTATGCCAGTCGTCAGCCAGATTTATTTTTGACAACAAGATTCTCTCCGGTGCATCACCGATGCGCGAATAAAAAACATAGAGTGTATCGCCAATCGCTTTTATGGCAACGTGCCTTACCCTTGAAGCACTATCTGCCGTCGCAAAAGGATTCGGACCCTTTTCAAAAGCTGCGATACCGTCTTTTGATTTTGCAACGATGCCTGTTCGCGCAAGCGAATAATAAGCGCCTTTATACTCAAAAACGCGGAAATAAGAATCGCCCAAAACAGTTGTGTCTGCTTTAAAATGAATGCCATCTGTTGAAGTTGCGCGTAATGAGTATTGTCCCTTTTTTCCTTCAAATTCCAGCGGGCAATGGAAGTACATTACTAACTGCTTGTTTTTATTGTCTGCCATTACATCAGGTGATGCAATGTGAGTTACTTCATCACCGGCATTTTCGGCGCCGGTATGCCTGATGCTTTCGCCCGAAGCGAAAGGCGCGGTATTGCAAATGCAGTCTTCAATATGAAGCGTTCCGGGCTTGTATAATTTCCATGGACCTTGCAGATTATCGGAGTAAGCGAGGCGAATGTATTTGCCTTTATGGTGTGCAAAATACAGGTAATATTTACCGAGTTTATTTGGCAACCAATCTGGTACTTTTAGTAATGAAGGACCATTGATGTCATCAGATTCTTCTTTCGATGGAAGCATATCTGCTGTAATGATTGGATTGTTTTTGAAGCGTACTGTTGTTATTTTTTGCGCCGAAACAAATAAAGACATCATCATAATCAAAAGGCTGATTGAGCCTTTGATTATCTTACCGTAGTATCTTAGTTCTTTAATCATTTCAGCAATTATTTTATAGAAATTATATCGGGAAATAATAGTAGTCATCACCCACTGGCAGTAACACATTTCTAATGTTTTGCCACGATGGTTTTACTGTCTTTTCTTCCCACTTTTTGAAGTCCTGCAACAGCTCTTTTACTTTCTCAGGATGCTGTTCAGATAAGTCGGTTGTTTCTCCTACATCATCTTTCAAATTGTATAGGTATTGAACACCTTTGCGGTCGTTCATATACAGCTTCCAATCTCCTTTTCTGATGGCTTTGGAATAACCATTGCGCCAGCATAAAATGTTGTGCGGTTTGCTGGTATCTGTTCCATTTACATAAGGCAATAAATTCACACCGTCAAGCTGTCTTTTATCAGGCATTACAGCATGTGCAGCCGCCATAGATGTGGAGAAAATATCAAAGTTGCTTACCGGATTATCATACACTTTCCCAGCAGGAATTTTACCCGGATATTGAATGAAATAAGACACGCGGATGCCGCCTTCAAAATGAGAAAGCTTTCCGCCTTTTAAAGGAGAGTTGTCAACCGTTTTGAAGTAAGTTGGTCCACCATTATCACTGGTAAAAAACACGATGGTATTGTCTTCAATCTTCAATGCTTGTAAAGCAGCTGTTACTTTGCCCACAGCATCATCCAGACTCTTAGTCATAGCCAGCTGAATGCGGATAGAAGAATCTAAATCTTTCGGTGTCGCATCGAAGTCTTCTTTCTTCGCTTGCAAAGGATCGTGCACGGCATTAAAAGGCAGGTATAAAAAGAAAGGCTTGTTTTTATTGTTGGTGATAAACTTTACAGCTTCATCGGCAAAAGCATCTGTCAGGTATCTTGTTTCCTGTACAGAATCTTTATTGCGTACGATGTTGAAGATGCCGGCTCTGGTTTCGGGAAACAAATAACGTTCGAAGAAGCGTGGCTTGCTGATGACGTTGTTATCTGTTTCTTCAGCATACATCGTTCCCCAACCCAAACAACCATAGAAATAATCAAATCCATTTTCAGTTGGATAAAAACCTTCGCTTTCACCCAAATGCCATTTGCCAACCATTCCGGTTGCGTAGCCATTACTTTTCAAAGCTTCTGCCAGCGTAATTTCCGTTTCAGGAATGCCAGAGTTCAAGGTTCTGAAAGATTCGGGATCAACGCCGGGTTCTACCAATCCGTTCAATGTAAACTTGCCTACGTTATTGTTGACAACCAAGTGTTTTGCATTGTTACTTCTATTGCTGGAATCTTTTAAATTTTCGGGTACCAAAAATTCAAAACCAAAACGGTTTTGATAGCGACCTGTTAATAAACCAGCTCGTCCGGGACTGCATATAGGTGCGCAGGCATACGCTTGCGAAAAGCGGGTGCCGCGAATGCCTAACGAATCGATATGCGGAGTTTTAATTCGTGTATTGCCAAAGGCAGACACTTCTTTCCAACCTAAATCATCGGCACAAATCACAATGATGTTTGGTCGCTTTGCCGCTTCATTCTTTTGTGAAAAAGAAGAAAGCGCAAAACATGAAATAAATAAAAGGCTGACAACTATTCTAATCATTCTACTTGTTGGTTTGTGTTGTTTGCTTGTTCTGCTTAGCTCTTAATTTATCTGCCGCATATTTAAAATCGAGAAACGGATAAACATGGTACTTAACCGCATCCTTATCGTACAAAGCTTTTAATTCTTTTAGTTTGTTCGGATACTTGGCAGCGAGATTGATACGCTCATTGAAGTCATCATTCAGATTATACAATTCCCACACATCTTTATCGGGATCATCGGTTGTATCTTTTTTTGGATCATCAGTGAACGTAAATAAATCAAGACTATTCGGATGATGTGCGGCTTCTGCCTTCCATCCATCTTTATAAATTGCCCTGTTTCCGTAGATAGTATAATATTGTTCTGTGTGAACCGATTTTGCGTCTTTATTATTGAATGAATATACCAGGCTAAACCCTTGCAGTGAATCTTGCCGGATGCCTTTAATGGCTTCCGGTTGCTTTACATGAATAAGCTCTTCGATGGTTGGGAAAATATCAATCACATGACCATATTGCCAGCGAAGCGTACCTTTCTCATGAATGTATTTCGGATAATAAACAATCAACGGATTGTGCGTTGCACCTTCAGCGTTGGCATCACTCTTCCAATATTTGAATGGTGTATTGCAAGCCTGCGCCCAGCCTAGCGGATAGTTAGCTGCTTCAAGCACATCTTTGCCACCAATTTTGTCATAATCAGCCAGCTCAATCTGCTCGTATTGCGCACGTGTAAGACTTGCGTTTACAAACCTTGTCTCTTTTGTGGTAACACCGTATTCAGTGCCTTCTTTGCTGGCGCCATTATCACCCACAATCACCATTACAATCGTGTTATCTAACTGGTTTGACTTTTTCAAATATTGAATCAATCTTCCAATTTCATAATCGGTGTATTCAAAGTAACCGGCATACACTTCCATGAAGCGCGCAAACAATTTCTGTTCTTCAGGCGATATATCTTTCCATGCTTTTATAAATTCATTTCTTTCCGGCAACTGCGCATACGAAGGAATCACACCGAGCTTCTTTTGGTTGGCAAATACTTTTTCGCGATACACATCCCAGCCTTCATCAAACTTGCCTTTGTATTTATCGCTCCATTCTTTATCAACCTGGTGCGGCGCATGCGTTGCTCCGGTGGCGAAGTACATAAAAAAAGGTTTCGTTGAATCTTTTGTGTGCTGATACGAAATGTAGGAGATGGCTTTGTCAACCAACTGCGCATTCAAGTGTCGTCCATCAGGCTGCACATGTTTGTTATCTTCAACTAGTTTAGGATTGTATTGATCTGTTGCACCCGCTAAAAAACCAAAATTGTGATCAAAGCCTTTACCCGAAGGCCAACGATCAAACGGACCTAAGTCTGTTGTGTCTTCATCAGGCACAAGGTGCCATTTGCCTAGCTGATAAGTTGAATAACCGTTCGCACGCAATACTTCGGCAATGGTTCCGTCTTTGGGCGGAATGTGTGCATTGTAACCCGGAAAATCAGCAGAGTTTTGATAATGTGGAAACATGCCCATGCCAACAAAATGATGATTTCTGCCAGTCAATAAAGCTGAACGTGTAGGCGAGCAAATGCCTGTTGTATGAAAGTTTACATAGCGAAGTCCATTGTTAGCAAGCGAATCTATATTGGGTGTATGAATCAATCCACCAAAGGCTTCCGACGCACCAAAGCCTACATCATCTAACAAGATCAACAGCACATTCGGACTGCCAGCTGGCGCTTTTTTTACATACTCTATTTTGTAAGGCGTAGATTTTTGAATGGATTTTTCAATCTTTCCTTTCCATTCGTCGCTGCCTTGCACAGCCGGGTTGTTTTGTGCAAACGAAGAAAGTGCAACGGCTAAAAAGTATGTTATGCCAACGATGATTTTGAGTGTCTTCATGCTACTTTGTTTCCTGCTCTATAATTACTTTGTGTACAGTGCCAGTAAATGGAAATGTGCCATCGTAAGCATTGCCTACTTTAGAATTCATGTCTTTGCCAACGCTAATTCCGTCTCCGCCTGTGCCGTCGCCGTAAGTAGTACTTAATTGCTTGCTTTTATTACCTAAAAAAGCTTCGGTTTTCTTATCATTATTGATGGAGATGCTTAGTGTTCTGCCGGCTGGTGAATCGGCTGTAAAGGCAAGCTTAATATCATATTTGCCAGTTTCCGAAGGCAGAGCTGCGGTGATAGTTGTATCCGTTTTTCCGTCTGACAGCAGGAAGTTTACTTTAGAATCTTTTATGTATAAAGACATGCCACCAAAGATGCCGCCGCTTGCGAAGATGACACCCTGGGCGCCACTGTCTGGTATATCAACAGATGACGTAAAAGCCACTGCGCCTTTGCCAATTTTCACCCTGAATTTTGCTGTTGCTGCGCCGTATAAAATAGTCTTTGGCTTCACCGGAGGTTCTGGCAATCCTTCCCGATAATTTTTTAAAGGATACACATTGTTAGCAATGGCAAGACTGTCGAATAACTTCTTTAGCTCTTCCAGTTTAGCCGGATATTTCGCTGCTAAATCATTCGTTTCCGTCCAGTCTTCATTCAGGTTATAAAGCTCCCATTTGTCTTTCTCAAATGGCGGTGCACTAAAGTTGATATCACCGCCTGCGTTGGTTCCAAATATGTTTCTGGGATGATAGACTTCTGCCTTCCAGCCATCCTTGTAAACGCTTCGTCCACCATGTATCTCGTAATATTGAATCGTATGTCTTGTCGGTGCTTTGGCGTTGTCAATCGTATAAGCCATACTGACGCCTTGGAGTGGTCGCTGCTTATAACCGTTAATGGTATCAGGTACATGAATATGAGTAAGTTCAATAGTGGTTGGCAACACATCAATCACATGGCTGTATTGTGTGCGCATGCCACCTTTATCTTTTATTCCTTTGGGGTAATATAGAATCATTGGATTATGACTACCGCCTTCGCTGTTGGCATCGCTCTTCCAATAACGAAAAGGCGTATTGCAGGCTTGTGCCCAACCCAGCGGATAATTAGGAGAGGTATATTCGCTGCCCAATTGATCGTATTTACTTAACAGGAAAGCAATGCCTTCGCCTTGCGGTCCGTCTGGTGCGATGGAGTTCCCCGCACCGGCTGCACCACTGTAAGTGCCTTCTTTGCTAGCGCCATTATCACCAATCATTAAAAAAATAACGGTGTTATCAAGCTGTCCTATCTCCTTTAAATAATCTACTAATCGCCCGATTTCATAGTCTGTAAAAGAGAGATAACCTGCATATACTTCCATGAATCTGGAGAACACTTTCTTCTCATCAGCGCTCAAAGAATCCCAGGCTTTTACACCCGCTTGTCGTGGAGGAAGCACCGTGCCTTTTGGCAATAAACCTAATGCCTGCTGACGTTTGAATACAACCTGGCGATAATTATCCCAGCCGCTGTCAAACATGCCTTTGTATTTGTCTATCCATTCGCGATAAACCTGGTGCGGAGCATGCGTGGCGCCCGGTGCATAGTAGAGAAAGAAAGGCTTATCAGGATCAGCTGATTTTTGGTTAGCGATATAAGTGATTGCCTTGTCTGTAATCAGTTCACTTAAATGTTTTTTGTTGGGTTCAATGTCAATTGGATTTGTTTCATCCACTAAGGAAGGATGCCATTGATCTGTCATGCCACCTAAGAAGCCATACCAATGCTCGAAGCCTCTGCCTGTTGGCCAGCGGTTGTAAGGACCGGCAGGCGTGGTTTCATCAGGGCGTGTATCATGCCATTTACCTACGGCAAACGTGTTGTAACCATTTTCTTTCATGATCTCGGCTACAGTACCCGCTTCAAATGGCATGTCGCCGCTATAGCCAGGCTCACCAATCGATAATTCCGGATGGTGACCCATACTTACCGAATGACTATTACGACCCGTTAATAAAGCCGCACGAGTAGGAGCGCAGATCGCACAAGTATGGAAATTGGTATAACGAAGTCCGCCTTTGGCTAATGAATCAAAAGTTGGAGTATGAATTAATCCACCAAAAGTTTCTGAAGCACCAAAGCCGATGTCATCAATCAAAATCCAAACAACGTTGGGAGCGCCGGCTGGCGCTTTTATTTTGGGTTCATACCATTGCTTGCTGTCCGCGAGTGTCTTGCCTTGAACACCACCAAAATGAGGTGCAGGGTCGTGTTGCGCAGATACATAAACGCACAGCATCGACGCTAAGAATGCCATCAGAAAATAACGCGAAAAACGATTAGCCATATCAGCTATTAAACTTGAAATAATATGTGATAAAAAACTTGTTGCTAGTAAGTGTTTGCGCGAATTAGCTCCAACAAACCTTTACTATTTTCCGACATTGATTTTGCGTAAGCAATGGATTCATACCTGTATCAGAATTTTAGTACAGACAGCAAAGTGCCTTTTAAGATTGCAGCTTTTTTTGCCAAGAATTTTTATAAGGAATCATAAAGACTGGAACCTTATATAAATCAAATCATCGATCTTACAAGTTTATAGGCAGGGATACTAAACTTTTGAATCGGTTACTGATCGGCAAAAGATGTAATCAAAGAATGCTTGCTTGGCAACGAAAGTAATATAAACTTAAATTCCTACAAAGCCTATAGAGAAATAGTTTTCATAGCATGCTCTTCTTACAGAATTATTGAGCCGGATTTAGCAGGTACTCGTGCATGTTGCTTTATAACGTTATGCCCAGTTGGGTGAGTCTGGAGATGTAAAATTGCCTTACCGAAAGCCAGTCATAATAAGGAAAAGTGGTGGTTGAAACAGGAAGCTTTATTTCTTTCTCATTCAATAATACTTTCACTACATATTGCTTGCCGTTGGTATAAAGTATCCATTGAATATTCGCGCTTAAAGGGATGATTTCTGATGCCTGCCAATGCTGTTGATAATCATACGCAGAGCGGCTTACGGCGCTTGCCTGCGGTATGCCAAGCAGCGTAGCAAAAGGCGAAATGGCTTCCGCATGGGTAAAGCGAAGTATAGAACCTGTTGGCTTTGTTTTACCAACAACCGAGTCTGTGGTATTAATGAAGTTAAGGAGCAACGGCGCAGCAATTGCAATCTGTATTCCCAGTGTATCTTCAGCGGGTCCTTTGGCATAAAAGTCTTCAGCATTGTTTATTAGATCAAGCCATTGCAGATCTTCTTTTGCAAAGGCATTTTGCAGGTAATTGTTGGGCTGGCAACGACAGCTTTTCTGCATCTCTTTTATCGCAGAAAACCAGATGGTATACACATCATAAAATGCCTGCGCAAATACAATCGCATCAACCGTTTCCTTCTTTTCAGAAGCAATGTTAGCTTCTATTTTTCCATCTTGTAATGCTTTCGTAAAAGGCTTTGTAAATAGTCTTTGGCAAATATGATTTGCTGTTACAG
The DNA here is from genome assembly GCA_964658445.1 of Ilyomonas sp. Taxonomy (GTDB): domain Bacteria; phylum Bacteroidota; class Bacteroidia; order Chitinophagales; family Chitinophagaceae; genus Ilyomonas. The sequence goes on from CAZZZH010000072.1 coordinate 11,906, forward strand.
CCGTTCTTTCATCTTGCATTACTGTATCAAGATGCCGCTGTACTGCTTTGCTTTTTACATACTGGTCGTAGGCTGGCGACATATCGTAAAAACGAAGCATTGCATCCGTTGAATCAGGAAGTACAATGCGATGGATATTTTCTTTTTGAACATTGGGCAAGCCTTTTAAAAAGGCATCCGCGCTTTGCTGCGTTCGCACCTTAGTCGTCATCAGTACATCAACCGGTTTTCCATCAAAAACACTTTTATATTCGCTATACAATCTTTCGCCAATCTGCTTTTGCTCATCTGCTCCGAGTAATGTTATGTTCTCGTAATTGTTTTTCTCAACACTATCAAATTGTACAACAGCCTGCAGCGCCTGCATCCCGGTTGGCGTTAGCGCGTTTTGTTTATCAGCTTGCTTTAATACATCAGTCACTAATAAATCACTGCCAGGCTTGGTCATAAAGCGAGCGCCATGTCTGCCAACATAATTGATAAATACAGGTTCATATCCGGCAGGTGAAGAAGCATGTTTTGTTTGCTGCGGATGGTAAGTGGTTTTGGTTCCTAAATAAGAAGGCACAGTGTTCTGTGCCTGTAAATAAATACAAAGAGCAAGGAGGATGAAAAGAGCCAAACATCTGTATAAATACATCACTTGAAATTAAGGCTTGAACCGAAGTGCCTGTTGCCGGAACCATCCGATTGATACGCTCCCATGTCAACGCCGGGCGCATCTGTGGTTGCGCCATACAATCCGCCTTGCGGCACGGCTTGCAAAGCCGAAAAACTAGTGTATCCTTTCTTTAAGGCAGGCGAGCCGGGCAGTAAACTAAAATTGTAATCCACGGCGGTTATAATGCTGTATGGCATTGCTGAAATATCTAACGGCGGTTTTACCGTACTATAGTCAAACTGGTTAACATCATATGTGGCAAACATCGGGTTATTGGTTTGAGGCGTTGCACTTCGGATATCATTGCTTTGTGTTCTGGCTACACCATCCGAAGCATTAAACTGGGGAATAAAATAATCGGCATTGGCATAGTAAAACTGGTTATTGTAAGCAATGTGATTCGTATCGGCATCGCTTGTAAGGCGCAGTCCAAAACGGCAGTTTATAATCAGGTTATTGTACACTTTTCCCTGCGCTCCTTTTTCATAATTGATAGAGCCGCCACGACCCGATTTTACCTGCCGCAGGCCACTATTAATCATTGTATTGTTATACACATTTACATCGGTCTGCACGTCGCTACCGCCGCTGTTAGAGGCTTTGAAAGAATTGGTAGCTGCCCCGATAGATAAGTTGTAAGCCACATCACCCACCGTTCCGCCTTTCAGGTTTACGGCTTCTCCACCTGCCTTGCCACAGGCTTCAAATGTGTTTCGCATAAGGCTTATTTTACCACGCAATACACGCATGCCATCATCAGTGCTGCCGAAGATCCAGGAATCTTCCAGAATACAATTTGCATTCTGGTTAGTAAAAGCAATGGTGTAGCGCGGGTCGCCGGCAGTATAAACAGCAGGGTCTGCCGCAGGACCTGCCGGACCGCCGGCAAATTCAAGATGCGTCCATTTTATTACCAGGTCGCCACTGGCGCCGCCACATTGAATGCCGCCCCAAAAACCTTTACCAACATTGGCATTAATGCGTTTGTTGTCCGTTACAGTAATGAAGTTGGGGTTGTCTTCTGTACCCAAACTTATAAACGTTCCATTCACGCTAATTTGCGGGCTGGTTTCAGTAGAAGCGCCATCGCCTAAGGCAATGAGTTTTGAGCCTGCCTGCATCAGCAATGTATCGCCTGCATTTACGGTTATATCACTGCTGAAGTAATACGTTTTACCACCCAGCAAAGTTCCTTTTACCGTGCCGGTCAGGGTATCTGTGGTGATGGCTTGCCCCGCATCTATTTTAGCTGGTGATACATTTACCGTTTCTTCTTTATGACAGGCGCTAAGAAGCAATAAAATGAAACTGCTGAGCCAGAAATATCGATAACTATGTTTCATAAAAAGGTTGTTTTACATTCTGAATTTTACGCCCAACAGGTAGTTGGTTCCATACACATCTTTGCGGATAAAAACGTTGTCGCCTGTTTTCTGATAAGGCACATTAAGGTTGCCAATGCCATCATTCTTTTGCAGAATTTCAAGCTGAAAAGGAGTGTTGAGAATATTGTTCACTTTGGCATAAACAAACAAGCGTCTGGCTATTCTTTTTTCTACCGAAAAGTCCATCTGCGTAAATCCCTTTTGCCAGATATCGTTGTTTAAGAACTGCGAAACCGTATTGATTCTGCGGCTGGTGTAGGTAAAAGCTAGCTGTGTGTTCAGGCCTAAGCGGTTGTCATCTTTATAAAGAAAAGAGAAGTTGGCAATGTGCTTAGACTGTCCCTGCAAAGGGCGGCTTTGGTTCACAGAATCCGTTACCAAATTGGTTCCGTTGCTGTAGCGTCTTACTTTTAAAGTAGTTATTTTAGAATCGGTGTAGGTATAGTTGGCTTTGACGCCAAACTGCCTGAAAAACTTGGTTACGTCGGCTTCAAAACCATAGTTATGAGCCGTTCCAAAATTGTCCGGCGTGTAGTAGGTCTGGGTTCCAATATCTTCAAGCGCATACTCAATCGGATTCTTTATGTTTTTATAAAAAACACCTGCCAGCAACTGGTCAAGACCTTTGGGGAATAATTCGTAGCGGATATCAAAATTTTCTGCAGTAGTCCGCTTCAGGTAAGGGTTTCCAATCTCTTGATAATCGGCATCCAAATCGCCCCCGAAATGCGGAACCACTTCATAAAAATTGGGTCGGCTGATGGCTGAAAAATAAGAGACACGCAACGCCTGTCTATCTGTGATGGCATATTTAATATGCGCGCTTGGCAGCACGTCGTAGTACTTCACCGAACCCGTTTTACCAACGGCTGTCGGCGGTACATTTGAGTTCCAGCTCAGGTCGGTATTTTCATACCGCGCACCGCCTGTGGCTTCAATTTTATTAAACTGCAGTTTCACCATGGCGTAGGCAGCGCCAACGTTTTCCTTTGAAGAATAATTCAAGGCATCGGTTGAGGAGCCTTGCGGGTTAAAAACATCAAACGTATTCTTTGTTATATCACCGTCAAATACCTGGATGCCGGGGTTGGGTCGCAACGTATAATCATCGTACGAACTGTTCCTGCTTTTATCACGATACATGCCGCCAACAGACCAGTCAGCTTTTACTTTATTGAATACGGATTGATAAGTGAAATTGAGATAACCGCTCTTGTCTTCGTCCGTGCTATACAACCATTCGCGGTCCGAGCTTTGGTCTAAATTTAAAGGTGCCTGCACCAATGTCTTCGTGTTCGGGTCTACCGAAACACCTGTTGTTAAAGCAAGCGTTGCAGCATCCGGGCGGTTATCGCTGGCTTTTGAATAAGCGGCTGCCCACGTCATTGTCAAATGCGGAAACAAAGTGTGTTCGCCATTCAGCGTAGTATTAAAGATCTGCTGTACATCGTGATATGTTCGGATAGAATTACCAACCCTGCCAATGCCTTCAGTAGGTATGGCATCGTAGGTTCTGCCCAGTATTAAATTGGTGTCCGAAATATAACGGTACTCATTGCGCTGCAGGTTAAAGTAACCGGCATACAGGTTTATTTTGTTGGCATTGTTAAACTTAAAATCAAGCCGCGTGTGTAAGCCGGTTCGTTGTTGCTGAATAGAATAATTTCTCGCTTCAATGTCGGTGAGCTTTGGTGTACCGTTGGCAAGATCGGTTTCCGTATCAAAGAACACGCTGTTTACATTGCGGTAATTATTCTGGTAGCTTCCCGCCACCAGCACGCCTAATTTATTATTAAACAACCGCCCGCCTGCCGATAAGCCTAGCCACGAAGCCACCGGATTTTTTTTGTTTGAAAACGTCCATGGGTTGTTGGGGAAATCTTTGATAGTAGCTAAATAATTTTCGCCATTCGTATAGCGAGGCGAATGATCTGAACTTGCCGATTTATCAAAGTCGGTATAATCTTCCGAAGAGAACTTTTGTGCCATGCCCAGCGCTGCATTCGCGCGGATGGCAAACTTAGCCGGCGCATCTTTCATTATCATGTTTATCACGCCACCTATCGCATCGCCTTCCATGTTCGGCGTTAATGCCTTGGTCACTTCCAGGCGGTCAAGCAGTTCGGCAGGAAAAATATCTAAGGGTATGTATCGGTTACGGCTGTCAGGGCTTGGTATTTTGATGCCATTTACCAGGGTATAATTATACCGTTTGTCCATCCCGCGCACAATGGCATATTGCCCTTCTCCATTGGTACTTCTTTCTAAAGATACGCCCGAGATGCGCTGCGTTACATTCGCCACCGAAATGTCCGGCGATATATCAATGGCTTTGGCAGAAAGAGAGTTTTGTATTTGTGCAGAACGGCGGTCGGCAATTAAGGCGGATAGGTCCGTACCTCTGTCGCGGTTGGTGGTCACGGTTACTTCCTGCAATCCCTCACCGTTTCTCGACAATTGCAAAGCAAGGGTCTGCGGTCTTCCATCGGCAGAAACAAGAAAGGTCGTATCGATATAACCTACATAATTTACGTTCAGTTTGTAAGAGCCGCTGGTTATGTTTCTGAATACAAACGAGCCGTTCAAACCCGATAAAACATGCGCTGAATTACCATCGGGTGCATCGGCTTTCAACACAACCGTTGCGGAGATAAGGGGTTCGTGGGTTTGCCTGTCTGTAACAGTGCCGGTTATTTCCTGCGCATACGTGGTAAGCACGCACAAACAGCAGCACAAGCTGGTGTAAAGGTTTTTCATAGCATCATTTAAGTGAGGCAAAAAGACAGGGCTTGTGTTACGGGAAGGTTACCTTACTATTAACAAATAATGTCTTTCGGTAAGCAGGCGCTTTTTGCAGCCCAATGGTTTTATTTATAACCCAATAGGTCTCATTTCACTGGTAAAGGCTTTGCCCGGTACGTCACGTCACTCCACAATTGCCACATCTAACATCGTACATCACACATCGTACATAGAATGGCTTTCTGCGGAATGGACTCTCTGCCTAAAGACTCAGCTATCGCAAACCAAAACCCTCCCTAAAATCATCTCTCCTTCTCAAGCCACATACAAAAACTTACCTTACTTTTATAATCTTATCACGAGGTTTCATTTTTTACTTACATTAAAATAGCTAACGATGACTTCCAGACGCGACTTTGTCAAAACCACATCCCTGCTTTCTGCCGGTATGTTCCTGTCTCCTTCTTTTTTAAAACGCGATAAACAAGCCATTGGCTTGCAGCTCTACACCGTGCGCGATGCCATGCAGGCAGATCCCGCGGGCACGCTGGCTAAGGTGGCTGCCATCGGCTACAACTCCATAGAGACCGCCACTTATACCGGCACCGAAACGTTTTATGGTATGGATGCGGCTGCCTTCGCCAAACTGGCAAAGAGCAATGGGCTCACCTTGCGCAGCGGGCACTACCGCCTCGGCGAAGAGCAACAGAACGGCGCCGATGTTAAAGGCACTTTACTGCACGACTGGCAAAAAGCCGTAGACGATGCCTCTGCCCTTGGCTTGTCTTACATGGTCTGCGCCTACCTCTCCGACAACGAGCGCAAAGGCTTGGATCATTACAAACAGGTTGCCGACGATTTTAATAAGGCGGGCGAAATTTGCAAAAAAGCCAACATTCAGTTTTGTTATCACAATCATTCTTTCGAGTTCGACAAACAGGGAGATCAATATCCTTACGATATTTTGCTCAATCAAACCGATAAGAATTTAGTAAAAATGGAAATGGATCTTTACTGGATTAAAAAAGCGAACCAGGATCCAATGGCGATATTCAACCAGCATCCCGGTCGCTTCCCGCTGTGGCATGTAAAAGATATGGACAATACGCCCGATAAGGCGTTTGCCGAAGTAGGCAGCGGCACCATCGACTTCAAGGAAATCTTTAAACATGCAGACAAAGCCGGCATGAAATACTTCTTCGTAGAGCAGGACAAATGTCCCGGCTCGCCTTTCGACAGCATCACCAAAAGCTACAATTACATCAAGCAGAATTTGGTATAACGGAATAATATAAAACCGGCGCACGGGCAATCTCTCAGATCATCCCTGCGCCGGTTTTTTATGAAAATGCCTCCCATCTTTCTATTCGCTCCCATCCATTCATCTACATTCCTTGCCATCTTACACGCATTCCGCGTCAACTTACTTTCATCCCGAGCCAACTAACATGCGTAAGGAGCCAACTTACCTATATTGTTCATTAACTTACCTGC
>CAZZZH010000073.1:0-18007 GCA_964658445.1 Ilyomonas sp.
ATGGCACTGCGCTTGATTTGCCCGGCTTTCGATAAGCCTGTAACAACCACTTCACTTTCTTCCACAACATTTTCGGGCAGCGAAAAATTTTGCACGGCGGAAGATGTAAAACTGATGTTGTGAGTAACCGATTTGTAATTGACGGAGCGCGCTTCTACCACAAAGTTTCCCGAAGGCAGGTTAGCAAAATGATAATTGCCGGACGAATCGGTAATGGTTCCCAAGCGCAGATCGTTGATGTAAACAGAAGCCGCTTCCAGTGGCTCACCGGTTTTGGCAGAAGTAACTTTTCCAGATAAGGTTCGCTGTGCGTAAAGCGGTATAGAAAATAAAAGAATGATCGTAACAACGATACTATACTTAACCATAAGGATGATAATCTGTGAATGAATAAACAATTGCCGGCAATACATCGGTTACTAACCAAATGCCGGAATGGAGTGAAAAATAAAAGTCAGATTAAAGAAGGTGGACCACGAAGCTCGCTATAGAAGTGGTGTTGCGAGTAAAAATGAACGGCATAAAAACCAATGCAGGAAGAAGATATAGGAGCTGGCGTAGCCAAATGAAAAGAAGGATAACCGTTGTTAATGAACTGCGCTTCGGCGACAAAAGAAAGACAATGACAATTGATATCGGCCTTGGTAATGATCTTTCCTTTTTCATCAAAATGATGATAGCAAACATCCTGGTGATGAGCCAATGCATCGTGCAGCCAGCTTACCGGCGTAACTGCCAGCGCAAAAAGGCTGAGTAAAAAAACACTCATCCATTTTCGGTACGAAGAAGATAGGCTTGCCATTATTGCCACAATGTTGCAAAGAAAATGCCTTTTGAACTATGCCTGCTCTTTATTTACATAAAAAAGAAATAAAGATTTTGTGTAGTAATGACATGGACATCATAACGAAACCACCCCGCTTTCTTGCTGTAAAGAAAGAAATTGATAAAGTTTACATCAGCAAACAAACTGGCGCAGGCTTTTATTTGCCTATTCAGTTCATCAGAAGACCTTTATATTTTACCAAAAACAAAAAGCATTTCTCCACATCTTTGCGACATGAAAAATCTACCGGTTGACAATATTTTGTTTACGCAAAACCGCAAGCGGTTTATGGGCGAAATGAAGCCAAACAGCATCGCTATATTCAATAGCAACGACGAAATGCCGATGAACGGCGATGCTACTTATAGATTCACGCAGAACAGCGATCTGTACTGGCTTTCCGGCATCGAGCAGGAAGATACCATGGTAATATTATACCCAGATAATCCTGATGAAAAGTACCGCGAAGTTCTAGTATTGGTGCGCCCTAATGAACTGAAAGAAAAATGGGATGGCAAACGCCTTCGCGCGGAAGAAGCCAAGCAGCTATCGGGCTTTGAATCGGTGATGTGGTTAGATGCTTTGCCCGCCTTCCTGCAACTATGGCTGCATACAGCAGAAACCATTTACCTGAATACAAACGAGAACGACCGCAAAGGCCCATTTTATAAAACGCGTGACTACCGTTATATCGACGAAATGAAGGAGCAATACCCGCTGCATCATTACGAGCGCAGCGCTCGCATTTTAAAAAAGCTAAGACAAATAAAATCGAAAGAAGAAGTAGCGGTAACCCAGCAGGCAATAGACATAACTGAGAAGGCATTCCGGCGGTTATTATCCTTCATCAAACCCGGTGTGATGGAGTACGAAATAGAAGCCGAACTGGTACATGAATTTCTCCGCAACCGCGCTACCCGCGAGGCTTACAGCAGTATTATTGCGAGCGGCGACAGGGCACGAACGCTGCATTACATAGCTAATAACGAAGAATGCAAAGACGGAGAATTAATACTCATGGATTTTGGCGCCTTGTATGGCGGCTATGCGGCAGATTTAACGCGTACGGTTCCGGTAAATGGTAAGTTTACGGATCGGCAGAAGGAAGTATATAATGCCTGTTTGCACCTTCATAATTATTGCAAATCGTTGCTGAAACCCGGCATTACGTTGAACGAGTACGAACAAAAAGTAGGCGATGAAGCCACACGGGTTTTTATAAAAATCGGTTTGCTGAAAGAAGAAGAGGTAAAGAACGAAGATGCAAGCAACAGGGCGTATCGAAGGTATTTGTACCATGGCATTTCGCACCATTTAGGTATTGATGTGCATGATCTGGGAAGCAAAGCCATCCCGCTACAGGCTGGCATGTTGCTGACCGTTGAGCCGGGTATTTACATAGAAGAAGAACAAATGGGTATTCGCATTGAAAACAACGTTTGGATAACAGAAGATGGCAATATAGACCTGATGAAAAATATACCAATCACAGTGGAAGAGATCGAACAACTAATGCAGAAATAATGAAGCAAATACCCAATCTTCTCACGTTACTTAATCTTGTCTTCGGCTGTCTTGCTATTGTTGCAATTCTGCAACCCGGGCTTACTACAACAACCGATGAAACCGGCACCAGCTTAATCAATCTGCCCGAGCCTATGGTATGGGCTTCCTTCTTTATTGGCTGCGCCGCCGTTATCGATTTCCTGGATGGCTTTGTAGCAAGGCTGTTCAAAGCCTCTTCTCCGTTAGGTGCGCAGTTAGATTCGCTAAGCGATGTGGTGAGCTTTGGTGTGGCGCCGGGATTTATTGTGTATATGCTTCTGCGATACAGCTTCTCACAGCAGCCAGATGGGCTAAACATTAGCACTGCCTGCCTATTGCCGGCTTTCCTTCTTCCTTGTGCAGGCGCTTACCGGCTGGGAAGGTTCAACATCGATACAGAACAGAGTTATGGTTTTAAAGGTGTGCCTATTCCTGCGGCTGGCTTGCTGGTCGCTTCGTTTCCGCTTATTTATTTTTATACTAACAGCACTTTTGTTTATAACCTTTTCCTCAATCAATGGTTCTGGTATGCGGTTATTCTCATCATCAGTTACCTTATGGTTTCCACGTTGCCCATGCTGGCGCTGAAGTTTACCAATGCTTCGTTCAAATCATTTCTGCCGTTTATTATTATTGCGGTTATTGCTATTGCCACTGCACTATTTGCAGGCTGGCTGGCAGTGCCGGTTGCATTTATTGCTTACGTGGTTCTATCTTTGATTTTTAAACCATCAACTACGCATCATCATGTATAATGTTCAAATAAAAGTAATGCCGCTGAAAGATCTCTTAGACCCGCAGGGCAAAGCCGTGTTGGGCGGTTTGCAAAACCTGAACCTGCACGGCGTTACCGACGTTCGCATTGGCAAACACATCACCATGCAGATAGACGCAGCGAGCGAAGAAGCTGCCCGCAACCTTGCCGAAGAAGCAGCTAAAAAACTGCTGGCAAATCCCGTAATGGAGTTTTACGAAATAGAAATGGTGAATTAAAACAATTGGCTGATGGAATAATTTGAAAACAAAAACGCACCAGCCTTATATTTCCTCATTTTCAGATTTCCAAATCAAATCCATGCTTCACCTCGTTCCTACGCCTGTCGGCAATCTGAAAGACATTACCTTCCGCGCTATAGAAGTGCTGCAAAGCGTGGACGTTATTCTTTGCGAAGACACGCGCACCTCTTCCAAACTGCTGCAGCACTACAACATCCACAAGCCGTTATCGTCTTACCACCAACACAACGAGCATAAGATACTTCAGCACATCATCGACCAGCTTTCAGCTGGCAAGAACATGGCGCTCATCACCGATGCAGGCACGCCCGGCATTTCAGACCCTGCTTTTTTATTGGTAAGAGAGTGCATAAAAAATAACATCGCACTCGAATGCCTGCCAGGTGCCACGGCATTTGTTCCCGCGCTGGTAAACAGTGGCATCCCCACCAACCGCTTTGTGTTCGAAGGGTTTTTACCCCTGAAAAAAGGCAGGCACACCTTGCTTACCCAACTGGCTTCCGAAGAAAGAACCATGATCTTTTACGAAAGCCCCGTGCGGCTGGTAAAAACCCTGAAAGACCTCATCGCCTACTTTGGCTCCGACCGCCCTTGCAGTGTAAGCCGCGAACTTTCAAAGCTGTTTGAAGAAAACAAACGCGGCACCTTGCAGCAGGTACACGATTATTTTTCGGCAAAAGACGTAAAGGGCGAAATCGTAATAGTGGTGCAGGGAAAAGAAGACTGATACCAGCTTGTGGCGGAATGATAAGTAATCGAAAGATAAAAAATGCCGGGATGAACCCATCTAACAATTGAGTATGAGCAAACCACATCATTACAAACTAACCGTACAATGGACCGGCAATAGGGGAACGGGAACGTCAGACTACAAAGCATTCGAAAGAAGCCACACCGTTTCAGTTAATGGTAAAACCGATATTTTGTGTTCTTCCGACCCATTGTTTCGCGGCGATAGCACCAAACACAATCCTGAAGAGCTTTTGCTGGCTTCCGTTTCCGCCTGCCACATGCTGTGGTACCTGCATTTGTGTGCGGCAGCAGGTGTGGTGGTTACCAATTATACAGATGAAGCAACGGCAACAATGCAGGAAGAAGAAAACGGTAGCGGAAAATTCACCGGAATCACCCTGCATCCTACCATTACCCTGGCGCACGGGTCTATGAAAGAGAAAGCCGATGAGCTACATAAGAAAGCCAATGAAATGTGCTTTATTGCCAATTCGCTAAACTTTCCCGTATACCATCAACCCATTTATTTGTCAGGCAAAAATTGATTTATTCACATACCACAACTGTTTATCCTTACAACCGCTTTCCTATCTGCGCATTCAAGTTTCCTCATCGGCTTCTTTCTTATTTTTGCTAAATGAAATACACTGTAGGCGACGACATCATTGTGCTGCACAGCAATGAAGAAGGGAAGGTTATTGAGATAATGAACGACAAGATGGTGCTGATAGAAGTGCGTGGTGTAAAGTTTCCTGCTTACATGGACCAGATTGACTTTCCTTACTTCCATCGCTTTACCAAAAAGACTATACAAGAGCCGCCCAAGAAAGCAAAACAATATGTTGACTCTTTACCCAAAGAAAAAGGTGCCGTTACTAACATTAAATCCGAGCCTGGCGTGTGGCTATCCTTTCTTCCCAAGTTTGGGCTTGATGAGTTTAACGACGAAGTAGTGGAGTTGTTTAAACTCTATCTTATCAATCGCACTACTTACAGCTATCATTTTGAATACAAACAACAGCTTTCCAACGGCAACACAGAGTTTACCCTGCTGAACGAAGTGCGCGCCGGCAAAGATTTTTACCTGCACGATATATCGTTTGAAATCCTTAACGACAACCCGTCTTTTTTGTTCGAGTTCTCACTGCAGGAGCCGGATAAAAAGAAAGCTGAGTTTTTTGAAACAGGCGTAAAAATAAGAGCGAAACAGATGTTTAAAAAGATAGAAGAAATTAAAGAAAAAAATCTTCCTTCTATCTCTTATCCTTTGTTTACTGAATATCCCGACCGACCGGAAGACAACACGCTATCGCTGGACAGCCTGGATGCCAAAGGCTTCAAACTATACGACGCTGCTAAGGCGAGGCTTCACCTGCCGCCCGCGCGCAGTATTGTAGACCTGCATATAGAAAAACTGACTGACAACTGGAAGAACATGAGCAACTTCGAGATACTGACAATGCAGTTGCACGAGTTTGAAAAATGGTATGAGCTTGCCATAGCTCATCACCTGCCGGAGATGATTGTGATACATGGCATTGGTACCGGCAAGCTGAAAGAGGAAATTCACGAGATATTGAAAACACGTCGTGATGTAAAGACATTCATTAACCAGTATGATGCCCGCTTTGGCTACGGCGCTACCCAAATTTTCTTTCAGTATTAGGTATAAGAAAAGTAGATTCTTTTGCAATAACATTTCTTTTACTTTCAATTGCCAGTTGCATACTTCACTCATCTTCACCTTACCTTCGCCTCACTACAAACCCGCGCTATCGTGGCGTCAATAACGTCAAGGAAAGTCCGGACAGCGCAGAGCAACCTACCGGTTAACGGCCGGCTCCCAACTTGTTGGGAAGAGAGAGTGCCACAGAAAATAACAGTGATGCCATTAGGCTTCATAACGGTGAAAATGTAAGGTAAGAGCTTACGGCGCGGTGCAGTAATGCACCGGGCGGGTAAACCTTAGGTGCTGTAATGCCACATACAGGTTCGGTTAAGGGCGGCTCGCCTGATGAGCCAGGGTAGGCAGCTACATCTTAATAGTAATATTGAGAGCAGATAAATGATAGTGTAGAAACAGAATCCGGCTTATGAGGTTTGTAGTTTTTTATAAAGGTGTGTAAGAAAATTGCTCTTGCCCAAACGGCGAAATGCAGAAATCGCATACCGCACAAATGTTTAATGAAAGCACCTGTACATTCAATTTAAATTTACCGAAAGAAAGAGAAGTAAATAACGGTAAGCTGTAAAATACAAAAGCCCCATCCGAAGATGAGGCTTTCTTTGTTGCGAAGGGAGGGTTCGAACCTCCGACCTTCGGGTTATGAGCCCGACGAGCTACCGCTGCTCTACTTCGCGATATAATGAGCTATTAAAATCTTTTTTGGCAATCAGTCTTTACTGATTGGGGGTGCAAATATAGACTGTAACCGCCAAAAGGCGAAGAATTATTTTATTCTTTTTTCTTAATCATGCTTCCGCCACTGGTGTCCACACTCTTAATAATGCCATTGCCTTTATAGTTGATGATGCTGCCGCCACTGGCATCTGCTGTCAGTTCTTTGTTTACCGTCATACTAATTACCGAACCGCCCGAAGCATCTACTTTGCACACATCGGCAACGGCATCAAAGTCTTTTACAATACTACCGCCGCTGGCTTCTACACTAGCATTAGCAAAATTGCCGTTGATAGTAGCAATGCTGCCGCCGGTTAAATCGAGCAATAAATCTGACGCATTTAGCTTACCATTTACAATGCTTCCGCCGTGGCATTCGAGATCTAGTTTGTTAGCCGATAGTTCATCTACAATTTTACCAATCGAGCCGCCGCTCAGTTCTAATTTGGTAAGCTCGGTTACGGTTACATAAGCTTTTATTTTTTTGTTTCCCCAGCTCCAGTTATTCCACATGGCAGCGTCTACATAAATCTTAAGCACACCGTCTTTTACTTCCGTTTTTATTTTGCTTACATTCTTTTCATCTTCTGCACTTACCGCTACAGCCTGTTCTTTACCCTGCGATATATAAACCGTTATGCCACCGCCTGCGCTTACACCATTGAACGCATCTACTTTTCTTACTTCAGCATTGGCATCGTACACCAGGTTTTGCGCACCGGCTTTTAATGCAAATAAGACAATCAATATAAGGATCCATTTTTTCATTTCCCGAAATTATATATGCCAAACGAAGATGCTGATAAAAGGTTACAAGTTTATAAAAATTCTGTCTTTACTTTGCGCCTGCAAAAGCGCCTTATCCGGGTTGCTTTTGCACTAAATATATTTATTAATTCCCGGGGTGCCGAGTAATGGTTTACATCATTACAAAGCTGAGATTACACCCGTAGAACCTGAACAGGGTAATGCCTGCGAAGGGAAGGCAGAATATCATTTCTACTCCTCTCCGTTTGTCTCATTCCTGTTCTCAAATACTTTTTTATGAAAGAAATAAAAAAAGGTTTGGGAGCTATAACCGTCCTGCTTATTGCTCTTACAGCGCACGCCCAGCTAACCATTAAAGGCGTCGTTACAGACAAAAACAAAACTCCGTTGCAAGGCGCAACCATCGTAGTAAGACAGCTTCGCACCAACAGGCTGACAACTACAGATATGCGCGGCGAATTTTTGTTGGCAAATCTGCCAACAGGCATGCTGACAGTAACGGCAAATTATGTAGGCAAACAAGCTACTTCGCAGCAGATAAGGATTGCAAGTAACGACACATCAATTCTCTTTGTGCTGGAAGATGATGCCAATGCTTTAGAGCCGTTAGAAGTGCGCACCGTGCGGGCTTCAGACAGGGCGCCATTTACCAAAACCAATCTTTCGAAAGCGGATATAGAGAAGAATAATGTGGCGCAGGATTTACCCTTTCTCTTAAACCAGACACCATCGGTAGTGGTAAATTCAGATGCCGGAAATGGTGTCGGTTACACGGGCATCCACATTCGCGGAACGGATGGAACGCGCATCAATGTTACGCTTAATGGCATTCCGTATAATGATGCAGAAAGCAGCATCAGCTATTTTGTTGACCTACCCGATTTTGCATCATCTGTTTCTTCAATACAGATACAACGCGGTGCCGGCACGTCAACCAACGGAGCGGGCACTTTTGGTGCAACACTTAATTTAAGCACCAATGAAAGAAACGATACGGCTTATGCCGAAATCAACAATAGCTATGGCTCTTTCAACACCTGGAAGAATACGGTTAAAGCCGGAAGCGGCTTGCTCAGTAACCACTTTACGGTTGATGCCAGGCTCAGCCGCATTAGCAGCGATGGCTTTATCGACAGAGCCAAAAGCAGTTTGCAATCGGCTTATTTTTCCGCAGCTTATTTTGGCAGTAAAACATCGCTGCGCTTCAATCTTTTTACCGGTAAAGAAAAAACTTACCAGGCATGGAATGGCGTGCCCGGAGCGAAGCTGTTTGGCACCAAAGAAGACCTGCAGAATTTCTACGATAATAATATCGGCACTTATTTTTTTACACCAGCCGACTCGCTTAATTTATTCAACAGCAACAAAAGAAAATACAACTTATACAACTATCCCAACCAGACCGACAATTATCAGCAAGACAATTATCAGTTGTTCTGGAACCAGTCGCTGGCGAATCATCTGTCGTTGAATGTGGCGGCTTTTCTTACCCGTGGCAGAGGCTATTATGAAGAATATAAATACAATCAAAGCTATGCTGACTACGGCTTTCCCGATGTGGTTGCCGGCAATGATACGCTATCGCAAACAGACCTGATAAGAGACCGGTGGCTCGATAATTATTTTTACGGAACCACCTTTTCGTTGCAACAAGAAACCAGAAGCGATGAACTGACACTTGGCGGAAGCTTCTCTAAATACGATGGTCTGCATTACGGAAATGTAATCTGGGCGGACAATGGCGGTATAGATAAAGACGCGCAATATTATCGCTTATGGGCTTATAAAAAAGATGCTAACCTTTACCTGAAATGGCTGCATCAGTTCAATAGTTATGTTAGTCTTTTTGGCGATGTGCAATACCGGCGTGTGATGTACGATATGAAAGGTTTTGAAGACAATCCAAAGTTGTACATCAATCGCGATTTAAACTTCTTTAACCCAAAGGCTGGCGTTAGTTATACAAAGAACAACTGGACGGCTTATGTAAGCTATGCAGTAGCTGGCAAGGAACCCAACCGCGATGATTTTGAAGCCGGGCAAACCACGCAGCCAAAGAAGGAAATTTTGCAAGATGTAGAGGCAAGTGTAGCCAAACAAATGAAATGGTTGAACTGGAATGCAACCCTCTATTATATGCAGTACAAAGACCAGTTGGTACTGACCGGAAAGATCAATGACATTGGTGCCTATACGCGGGTGAATGTGCCCAATAGTTACCGCGCAGGCATAGAACTACAAGTTGGTGCCAAACTGACCGACTGGCTGAAACTCAATGCTGGCGCTACTTTCAGCCGTAACAAGATAAAAGCGTTTACTGAATATATCGATGAGTATGATGCTGATTTTAACTATACCGGTCAGCAGGAAATACAACATCAACACACCGATATTTCGTTTTCGCCATCCTGGATTGCAAATGGTTCCATTACCCTTTTGCCCGTTAAAAATTGTGAAGTGGGCTTGCTGAGCAAATATGTTTCCCGGCAATATTTAGACAATACAGAGAACAAAGCCCGAAGCCTGAATAGCTATTTTACCGAAGACGCAAGATTGATTTATACTTTCAAAAAAGTGGTGTTCAAAGAGTGGAGTATTATTGGTCAGTTGAATAATGTGTTCAGCAGTCAATACCAGCCGAATGGCTATACTTTTTCTTACAACTACGACAGCGCGCCGATAACAGAAAATTATTACTTCCCGATGGCTGGCATCAATGGTGTAATTGCGGTAAACATTAAGCTATAGTTGTGTAAAAAGAGTTTCATTCAGAAGCATAAGATACAACCCATTGTACCAAATCCTAACGCAAATAGTACAATTGCCTTACCTGTTGTATTAAAAGCTAACGAAAATAGTACAATCACGTTACCTAATAGTACAAAAGCTAACGCAAATCGTACAATCACCTTAGCTTTTGTACTATTGGGTAAGGAAAATGGTACAATTGCTCTACCTATTGTACCAAACCCTAACGCAAATAGTACAATTACGTTACCTACTTAATCAAAACCTAAAGAAATTGATTGAACAGGTTTAGGTTCTCAATTAAAACCTAAGCAAAATGATTGAATATCGTTACCAAAACATACAACCTTATATTTTCTAACCTATACCACTCCTTTTTTTGCGTAAAAATGTTTTCGCTGTCTCACCTCTATCTTTGCCCGCTTTCTGCTTAGGAACAATTGAAGGAAATGAGATTTTGGGGAATCGTTTTTTTGTTGATGTTAGGCATTGCTCTCCGGGCACAAGATTCATTTCCGGTTTCTTCCGCATCCGTTTCCCGCATTATCAGCAACATTAGCATTGCAGGCAATTACAAAACCAAAGACTATATCATTCGCAGAGAGTTGCCTTTTGCAGAAGGCGATACCCTTCTTCCCGGAAATCTTGCTAAGGAATTAATCTTAGCCAAACAGCAAGTTATCAATACCTCGCTTTTTATTGATGCCACCATCACTACAGAAACTATTGACAGTAATCATATCAACATCAACATACTTGTAAAGGAACGCTGGTACTTTTTACCGGTTCCCTATTTCCGTTTGGTAGATAGAAATTTCAATCAGTGGTGGACGGAACAACACCGCAGCCTGAGCCGTGTAAACTATGGTTTGAAGCTGATTCAAAACAATGTAAGCGGCAGAAACGACAATGCTTATCTCTGGCTGATTACAGGCTATAATCATCAGGTGGCTGCGCGGTACGAAGTGCCGTTTCTTGATAAACAATTGCATCAGGGTATTTCTTTCGCTGCCTCTTTTTTGCGGCAGCGCGAGCTTAATTACGGTACTAACGGAGATAACAAGCAACTGTTTTATAAAGGTAACCAGTTTGTGCGGCAACAGTTTCGCAGCGAAGTGTCTTATCTCTACCGACCTGCTATCAAAACCAGGCACAGCTTCACTTTCAGGCTGGTTGATGAGAAACTGAACGATACGATTTTACAACTTAACCCGGGCTATTTTCCGTATAGCCGCACGCATATTACGTACCCGGTTATTTCTTACACCATGCAGTATTCCGATGCGGACAACACCGTATATCCGACCAAGGGTTTTGTGGGCGATGTGTCGTTCGTTAAGAAAGGCTTTGGCAGTGTAATGAACCTTTGGCAACTGACGTATCATACCAAATACACAATACCGCTTTATCACAATACACAGTTGCAATTGCAATCGGCTGGTTTGCTAAGCCTGCCTTTTAAACAACCGTTTTTTAATAAACAAATTGTAAACTATTATGGCGATTTTTTTATCCAGGGTTTGGAGTATTATGTGATTGATGGCGTGGCAGCCACCATTAACAGAGCCACGTTGCGGCAAAAGATTTTTACATACAACCTAAAGAACCCGGTGAACATAAAGAACCACGATGTGATACCGCTACGCTTTTATTTGAAAGGCTATGGCAATGCCGCTTATGTATATGATGATAACATGCAAAGCCGTTTCAACAATAAGCTGATTGCTACGTATGGCCTGGGTTTAGACATCGTAACCATTTACGACATCATTATCCGGTTGGAATATAGTTTTAATCAATTGGGCGATCACAATTTATATCTTCATTCAAAAGGAGATTTTTGATGCGGCAGTAAGCTATCTTTGAGGAAGAGGATTAGCTGCAGCCGGTTTTTAAACTGTCTTTTCAGCAAGTCTTAAACGAAGCCTCATTTTTTTATGGGTAAGAATATTAGCAGCAACAGCAAAGGCAAGAAATAAGCAAGATCAAAAACCGAATTCATGAAAGTAGCCATTTATAGTCGTGGCCTCGATGACAAGCAACAGGTGCCTTTACTGGCTTTGATAAACGAGCTGCACCGTCACAATGTAACCATTATTGTATCGGCTTCGCTGGCGCAGAAGTATTGGGATTCGATGTCGGCCATCCACAACATCCAGGTGTTTGCCAATCATCTTGAAAGCGATACCGATTGTCTCATCAGTCTTGGCGGCGACGGTACCATACTCGATGCCGTTACCATTATTGGTAATAAAAACATTCCGATTCTGGGTATCAACTTTGGCAGGCTGGGTTTTTTAGCTGGCATCGGCAAGGAAGACATAGCGATTGCCGTAGATGCGCTTGTGAACGGAACGTATGTAACCGACAAACGCATCCTGATTCACCTTGATGCCGATATACCGCTTTTTGACAACGCTCCCTACGCGCTGAACGAATTTGGAATTCATAAGCGCGACACGTCGCCAATGATTAAAATTCATACGTATCTTAATGGCGAGTTTCTCAACAGTTATTGGGCCGATGGTTTGGTCGTCTCGACTCCTACAGGCTCTACCGGTTATAGTCTTAGCTGTAATGGTCCGATTGTATTTCCCGATTCAAGCTCCTTCTGCATAACACCGGTAGCGCCGCACAACCTCAATATCCGCTCTATCATTGTGCCCGATACCAACATCGTTTCCTTCGAAATTGAAGGCAGAAGCGAGGAGTTTATTTGCACCCTCGACGCCCGCAAAGAGATTGTGGATAAAAAAATTCAACTGGCTGTAAAGAAGGAAAATTTCACCATTAGTCTCATCCGGCTCAACGAGAATAGTTTTCTTTCTATGTTGCGCTCAAAGCTTACCTGGGGCTTAGACAAAAGAAATTAAAACCAGCCCCGCACACGAAAAGGGGCAATGCTTCGTTAATAAAACATCCTTATTTTGCACGCGTATGGCAAAGATGATTGTTCCGGTTCTTTTTCTGCTATTATTATCGGTTGGCGTAAAGGCGCAAAGTTATTTTGGCGAAACGCGCCAGGGCGAGTTTGGCCTGGCTGTAGGTGTCGGTCATTATTTTGGCGACCTTAATACACGTGCCAACATCAATAGGCCGAAGTTTTCGGCGGGCGCTTTTTACCTGAAGCAGTTCAATGATTATATAGGTCTGAAGCTGGGTGTGAACTATGCCTTTCTTGGCTACTCTGATATTTATAGTAAAAACGAAACGCAGAAACGCCGCAACCTTAGCTTTAACAGCAATGTATGGGAAGCTTCGCTCAGTGGTCAGTTCAATTTCTTTCATTACATGCCGGGTGTAGAAGGTTATAATTTCACACCGTATGTTTCGCTTGGTATCGGCGCTTTTTCCTACGATCCATATGCTTACCTGCAGGGCACCAAATACTTCCTTCGCCCGCTGGGAACTGAAGGCCAGAACAGCACGCAGTATCCTGACCGCAAACCCTATGGCACTGTGGCTGCCTGCTTTCCTTTGGCAGTCGGGTTCAAATTTGGCTTGAACGAAAATACCAATGCTTTCTTCGAAGTAGGCTACCGTTTTACCACAACCGATTATCTCGATGATGTAAGCACTACCTACGTTGGCGACCAGCCGTTCTATTATGCCGGCACTGGTTCAGTGGTAGGTGTGGATGGAACCATTAATCCCGCTTATCTTCTTTCCGACAGAAGCTATGAAACCGGAGACCGTATTGGAATTAAAGGACGCCAGCGCGGCAACAGCCAGCAGAAAGATGCCTATGCTTTAGCACAGGTTGGCGTATCGTTTAATCTTACTTCCTATAAATGCCCGACTGCAAACGGTGGCAGTCATTTCTAAGTAATTTTTCTGATATAAATAAAAAAGGTTCATCAATAATTGATGAACCTTTTTGTTACGCCTGCCGATGCCGTTGTGATTATCGTTAATTTTTTACGCTTATTCTTTCTTGCACAAAGCGGAATACAAGAAACATTTTCTCTAAAATGAGAAGTTGCATTTCAGGATAAATTCATTACCGCAACACCATATTTCTATCTGCATCTAACCGCACCAAAATAAAGATAAGTATGGTAAATGTAAGCAGCGACGACCCGCCATAACTCACCAGCGGCAATGGGATACCTACTATCGGGAACAGACCTATCGTCATGCAGACATTAATAGCAATATGCAGAAACAAAATGCTCGCAACACTGTAGGCATATACACGGCTGAACGTGCTTCGCTGCCGCTCTGCCATATAAATGATGCGCACCAGCAAAAAGAAATACACCAATAGGAAAAAGAGACAGCCGGCAAAGCCAAACGCTTCACCCAAAGAAGTAAATATAAAATCGGTATGCTGTTCAGGCACATATTTACCGCGCGTTTGCGTGCCTTTTAAAAATCCTCTTCCCAGCAAGCCGCCGGAGCCAATGGCAATCTTACTTTGCCTTACATTATAATCGTCCGGCTTTACTACGTTCTTCTTTGCAGCTTCCTCTGTTTGCGCGCTCTTATTCTGGCTACAGTCGTAGTCTTTACCGACCATGCTGTAGATACGCTGACTTTGGTAACACTGAAAAATATGATTAAAAATGTACGGCACCGCAAACACTGAAATACCCACACACATAAACCAGATAGCAATAATGGCAATCAACAGCCCCAGGCTTCTTTTAATCTGATAGCGATAGATATAAACTGCTATTAAAGCAATTACGGTGAGAATAATAAACAGGATAAACGATGGCAGCACCAGCGTGCACACCACCAGCGCTGCAAAAGATCCTCCCATTACCAGTATCCAGCCTGGCAAGCCTTCGCGATACATGACAATAAAGAAGCAGCCATATACAATAGCAAGCCCGGTTTCATTCTGGGCAATGGATAGTACGGCTGGCAGCAAAGCAATGACCGCAGCTACAATCTGCGACGATAGTTTACTAAAATCAAGGTCCTGCCGCGACAGGTATTTCGCCAGTGCCAGCGCCGCAAATATTTTACACAACTCTGCCGGCTGCAGGTTGAAGCCGCCGCCTAACGGAATCCAGCTTTTACTGCCGTTGATGCTTTTACCAATCACAAACGTTAGCAGCATCAGCATGATGCCA
This sequence comes from Ilyomonas sp., assembly GCA_964658445.1. Lineage (GTDB taxonomy): Bacteria > Bacteroidota > Bacteroidia > Chitinophagales > Chitinophagaceae > Ilyomonas. Next base: position 15,119 of record CAZZZH010000073.1, read on the forward strand.
AAGAGATAAAATAAGTTAGCAAATGCTGTGTACAGTTTACTATCGCTGAGTAAAATAAATGTTGCCACCATCACGCAGATACCGGTAAAGAGAATTTGTTTGCTGTAGTTGGTTTGCCCGGAAAAGAAAGAGGTAAATGCTTTGCTGTCCGGGTTGTATTCCACCATAAAGATGCAAAGAATGCCGGTGCACACCAGAAATATGTAAATGGCAATAGTAATCCAGTCAATGCCCTTGGAAATCGATTTATTCTGGTTATAAACAGTGCTCATGCTTGGTTACGGTTTGCTGTTGTTGGGTTTTCTTTTGTTATCGTCCGGCGGCGCAACGGCAGGCGTTGTGGCGGGTATTTTTTCATTGCCCGGTGTAGAATCTTTACGGTTCGGTTCTGCCTCAGGGTCAAAAATGATCTTGCGGTTTTCCAGGTTATTATCCAGTTTATTCGGAATCGTATCCTGCTCTACCTTGGCAGCCTTCCTGGCTTCCAGCGAGTCTTTTTTATAATACCAATGCTTAATCGCTTCCGGTATCAGGTCGGCAGAAGCCACGCGGTCTATCTCTTTCAGCCGGTCTGTTTCTATAGTATCGTTCAGGTATTTTTCTATCATGAAAGAAGCAATCGGACCCGCCCAGGTAGCACCATACCCGGCATTTTCTATCACCACGGCTACGGCGATCTGTGGATCTTCTTCCGGTGCATACGCCACAAAAATAGAGTGGTTTTTTCCGTGTGGGTTTTGTGCCGTACCGGTTTTCGCGCAGTAATTAATGCCGGGTATTTTAATATGCGCCGCCGTACCAATAATGGTTACATCGTGCATGCCTTCGTGGATGGCTGCATACGATTCATCGCTGATATGGGTGGTAACGTGTTTTTTTCTGTACTTATTAAAAAACGCAGTGTCTTCAACGGTCTCATTTTCCACGCTATCCACAAAATGCGGGATATAATAAGTACCGCTGTTGGCAATGATGGCCATTAAATTAGCCAACTGCAGCGGCGTTGCCAGCATCCGGTCTTGCCCAATGCCCAGCGTTTCGTTAAAACAACTTCCCCAGTGGCTGTTGCCGTAGTCGCGCGTATAGTTCGAAGTATCCGGCACTTTGCCACCGTCTTCGCTCGGCAGGTCTACGCCCAGTCTTTTTCCCATACCAAAGCTGTTCATGTATTCTTTCCACTTCATATAACCCAGCCGTGGGTCGTGGTAATTAGGGTTGTCCACCGTCATTCTATATACGTTGGTAAAATAAGAGTTGCAGGAGTTTGCCAACGCCGTCCGCAGGTCGCGCGCATGCCCGCCGCCCGCGTGGGTACATTTTACGCCCACGCCGCACGCGGTGTAAACACCCGTGCAGGGATACCCGTAGGCAGGCGTAATAATTCCTTCGTCTAAAGCTATCAACCCGCCCAGCGGTTTAAAGGTAGAACCCGGCGGGTACATCCCTTTGATGGCGCGGTTGAACAGGGGCTTGGCGGTATCTAAAAACATGCGGCTAAAATTTTTCCGCCGTTGCGAGCCGGTTAGTTCCTGCGGGTCGTAAGAAGGACCGGAAGCCATCGCAATAATGCTTCCCGTCTTCGGATTGATGGCAACGGCGCTGCCAATTTTATTCTTTAATAATTTTTCTGCCAGCTGCTGCACATCTACATCTATACTGGTATACAGGTTGCGGCCGGCAATGGCTGCAGTATCGTACGCGCCCTTCTCGTAGGTGCCTACAATGCGCGCATGGTTATCTCGAATCAGGTGCTTCACGCCGCGCTGCCCCATTAGTATTTTTTCATACGTTTTTTCCAAACCTGCCAGTCCTGCGTAGTCGCCCATTTCGTAACCTTCGCCGTTGTGCTTACGTAAAAAAGCCGTATCTACCTCGCCAATGTAGCCGAGTACCTGCGCAGCTACATGGTAGGGATAACTGCGAATGGGTCGCTCCTGCAATACAAACCCGGGAAACTTATACATGTTCTCATTCAGCCTTGCATATTTTTCGGGCGAAAGAAGAGGTTCGAAAGCACTGGGTTTATATCTTGAATTTTTAAAAATCGACGTCATTACGCGCTTGTGAAACTCCGCCGTATCAATACCAAGGATGGCGCACATGGCTGCGGTATCCGTACCCTTAATTTCAGACGGCGTTATCATCAGGTCATACATTACGGTATTCTCCAGCACCGCGCGGTGTTTGCGGTCGTAAATTATACCGCGGTCGGGGTATACCACTTTGCGGTAGATGGCATTCAAGTCGGCCTGCGTCTGGTATTCCGACGAAAACAATTGTAAATGCAGCAACTGCCCGATAATGACAATGAATACTACCAAAAAAATAATCTGGATAATCCGGCCCCGTGCCTCGTTGTAAACCCGCATGATGGATGATGAAGTATAAAATGAGTAGTTGTAAGATTCCGCTCCGCAAAATTGCTGTTTCGGAACACACAATGATAACGCGGGTACAAAAATTTATTTTATAACGGAAAAGGAAATTTTTGTGGAGAACCTGCCCGACGCAGAACGAAACGTGGTTTTCTGTGGTAAAAAGGAAATTGTAGCCCTGCAACGGGCACCCGGTTATTTTTATCAGGAAGTAATAACTCGTAAAAAGAAAAATAGAAGAAGCTAACCAGACATTTTTTATAAACCTGCAAAAAAAGCGATCCCAAAAAAGAGTTCTTGCTCTCACCTGCTCTTTCTTTTCGCTTCCGGCTGCTCTTTTTTATAGAATTAAAGGGTTTTTAAAAAATGTACACTTTGCACAGTAGGCGCGCCAATGCCTCCTGCGGCCTCCACAGTGGTCTCAGCAGGAGCGAATGTGTGTCTTGCGGAGGCCGCACTGCCTTCAGTAGGAGCGCATGAGTGTCCCGCGGAGGCCGCAGTGCCCTTAGTAGGA
>CAZZZH010000074.1:0-17885 GCA_964658445.1 Ilyomonas sp.
TTTACAACTACATTTGAGCTGACACCCCTCAGTTGCCAGCTACGGACAGCAAGTTACATCTTCATTAGCGGTCAGCGGTCTTCATAACCAAACCTTCTTACCACACATTCAGCAATGAAAGAAATGGTTGAACTTTCAAACAAAACAATTACCATCGACAGAAACGAGTTTCTGAAGGTAAAGGGAAGTATTGACACCAACGTGTATTATGTAGAAAACGGCAGTGTAAGGATGTTTGTTTTAGACGACTATGAAGAACAAACCATCCGCTTTGGCTACAAAGGAAATCTGATTGTTTCGTTAGACTCTTTTTTAACCGGCAAACCTTCCGACCTTTTTATACAGGCAATTAAAAGAACGGTCTTGAAAGTGATAACCAAACCGCAAATCGATCAATTTCTGAGCAACGAAGCCAATCGGATTTTATGGACGAACATTTTAGAAAACCTGGTTCTTCAGCAGTTGGAACGCGAAATTGATATCCTAACCAGCTCGCCCAAAGAGCGCTACCAAAGAGTGCTGAAAAGAAGCCCGCAGCTTTTTCAGGAAATTCCAAACCGGCATATTGCCAACTATTTACGGATGAGTGCCGAAACCTTGTCGCGTTTAAAAAAGTCTTGACGCCAATCAAGGTTTATAAAAACTACTTTTTTGAGCTTTGCATTTAAATTAAAAAAGATATGCAATCAGAAACCTTACTACAATCGCTGATAGAGCAAACAAGACAAATCATTAACCAGGCTGAAAAGCTGAACAACTATGATTTACCGGCTTTGACCTGGAGAGAACAGTCTGCATCGTGGAATGTGCTGGAATGCCTGGAGCATTTGAATTTGTATGGCAATTTTTATTTGCCTCAAATAGAAATGAAAATCAAAAATACCCCCACCAAAAATGACGCTGATTTCAAAAGCGGATGGTTAGGCAGTTACTTCGCAAAGAGTATGTTGCCCAAAGAAAAGCTGAACAAAATGAACACCTTCAAAGACAAAAACCCTTTGCATGCTAAGCTTGACAAAACGGTGATTCAAAAATTCATCAACCAGCAAGTTAAACTGCTGGACCTTTTGAGCGAAGCCAGAAACGTAAGCCTGAACAAAGTGAGAATCGAAACTTCAATCTCGAAATTGATAACCTTAAAACTGGGAGATACGTTTCAATTTTTGATTAACCACATCATTAGACATTTAAACCAGATCGACAAAATACAACTGGCTATTAAAAATGCTTAACGGATAAGATTGCAATGGGTTATAAAGAATAATTGGATAATTGTAATTCTAATACCCCGTACTTCCATCTCTTACCTTAATCTTTTTCTTGCTGTTCTTCTTTTCATAATCCAGCACGGCAGCAGGCTTCGCGACTTTCTTAGCGGTAGCGGTACTATCTACACTTGTGCTGTCAGTGTTTGCCTTTATGTTGTGGGTAAAGGGAGATTGCAGTTTGTCGAACACATAATTTTCTGTCTTCACCGCAGCGCCGGTGGTGGGGTCGTAGTAGGTCCAGGTGCCTTGCCGGTAGCTGGTACCTTCGGCTTTCATTACGCGCTGGGTTATCTTATTTGGGTCGTTCAGGTCATACACATCTACAGTGTCGTAGGGGTTATCTGGGTTTACAGCCTTCCAGCTTTCTTCGCGTATCATGCCCGCCATGGTGAAGTACTGGCTGGTACCATTTTTAAAACCATATTTATAGTTTTCAATGGCCTGTAGATCGCCCTGCAAGCTATAGGTACGCCAGGTACCGGTCTTCTTACTGTTCTCAAAAACACCTTCCTGCTCGTAGCCAGGCTCGCCGCGCAGCTCGGGCATTTGCACCACCCATTTGCCTTGCTTCAAACCTGCTTTGTCGGTACAGTTCAGCGTATCGCCATGCACACTAATCATAAAGGTTTTGCACTGACTAAAAGCAGCGTTGCCGGCGGCAACCAGAAGCAGAGGCAACAAGTATTTTTTCATAGCACAATGATTATCTCTGTTAAACGAAAGCGGACGAGCAATTATTTCTTACTCTTCATCGCCTTCGTAATAGGAAGCGTCTTCACTGTTGTACACCGCCAGCCATTGCTGCGCCGCTTCATCGCTAAGACACTCAACAATATCGTGAATTTCATCCGACTTTCTTACCCATTGCATCTCTACCGCTTCATTGTAATGAATAACGAAGAGGCAGTTATCGGTAATTACCTTTACCTGCAATAAACTAAGAGTAATGCCAGGACGTAGTTGCACTATATAATAACATTCTTTTTCTAAAAGCTCATATGAATACATAACTCTTCTCTTCTTTTCTGTTTCACAAAAATTTAAACTCAATACAGCTTTTGTTGGAGGTAGTAAATATAACCGTGTGGTGGTTGAAGACGCAAAAATACTCCATTTATGGCGGGAAAAAAAGACGGCTAAAACAGCAGCTTTAACAGGTTGGGAAGTAAATAAAATAAGCAGCCCAAAAATAAATTTGTAAAGCGTTGACCAAGGTTACGCATGAGAGCTAAAGCAAAGCTGTAAGTAAAAAGAGGTCAAATGTGCAGTCTTAACAAAAAGAAGCAATATTTCGTTAAATATAAAGCAAAGGGAAGCCAGGGGGCTTCCCTTTGCTTGTTAATGTCAGAGCGAGGAGGGATACTACGCGTATATTTTTTGCATTAGCGCTATTTCGTTTAGTTCTTCTGAGATAGATAAAAAGTGATCGGATAAAGGCTTTTCAAGGCAGTCTTTTACGTAAGAAAAAGAAAAAGACTTTGCCCGGTCAGATGCGGTAACAGAAGAAGACAGCATGTAAACAATAAGATTGTTCTTTATGCTATCTGGCATGGCTTCTATTTTTGCCAGCACTTCCCAGCCAGATACCTGCGGCATGTTGATGTCTAAAAACAAAACGGTTTTAGAAGTTTTGTTTGCTACCTGATTCTTTAAATATTCGATGCCTTCGTGCACATTGGTAAATCCGACAATATTAATATTGGCAGGCTTGAAAATCTTTTTCAATGAAAGTGCGCAAACGATGTTATGGCAGGAATCGTCATCAATAATAACAATGTTGCTGATAGAACTGTACATAGATATTGATTTTAACTTTGGAAGTGAAGCTATATTCATATAATCTGGTTTTTTACTGCTGTGTGTATAAAATATACCTCTTTAAAAACTTCTTTCACAAAAGTGTTGAAAACAATCGGAGCCAAGCTTTAAAACGGCTTAAATAAAAATTAATTTAAGCTTAAAGAAAGTGTAGATACAGGAGTTAGTTAATGCAGAAGGGCTGTAAAGCAAAAGAAGAAAGCTTCTTTTACTAACAGCAGTCGATTTCATTTTTAAACGTTTACGTGTACCTGAATAAAGCAGTTGTTATATTTAGAAAACCATAAAACAAGAAAGCGTCTTCCGCACTTTGCTCCCAGGTAAACGGCGCCCGCCCGCGTTTTGGGTAGCCTGACGGAATGTTAATGGTGCGGTCATTTAGAGGGTCACCGTTGTGCAGGTGCACTTTAAAATTGCAATCGCAAATAGAAGAATGTAGAATGCCTGTGAAACACCAGGGGATATTGAATTTATTAGACAAAGTATAATAACGGTCTTTGTTCTTTATAATCTTCTGTAGGCAATCATCTGCTTCCCCATATTTTTCCTCAGTAATAATACAAGTGTCAAACATGCGCTGCAATTGGTTTTGGGTGGCCAATGTAAACGAGTTTATCATGAAGTTGATTTATGCTTTCTGCGAGAAAAAGTTTTTATTTATAACTTAAATTTTTTAACGCAACTGGAAAAGAATTAAAATAGAAAATGATTAGCCAGCTTGTTACGTTCTTTTTCTTTCCACTCTTCTCATCACCATTATCATTATTATTATTGAATGATACAGGACATTGATAAAGAAAGATTCATAAAACCAATCGCTTCCTTTTGTTATACTTGCATATAATTTGTTGGTTACTCTTCTTTCAAAAATCAATTAATCTTATTCTTATGGATGCTGCTATTGAACAAAAAGTAAATACATGGCTTAACGGCAATTACGACGACCAGACAAAAGACACACTCAAAAAACTGCAACAGGAAAATCCTGATGAGCTGACCGAATCTTTTTATCGCAATCTTGAGTTTGGCACCGGCGGTTTGCGGGGCATCATGGGCGTAGGCACCAACCGAATGAACAAATACACAGTGGGTATGGCTACGCAAGGCTTTGCCAACTATCTAAAAAAGACATATGGCGATACAGAAATAAAAGTAGCCATCGCACACGATAGCCGCAACAACAGCCGCTTCTTTGCCGAAACCACTGCCAACGTGTTTGGCGCCAACGGCATCAAAGTGCTTTTGTTTGAAGCCCTGCGGCCTACGCCGGAACTATCATTTACCATCCGCTATCTGAAATGTCAGGCAGGTGTTATCTGTACCGCTTCTCACAATCCGAAAGAATACAATGGTTATAAAGCCTACTGGAACGATGGCGGGCAATTGGTGCCGCCGCACGATAAAAATGTGATTACCGAAGTGGATGCGATCAGTAGTGTAGATGATGTAAAATGGACCGGTGGCGAGAGCAACATTACCATCATCGGCAAAGACATGGATGAGGCTTACATCAACATGGTAAAAAGCCTGAGTGTAAACCCGCTGGTGATTCAAAGGCAGCATGATTTAAAAATCGTTTACACACCTATTCATGGCAGCGGCATTATGCTGGTGCCGCAGGTACTTAAGGCTTTTGGTTTCGATAATGTAACGATTGTGAAAGAACAGGAGAAGCCGGATGGCAATTTCCCAACTGTCAATTATCCAAATCCCGAAGAGCCAGAAGCCATGAGTTTAGCTTTGAAAAAAGCGCAGGAAATAGATGCTGATATTTTATTGGGAACCGACCCCGACAGCGACCGCGTGGGTATTGGCGTGAAAGACAACAATGGTAAATGGACATTAATGAATGGCAATCAAACAGCCGTTCTTGCCTGCGCCTACATGATTGAAGCCCGCAAAGCGGCTGCCCTTGCCAAGCCAAACGATATGGTAATTAAAACCATCGTTACGACAGAGCTGATAGACCAGATTGCTACGCAAAATGGCGTGGCTTGCTACAATGTGCTGACCGGTTTTAAATGGATTGCTGAACTGATTAAAGAAAAAGAAGGCAAAGAAAACTACATCATTGGTGGAGAAGAAAGTTTTGGCTTAATGGTCGGCGATCAGCTTCGCGATAAAGATGCTGTTTCTGCAGTTGCTTTTCTCTGCGAAATGACGGCTTATTTGAAAAACAAGGGCATGACATTGTTTGATAAGCTTATCGAACTATATAAGCAATACGGCTTTTATCTCGAAAGCCTTACCAGCATTACCAAAAAAGGTATGCGCGGTCAGGAAGAAATTGCCGAAATGATGCAGAGCTACCGCGACAATCCGCCCAAGGAAATCAATGGATCGCCCGTATTGCAACTTCTGGATTACGATGTGCGCAAAGGCAAAAACTTAATTACCAAAGAAGAGTGGGACATTACCTTGCCCAAGAGCAATGTGCTTCAATTTATACTTGCCGATGGCACTAAAATTTCAGCGCGACCTTCAGGCACTGAGCCAAAAATCAAGTTCTATTTCAGCGTGCATACCATACTCGAAAAAGAAGAAGACTTTGAGGTCGTACACAAAAAATTAGAAGACAGAATTCAGGCAGTTATTGCAGATATGAAACTAAAATAACTGACATGATATTTGTAAAAAGCAGTGCTAAACAGCGCTGCTTTTTCTTTTTTATGAAACGAGCTGCAATACTCCGATTGATCGTCTGTTGCGACGCTCCGTTCAACATTCTGAAAACAATTGAGCCAATAAGCGAATACCTTATTAAACTAAAGCTCTAAGTTGTTTTTATTGAAAACTAAGAGTTGGTTTAGTCAAATAAATCAAGCTGTCACAAGCTTCTGGCACCTTTACTTTTTTCTAAAAAATATTCTTATCGGCACACCTTTAAAATTAAAGTTTTGCCGTAATTGGTTTTCTAAATAATTGCGGTACGGTGTTTTAATATCATCCGGATAATTGGTAAAGAATGCAAACGAAGGAACTTGTGTAGGAAGCTGGGTTACATATTTTATCTTAATTGAATTGCCTCTCACCACCGGCGCATGATAAGCTTCAATTGCTTTTAGCATCACATCGTTCAGCTTGCTCGTGGTTACTTTGCGCGTTTTGTTTTCATACACTTCCAAAGCGGCTTCCATCGCTTTAAAAATGCGTGTTTTTTCGTGCACCGAAATAAAGATAACAGGCACATCCGTAAAGGGAGCCAGCTTCTCTTTCAGTCGCTTTTCATAGTCGCGCGCCGTGTTGGTTTCTTTATTGATTAAGTCCCATTTATTTACCAATACCACAATACCTTTTCCTTTACGTGTAGCCAACGAAAAGATGTTTACATCCTGCGCCGTAATGCCTTTCTCTGCATCCAGCAACAGCAAACAAACATCAGCTTCGTCCATGGCTTTTATAGCCCGGATGATGGAGTAAAACTCAAGGTCATCCTTCTCTTTATTTTTTTTACGAATACCAGCCGTGTCTATCAGCACAAACTCTTTTTGAAACATATTGTAGTGCGTATGGATGGTATCGCGCGTGGTGCCGGCAATGTCGCTGACAATGGTTCGCTCCTCGCCTATCAAAGCGTTTAGCAACGATGATTTGCCCACGTTTGGCTGCCCGATAATTGCAAACTTGGGTACCGGTTTTTCTTTCTCTTCTGTTTCGTTTCCCTCGGTTTCTGTTTCCTTTTTTTCTTCCGGCATCAAAGAAGAAATTTCATCCAGCAACTCGCCGGTGCCGGTTCCCGTCATGCTGCTTAAAAAATAAATTTTTTCAAATCCTAAACTATAAAACTCCGAAGCTTCCAGGAGACGTTGGTTGTTGTCCACTTTATTTACGGTAAGAAACACGGGCTTTGTTGCACGACGTAGCAAGTCTGCCATCGCTTCATCCAGGTCGGTAATGCCAGTGGTCACATCGGTCATAAACACAATGGCATCCGCTTCATCGATGGCTATGCGTACTTGTTTACGGATTTCTTTTTCAAAAATATCTTCGGTATTGGGCACAAAACCACCTGTATCAATTACATTAAACACTTTACCGTTCCAATCGGCTACACCATACTGGCGGTCGCGCGTTACGCCGCTTATGTCATCTACAATGGCTTTTCGCTGTTCCAGCATCCGGTTGAAGAAGGTACTCTTGCCAACATTAGGTCGGCCTACAATGGCGAGGGTATAACTCATAGCCGGCAAAAATAAGCGATAGGATGTAAGTGGTACGTTATAAGTAATCGCTGTTTGAAGATAAGCAGCGAGCAGCAAAGCGCAAGCAAATAAGGTTGCAGGTGAGTGCAAACATACTTATCAAGAACTTAAGTACAGCTCTTATAGATTATTATGTTCCGCTTAATAATATCCATATTCCTTCAACTGCAGATCATTGTCCCGCCACTTTGGCCGCACTTTTATAAAAAGTTGCAGAAATACTTTTTGCTGAAGAAAAGCTTCTATATCTGCACGGGCAAGGGTGCCTAATTTTTTAATCATGCTTCCTTTTTCGCCAAGCAAAATGGCTTTCTGTGTTTCGCGGTGAACAATCACATCAGCCTGTATTTTAATGAGGGTTTCTTTCTCTTTAAATTCATTGACAATGACGGCAGTGTGATAAGGAATCTCGTCTGTAAAAAGCTCGTACACTTTCTCACGTATCAGTTCACTTACAAAGAATTTGGTAGGCAAATCCGAGATGTCTTCATCATTATAAAAGGCTTCACCTTCGGGCAAAAAAGATAAAATAGTAAGTAGAAGCTCATCAATATTTTCACCCGTTTTGGCGGATACGGTCACCAGTTTTTTACAGTAAGGTTGTTTCGTAAAAAAATCGATTAATCCCTTTACTACACTGGCTTTCGTGTTATCAATTTTATTGACAACAACAATAGCCGGAACCTTTAATTTAAGAGACGAAAACAGAAGATGATTTTCTTCTGCAGGCTCTTTAGCATCAACTAACAAAACCGCAACATCAGCATCTTCCAGTGCGCTCTTTACGCTCTGCATCATGCGCTCGTGCAACTTGTATTTGGGTTCAATAATGCCAGGTGTATCGGAGAAGATAATTTGGTATTCACCAGGCTTTGTCAGAAAGCCTTTAATACGATGTCGGGTAGTCTGTACCTTGCCGGAAACAATGGCAAGCTTCTCTCCCAATAAAGCATTCAGCAACGTGCTTTTACCCGCATTAGGTTTACCAAAAATATTTACAAAGCCTGCTTTCATATTGTTTTACTAACCTAAAATATGGGCAGCAAATGTAGCTTACTTATGCGTTAGCTGTCATCAGCGGAACAACAGAAAAAATAATGGTTAATGTCAATTCACTACACGCATAGAAGATCGGAAAAGTGATATTGTTTATAAAAGCACTATTGCCTGGCAAGCAAGGTTTTTACTTGCGCCAACAAGTCGCTTACATCGAACGGTTTTTCAATGTAGCCGTCAGCACCGGCTTCCATCGTGTATTTTCTTAAATCGCGTGCTGCGCTGAACATCAATATCGGAATATTTTTGGTAATATCCTGTTCTTTAAATTGACGGCATAATGTTGTTCCGTCAACTGCTCCGAACCATACATCCAAAATAATTAAATCAGGCTTTTTAGTAACCATTTCAACCGCCGTTTGCGCGTCGAAAGCTTCCATTGTTTCATAACCATTGTACTGAAGAAAGAGAGAAACAACTTCTACAATAGATTCCTCATCATCAGCAACCAGTATAGTTTGTGCCATCAGCAAATTTTATAAGTGTCAACACAAAATAGTGCTTGCATTAAATCAGGCGTTTTCACCTCAAGAACCATGCTTGTTTGTATGTATTTTACATTTAAGCTTTGCACAGCAACAGGATTACAAACAAAAAAATGCTGCACCGCCGCAGGCTCTGCTGCATTCTACAATTTAAGTATTTTTAATGACCTGCCTGCTGTTCAGCGTCTTGTTTCATCTTGTCGTTCGCTGTAATAAGAAACTCGGCCCGGCGGTTTTGTGCTCTGCCTTCGGGCGTACCATTGTCATATTTCGGCGCCGTTTTACCAAAGCCTTTGGTAGTTATGCGCACGGAACCTATACCATGCGCCCGCAGGTAATCAGCTACTGAGGCAGCTCTTTTTTCTGAGAGCGTTTGGTTGTATTCGTATGTACCGGTACTGTCGGTATGTCCCTGGACTTCTATGTTGGTATCAGGATATTTGTTTAATACCGTTATTAGGTCGGTAAGGGTGGGATAAGAAGCCGCATTAAGTTCGGCACTGTTAAAGGCATAGAGCACATTGTTGCTGAATTCAATTGTAATGCCTTCTCCCACACGTTCTACTTTTGCAGAAGGAACAGTATTTTTTATATCATCAGCCTGCTTGTCCATATTCTTACCAATGATGGCACCTGCTGTGCCGCCAACGGCTGCACCAATGATAGCACCTAATGCCGTGTTGCCGGATATCTTGCCAATAACACCGCCAACCACAGCACCGCCGCCCGCGCCAACGGCAGCGCCTTTTTGTGTCTTATTGAGGTTGCTGCACGAAGTGGCAATAAGTAATGCCGCTGCAATAACAGACAGTATTAGAGAACGATATAGTTTCATAAATAAATGTTTAAAGCCGTTTGCCAATTTTTGTGCCATGTAAAAAAGTAACGTTCATACTCAATAAGTTTGCAATTATAAATGGTGTATATATCGGCGCAGCCGTACTCATTGAACATCCATCCGCAAATAAGTTATGCTAAAAAATTATTTTGAAAAAATTACACTATTTACGGTAATGGCTGGTCTTTCTTTGGTTGCCTTTATTATTGCCGCCATCAGCCACGAAGCTGATGTAATCAAAGAATCGCTACTGTATCATCTTGGCTTAGCCGTTATACTTTTTGCAGGTATTGATGTATTGCTAAAATATTTGCTGAAAGGGAAGACAGTTTGGCTCTGGACAATAGAATTTTTTTTACTGCTCGTTGCGATTTATATCTGGATTATCAGTGAGTAAATGGCTGATTTCCTTATTTACTTCTTCGTCGTTTTTCGCCTTTGCAAACGGCCATTCTTTTTGCAAATTCGATTTTATAAGAAAGGCAATAACACCCATTACCGCCACACCCAATCCATACCACATTTTCTCTTTAGTCGATAAAAAAATAAAGCCCCAGATAAGGACAGCCAATACAACCGGCACCGGGTACAGAGGCATTTTCCAGGGAAAGAAGGCGCGACCTTTTCTTTGCCGCAACAAGACCAAACCCACTGCCTGGCTGATGAACTGAACCATGATGCGCATAGCCAGTATTGCCTGTATAACATCTCTTAAATTGCTGAACAAAAGACTAAATATAAATGCAATGCTGCCTAGCGCCAGCAATGATATATAAGGAAAGTTTTTGGTTGGATGAAGCTTTGCAAAAACCGAGAAAAAGGCACCGTCTTTTGCGGCTGCATATGGGATGCGACTGTAGCCTAGCGTAGCTGAAAAAATAGAAGCTAAAGCTACCCATAGAATTAAAACTGTAACCACGTTTGCTGCCGTAGAGCCCGCTAACGTTTTCATAAAATCGCTTACAACAAAAGAACTGTTCTTTATTACACTAAAAGGCAGCACAGAAGCCACGCTGATGTTCATTAATAAATATAAAACAGCAATGCCTGCAATAGAAATAAACATGCTGCGTGGAATATTACGCTGCGGGCTTTTAATATCTCCGCCCAAATGACAAACGTTGTAATAGCCAAGATAGCTATACACGGTCGATACACTAGCATTGCCAAGCAGCACAGCAAAAGCCCAGTTGAAACGAAGACCTGTATTTATGTTTTGCTGTGGTTGCAAAAAACTTCCATGCCACAACCCACCAGTAATAATGATAGTAATCGTAATTAAAACGCCGACCCATAATGCTACCGTTATTCTGCCGATAGTTTCGATTTTTCTATATAAAAGGAGGACGATAAGAATAATTAAACTACCGCTAACTATCTTACTTTCCACAGTAGTCAGTGGTGTAAGAAAAGAAAAATACTTGGCAAAGCCAAGCGAAGCTGAAGTCAATACCAGCGGGGCTTGTATCATGGTTTGCCATACAAAGAGAAAGCTCATTAGTTTGCCCCAACGCGTACCAAAGCCAGCCTTCAAAAAGTTGTAGCTGCCGCCCGCCATTGGGTACGCTGCACCCAATTCGCTCCAAATAGTAGCATCGACAAAAGACAATACCGCACCCGCTATCCAGGCATATAAAAAGGAAGGCCCATTCATGATGCCAGCTACACTGCTCAGCACTACAAATGGCCCGATACCAACCATGTCCGTCATGTTGATGGCTGTTGCCTGAAGGAGGCTTAACTTCTTGTGCGGAGAGTCTGTACTCATAAAAAGCGGTGAGGTAAACGGCACAATAATAGTGTTTCTTTGCTTCAAAAATTTTTATCCTTATGAGTGTTTTGTTTAAGCAGTTGGATTGGGCAAACAGCGCTAACATTTACGAAGTAAATACAAGACAATACACGCACGAAGGCACTTTTGTCGCTTTTGCAAAGCACCTTCCCCGCCTGCACGATATGGGTGTAGAAATACTATGGTTCATGCCCATAACACCCATCAGTCTTGAAGGCAGGCAGGGCAGCCTTGGCAGTTACTATGCGGTAGCCGACTACACCGGCATTAACCCGGAATATGGTACGATGGAAGATTTTATAAATGTGGTACAACAGGCGCACTCGCTAAACATGAAAGTGATTATTGATTGGGTGGCTAACCATACGGGAAAAGACAATGCATGGGCAAAACAATACCCCGACTGGTATCAGCGAGATGCACACGGCAACTTCATGGAAAGAAATGGATGGATAGATGTGATTGACCTGAACTACGACAATAAAGACATGCGCAATGCCATGATTGCAGCTATGAAATACTGGATAACGGAATCCGGTATAGATGGCTTTCGCTGCGATATGGCGCACCTGGTGCCGCTCGATTTCTGGCAGGAAGCCCGCACCGAGTGCGATGCGCTAAAACCTATGTACTGGCTTGCCGAGACCGACAATGAAGAATATCTGCAGGTGTTTGATGCTTCGTATGCCTGGGAATGGATGACAGACAGTACTGCCTTGGTTCAACATAGAATGGGTACGGATAAGATGATGAGTGTGCTAATGAAATATGCTTCGCAATGCGAAAACCATTCGCAAAAACTAATGTTCACTACTAACCATGATGAGAACAGTTGGAACGGAACAGAATATGAAAAATATGGCGCTGCTGCTGGCGCTTTTGCTATTTTTACCAATACCTGGCGGGGCATCCCTTTGTTGTATGGTGGGCAGGAATTACCCAATTATAAACGCCTAAGATTTTTTGATAAAGATGAGATTGAGTGGACTGATGCAAAGCCTGCCTTACATGATTTTTACAAAACTTTGTTCACGCTCAGAAGACGTTGCAATGTGTTTAACTGCAGTGCCGAGTTGCTATATTTGGATACCAATGTCGCAGATAAAATTGTAGCTTATGTTTGTAAGAACGGCGAGGAAAAAGCTTTGCTTCTATTTAATTTTTCTGATACCGACCGGGTACGATTTACAATATCGCACGATGAACTGAAAGATAAATTCAGGAATATTTTTTCAGGGTTAATCTTTGATTTTACAAAACAGATTTCTTTCGAGATGCAGCCCTGGCAGTACATTGTTTATGAAAAAATATAGTTTATTTTATTGATTCGGTTTTATGAATGAACTGACCTGGCATTGCAGGCATTTTACCAATTTATCGGTAACAGAGTTGTACGACATTTTGCAACTGCGAAGCGAAGTATTTGTGGTAGAACAACAATGTATTTTTTTAGACATGGATGGCATAGACAAACAATCCTATCATTTGTTCGCTTATCAAAAAAATGTATTGGTTGCTTGTTGCCGATTGATGGCAGCCGATGTTGTGTATTCCAACCAGGCTTCTATCGGTCGCGTGGCCAATAAGGCTTCGGTTCGTGGAAGCGGCGTTGGCATGTTGATGATGAAAGAAGCAATAGTGAAATGCAGGGAAATGTTTTCGTCCTCGTCGTTAAAAATCGGTGCCCAATTTTATTTAAAAGATTGGTATAGCTCATTTGGCTTTAAGCCCTGCGGCGATGTATATTTAGAAGATAACATTGAGCACATTCATATGGAATTGGCCTTTCCTTCTTAGTTTTTCAATTGCCAAGGGAATTTTTGATAGCTAAAAGATTAAAATTTCTTAATTTTTTGTCCGGCAAATAAAGTAAACCTTTGTAGGGTTATCATATTAAATAAATTTTTGTATTCAAGCAATCCCCTGACTCTGTATATTTGTACGAACCATGGCATCCGGGAGGGGGATGTTGTATAAAACAACTACTTATCATGATCACAATGAAAAAAACCATTACTACCTTACTGCTGCTGGTATTTTTCTCAGCAACTTTTGCCCAAAATTACAGGCGGGCCAGTTTAAAACCGGCATACAGTTCGTTTGCTAATACTACGGAAATAGGCGTAAACGTTGGGCTTACTGCTTTCTTAGGCGATTTGGGCGGAACGCGCGGCAAGGGAGAACCTTTCTCTAAGGATTTGAACGGAGTTAGTATGCGTCCGCATTTTGGCTTGTCTTATAGCTATTATCCTGCTACATGGGTCAAAGTTGGAGCTACTTTAAATTATACCACTATTACGGGTGCCGACAGTGTGATTAAAAGTAAGGTAAACCAATCGTTTGGTCGTTACGAACGTAATCTCAGCTTTCGCTCACGGGTAGAAGAATTATCGCTGAATGGTGAAATTTACCCTTTGCAACTGTTTAGTAGAATTCGTCGTGAAACCTTGCTGAAACCCTTTGTGGGTGTAGGTGTTGGTGTATTCCACTTTAACCCTGAAACTGAATTGAACGGCGACTGGATAAAACTGAAACCACTTCGCTTGGAAGGCGAGGGTTTTTCAGAATATCCTGACAGCAAAGAATATAGTCTCTACCAGTTTTATATTCCTTTTACAGCTGGTATCAAGTATCGGTTAGACGACCAGATTTGCCTTGGTTTTAGTGCCACATTCCGAAAAACATTTACCGACTATTTAGACGACGTAAGTAAAACATACATTGATCCGACTTTGTTCAGCAAGTATCTTTCTGCAAGCGATGCAGCGCTGGCTCAGCAGCTTTACTATCGGGGTACCAATCCTACATTACCAAAGCCGGGCAGCCCGAGAAGTTACTCTAACCATAAAGATTCTTACACTACTCTTGCCGTTACCTTTAGTTATAATTTTGGTCAGCCTAGAGAAAGAGATGAGAGAGTTAGTGATCGTGTGATTAAGGTAAGACGCTTCCATGCTAAAAAACCTTAGCAGATAAATAAATTCTGCTTAAACAAAAGCTCCGAAATCTTAAGATTTCGGAGCTTTTGTTTAAGCAGGGTTTACCTGTATTTTAAGTTAGCTTAGTCCTATCTTTTATTAATATAACTTAAACTAGTATTAAAAGAGGAGGGTTTAAAATCAGTTCACCAAACGATGATTTAAAAATGATAAACAACACCGCCCAAAGCCTGAAAACCCAAGACTTCGTACTGATGCCAGCGTTGGTATTTATTGTTGAATAAATTGTTGAACTGAAGCCACGCACTGAACGATTGATTGATTCTAAATTCAGCACCCGCATTTAAATCAAATGCTCCCGCCAAGCGATTAAGTTCTCTGCTTTTGGTAGTGAGATAACGCGCTCCATCCCAGAAGAACAGGTCGCTTTTAAACAATAAATCTTTTGTCACATTCCATCTTAAAGAGCCATTGATTTCATTTGGTAACAAGCCCCAGGCTTTATCGTTATCAGTAAGGTTGCTATACTTATTGATAGTAGCACCAGCCAATAAAGAAAACTTCTCCTGGAAGGTATAACCGATCTCACCATGCAGTTTAAAGTTCTTCATATCGCTTTCATTTACCACATTGAAAGAGCGCCCGGTAATACTATCATCTAAAAACAAAGGTTGATTAAAGATGTGCTCTAAAGTAACCTGTGCATTATAAGTGAAATGGCTGCCTGCACTGCCTTTGAAGCCGCCATAAGCATCTATGATACGCGTACTTTTTAAGAAAGTGGGCTGCTGTATCCAGGGATTGAAAGTAGCCAGAGATTGATAACTGGTTTTGTTGTAATAGCCTTTCCAGCCAGCAATTAACACAAACTTTTCTTCATTAATCTTCGCTTCCGCGGTTACGTTTGGAAGCATGTGGAAGTCTTTATTATCCCACGATGGTGTAACGCCACCAACAATAGTAAAGCCATTACTCGCATACTGTAAAGCAGGCGACAGATAAACCAAGTTGTTATTGATTTTACTAACGGTATCGCCTTTGTAGCCGGTGATATCTGCCGTTAAACCAAATTTAAACACGAAGTTGTCACCAAAGGTTTTTGAGACAGGCGCGTCTAAAATTACATCTGTTTCATGCGCATTGCGGTTGTCGGTAAAGCCAGCCGCATAAATGCTTGGATTGTATGAAACACCGATGCTGTTTATCGTCTTATTGCGCAAGCCAAACTTAACACCAAACGTAGTGTAGGTGCGTCGTAAATCGTCTTTCGAAAACTTCAAGGTATCGGGCTGAAAGCCATACTCGTATTGCTTATTATTATCAAAAAAGACTTTGCCGGTGATTTCATTATTACCATTGGTAAAAATACCACTCGCATCAGCATTGAAGCGCGCAAACTGCTGGTAAGGCAAACTACCTTTCGAAGACAAATACTTCGCATTCACATTTACCACCGAATGTGCACCATCACCAAACGACAAACCAGTTTGCAGGTAAGGCGTTGAATAATTGCCAAAGCCTGCTTTCAGGTAGTTTTTATTCTGCCAGTTGATGCCGGTATCAATATCAGCTGCCAACGGCTTTAAGGCTGCAGACTGATAAGTGAAAAACAAGTTTTGAGCAGGCACATTGTATTGCAAGGTTGGCAAGCTGGAATCGGGCAACGGCGTGGCTGCACTGAAGTTAATCTTTGCAGACGGCTTCAATACAGGTTTGTAAGAAGAGGTAACAGTAACCGTTCTGCCCGGTATCAATGTATCGGATGAAGACCGATTATTACTGGCTCTTGATGATGTGGAAGCTTCCTGCTTTGCTGCTCTCGACTTCTTACTTCGCTGTGCATTGGCAAAGGGAACGACAGCAAGGAAAACGATAGTACAAATGAATAATCTTTTCATGGAGTGGTTTCTATTGTTGTTCTACTTTGCTGTATTTTTCTTTCTCAGAGATTACATTGTCAAGCTTTTGCTGGGCTTCGCTTTTTAAAGCCGCATCCTCTGCATTTTCAACCACGCTTTTCAGCGTTGCTTCTGCATTGAAATAATCTTGTTCTTTAAAATAAATATCGCCCAGCAAGATGTAGGCTTTGGTAATCCAGTAATCGTATGAACCTGCTTTGTTGATCACATCGAAGCTTGCTTTTTCTGCCAGCTTCAATTGGTTTTGCTGTACATACATTTCAGCAATGCGATAACGTGCTTCGGCCGCATATTCCGATTTACCTAAACTCACAACAGCGCTATAAGATGATAAGGCATCTGATGTATGGTTGTTTGCCTGCGCAGCTTTTGCAATCACCATGTTGGCGATCATTTTATCGTCTGTAGCGGTACCTTTCTCTGCCAATAAATCCTGAGCATTGGAGACTGCAGAAGCATCAAACTGTGAGAGCTTGTACTGGCAGCGAAGTAAGCCTCGCATACTTTCGAGCTTTGTATCTTGCCCTGTAGCAATAGTCTTTAGCTGCGCAAAAAACTGAGCTGCTTTATTGTAATCTTTTACTTCAAAATAGTTGATGCGGGCAGCAGATAAAGTAGATTCTTCTGCCCACTTGTTGGGTGCTTTATCAGCCACACCACTGAAGTAACTCAACGCATTCTTATAGTCTTTTCTATCGTTGTAAATAGAAGCTGTGTAATAACCAGCATCTATTGCATACTGACCATCGGGGAACTGCGTGAGATAAGACTGAAACCCTTGCAGGGCTTTGTCTATGTTCTTATTGTTGTATTGAATGAAGGCAGAAGAATAAGTCAAAGAATCTTCTTCTGAAGTGCTTACTTCTTTACCATTCTGGCGCATAAAGGCGACAAACTGCTGAGGCTGTTGCTTAGCGATAAAAATGTTTCTTACATACTCTACTGCATCGTTGCTTTCATCTGAAGCCGGATAGTTTGAGATCAAGGCTTTGAAGCGGTTTAAAGCTTCATCATCATTGTTCAGGTTGAAATAACAAACACCTAATTTTAATAAAGCTTCAGGCTTGTAATTAACTGCGTTTTTATTGTTTAAAATATCATTCAAAGGAGCAAGCGCATTGTTGAAATTCTCGCTTGCCATGTAAGTGTTTGCCGTTTCCATATTGGCATCGGGCACTAATACAGACGAAGGATATTTTTGTATAAAAGAACGAAGCAAAGCCAGCTTCTCTGTTGAATTATTAGACGCGCCTGCAATGATGGCTTTCTGGTAAGAAGCATAATCGGCGGAAGGCAGATTTAAAGCAATAGCCGTCTCATACATCTGCAAAGCTTTGCTATAACTCTTGCGCATAAAATAACAATCGGCACTGCGCAGATAAGCATCCTGCTGAATGCTGGAAGAGGCTGTGGAAACCGTTATAGTAACGGCTTCGAAGTACTTCAAAGCTTCGTTATAATCCTGTTGCTTCAGGTTGCTGTAGCCTAAGATATAACGGGCATCCTGTGGATTGACTTCACCATAAGAAACAGGGTTGCGCAAATAGCTTGTAAGATAATCAATGGCT
>CAZZZH010000075.1:0-5991 GCA_964658445.1 Ilyomonas sp.
GGCGGTTCCCATCGCCAGTCTTGCCATCGATAAAGTGCCGTTGAGATGATGGATGCCGGTCTGCTTTGTACTCTCATGCGGAATGCGTGCCGCCGCTTCGGCTTTTTTATAATCCGTCTTCCAGATGCCGCCTTGTATCAGCTCGCTTTTTGGTGCGTTCGATGGCTGGTTATCATCGTTCAGTATGCGGTAAAAAATAGCGTGGTCGTACAAGCCTGATTCAATGTTATGAAGAAACGCATTTCCTGTTTGCGGCGCTTTATCTGTATAAATCTCGGCTTCAATATCGCCGGCATCGGTTTGTATCAATACATGCGGGTGCAAATAGTGCTGCGACGAACACGAAGCGAGAAAGCACGCCAGAAATAATAACCCACAAAGCCGTTTCATAATCAGGATTGCAACGTAAGCCGAACCAAAAATTTATCCCATCTGTCTTCGCCCAGCACCTCTGCAGTCCAGCCTTCTTCCGCAGCTATTGTAGTAAGCAATTGCTTGTCGATATAGAGCCAGGTAAACCAATTAGTCTTTTCGTTTTTATAGTCGTACTGATAAGTAATCTCGCCATAGTATGTTTCGCGCTTCGGCAATTTATAATTGTATACATATGCTACGTCTGATGAATCGGAAAGCAATTGCCCGCCCGGCGTGATCATTGTTTTTGCATGTTGCAGGAACTGGCGCAGCCGTTGCGTATTGCCGGTAAAGCCAATGCCATTCATCATAAAAAGCAAGGTATCAAAGGGTGCGCCTTGATAAGCAAAAACATCGCCGTTGATGATGTTTTTCACGCCGCGGTGTTGCATCACCTCACAGGCTTTCGGCGATATTTCAATAGCAGTTACGTCAATGCCTTTTTCCTGCAGTGCCAGTGTGTGGCTGCCTACGCCCGCGCCCACATCCAGTACTTTCCCGCTGCACAGCTTTAGCGCCATCCGCTCCAGTTTCGGCATGGCTGCTTCACTTCTGAAGTATTTGCTCACCGGCATGTCTTCGTCTTCGCCATAATTATTATGTATCCACAACGTTCGCGGGTTGTTCTTAAAATAATAATCATGCATGGCTTGTCCTAACACATCTTTCATAGAAAAATAACTTGAACCATTTCTAATAAAGCGACGCCCAGTGTGGCTGCCTCTATCGGTTTTTTACTTTTCAAAAATAGTTTGCAAAAGCATTGGGTCTGCTGTGGTTTTTTACAAGATGATTTTTTTTGAAAAATTCATCTTGTACATCTTTATTTTACCAGAATGGCAATCAATTTTATAACAGTAAAAGCCATGTTCATAAAGCACCATTTACTCAATTACAATGATTAATAAGGATGAGTTTTTCCATCAATCAACTTATGTTTCAATAGCTGCCCTGCTTTTTATTGACTCGTGCCGCTGAGTCATCATTTACAGAGCTATGTTCCGGTGTAAATTCATTTTTCTTTTATATTGCATACTCATTTACTTATATGACCGAACTAACGCAACACGAACCGGATGAGACTCCGTCGCGAGCTTGCCTGCAATGCGGAAATCCAGACGTTGTACAGGGATACCGGAACAACCTGTGTGCGGATTGCCGTCATTATTTCATTCATTATCCGGTGCCTAAATGGGTATGGCTGTTTGCCGGCGGCATTGGTGCTCTGTTGCTATTTTCTTTTCTAACCCTGCCCAGAAATTTATCGTTGGGAATGGACCTGGAAAAAGGGAAAAAAGCGATACAGGAGCACAAGTACCTTACTGCACAAAGAGACCTGGAAGCCTTTACCAGCGCGGTTCCGAAGTCAGAAGAAGGCAACGCTTACCTAATGATCGCCAGTTTCAATAACCTGGATTTTGAATCCCTGGCAACTGCTTATCACCGGTTAGAAAACAAAAAGATAGAGGACGAAGATTTGTATAATAAAATCACATCTTTAACCACCAAATTGGATAGCTATACACCGTCCGATTCTCTCGATTCGTTTTATGCCCATTACAAACCCGAAGACACGCTGGCTATGTTTGCTGGCTTGAAAGCCTATACAGTTCAGCACCCCGGTGAGTTGTATGCTAAAGCAGTTTATGGCACACACCTGATGGACGAACAGCAATATCTTTCTGCCGATAGTGTATACACCATCCTGTTGCAACAACAGGCAGATTATATACCCGCTTTGTCTGCCATGACAACGCTGAAACGATTGGAAGATAAGCCGCGGGAAGCCGTGTTGTACAGTGATAAACTGATAGCTATCAACAAAGAAAATGTATATGCCTTGTCTACCAAGGCAAGGTCGCTACTGAGAGAAAATAAGAACGAGGAGGCGCTGAAAACCGCTCAGGCTGCGGCTTTGCTGAAGCCAGGCGACCAGTACAACACCGCCACGCTGGCGCTGGTGTATCATTTTAGTAAAATGGAAAAAGAGAAACAGAAGATTGTACAGGCAATGAAAGAGGATAAAGACTCTGCCGCTCTGTCGTACTACCAGTTTGCTTTCGATGTAATGGATAACAAACAAACCTTTCGCTAAACCAAAGCCATCATTATGTTCTTTGTTCCCGGCTTTTTAATTACGCTTATTACGTTTCCGGGCGTTATTGTGCACGAGCTTGCCCACCAGTTATGTTGCCGCTGGTTGAAGGTGCCGGTATTTAAAGTGGTGTATTTTAAAATGGGCAACCCAGCAGGCTATGTGTTGCACGAAGTGCCAGACAGCCAATTCAAGTCGGTTGTTATTGGCATGGGTCCCTTTATTTTTAATACCATTATCGGTGCTCTTATTGCGCTGCCGGCAGCATTGCCGGTTTTTACGTTTCATAACGCAACGCCCTTAGATTATATACTGGTGTATCTCGGCGTATCCATAGCTATGCACGCTTTCCCCAGCACCGGCGATGCCAAAACTATTTTGAAAGCGGTAAAAAGCGAAGGAACACCGCTGTGGGTAAAAGTGCTTGCCTACCCATTGGTAGCCTTAATTTACGCCGGTTCTATCGGCAGCTTCTTCTGGCTCGATCTGCTGTATGGTATTGGCGTTGCTGTTGGGCTACCCAATCTTATTATTTACTTGTTTAGCTAATATTCAACACATTTGCACTTCGTAAAAACTTGAACGCGCAAATGATGATGAAATATGCCTGTATCGCACTGCTAGTAGTCGCTTTTTTTTCGTGCACACCCAACAATGTAACCGTAGACAACTCGTTACAGAAATATTTTGATGACAATAAAGTAACCGGCACGTTTGGCTTGTTCGACAACGGTCAGGGTAACTTTACCATTTACAATCTTTCGCGCTACCGCGATTCGGCTTACCTGCCAGCTTCTACGTTTAAGATTGTCAATTCATTAATTGGTCTGCAAACCGGGCGCATTTCGGGCGAGAACATGGTGATAAAATGGGATGGTGTAGTGCGCGACAACGCTGACTGGAACAAAGACCTGACAATGACAGAAGCTTTCAAACTATCGGCGGTACCATACTACCAGGAAGTAGCCAGAAGAATTGGTAAAGACACTATGCAGGTATGGCTGGACAGCCTTCACTACGGAACGCAGAAGATAAAGACGAAGATTGATACTTTCTGGCTCGACAATTCGCTGAAGATAAAGCCTGATGAGGAATTGGGACTGGTGAAGAGATTATATTTTCAGCAACTGCCGTTTGATAAACGACCGCAGACAATTGTAAAAAAAGTAATGCTGCAGGAAAGTAATGCCAACTACCAGTTGAGTTATAAAACGGGCATGGGTTACAAAGAAAACGGTAATGCCATTGGCTGGATAGTTGGCTGGATAGAAGAGAACCAACATCCCTATTTCTTTGTGTTGAATCTAGAAGGCGCAAAAGGCACAGATATGAAAACAGTGCGCATGAACATACTCCGTGGCATTCTGAAACAGCTTGGTTTTTTTGAAGGAAGGAAATAAAAAATAAAAGACAAAAGTTAATTATGAATACGATTTTTTGCTGATCGCTTTTTCCATTTTTACTTTACCACATGCTTTCTTTCGAAAACAGCAGTTATTTATCTGGCTTACTTATTCTGCTTCCGCTGGCGTTGATTTTTATATCGGTGATTCGCTGGAAACGCAGTGTAGGCAAGGCTTTGGGCGATGAAGAACTTATTCGCAAGCTAACGTCCGACTATTCTTCCTGGCGATTTAAAGCAAAATTTATTGCTATTCTGATTGCGATTGCATTCGGTATTATTTCATTGGCCAATTTGCGCAAACCGGTAAAAGGCGAAAATGAAAAACTGGTCGGCATAGATGTCATGATTGCACTGGACGTAAGCAAAAGTATGCTGAGCCAGGACATAAAACCTTCGCGGCTTGACAAAGCCAAACAGTGCATGAGTTTGCTGATTGATGAACTAGGTAACAACCGGGTTGGCCTGGTTGTATTTGCCGGCCAGGCTTTTCTCCAAATGCCATTAACGAGCGATATAGCTGCCTCAAAACTCTACCTCAGCAATGCCACGCCCGATGCGGTTTCGGTTCAGGGAACTGACATTAGCAATGCCTTGCAGCTTTGCAGCAGCTCGTTAGATACAAAAGAAAAAAAATATAAAGCCGTTGTGTTGATTACCGATGGCGAAGACCATAACCCAAAGACAAAAGACATCCTGCAACAGTTGTTTGATAACGGCGTTGTGGTATATACAGTAGGCATCGGCACAGCGGAAGGATCGCCAATTGTTGAAGCGGGCAATGTGTATAAAACGGATGCGAACGGCAAAACTGTTATCTCAAAACTGAATGAGGAAGAACTGAAAGCGATTGCCGAAAAAACGGGCGGCGCTTATTTTCATCTGGATGAATCGGAAGCTACAGCAACCGCATTAGCCGGGCAACTGAACAGCCGCGAAAAGAAACTGATTAACGGCGACGGCGGCGCGCGCGAGTACGCTTCTTTTTATCCCCTTTTTGCAGTCTTAATGTTTTTACTTTCAGTAGTCGAGATTTTTATTCCCGAAGTGAAAAGAAGAAAAGAAAATGGAAAGCAATAAAGTGGTTATCCTTCTATCAACACGCCAGCTTGTAAGGCGCGCCGGCACTGTGTTCCTGGTGTTTGTGTTCTCCTTTCTTTCTGTTTCTTTATTTGCCCAAAAAACAAATGAAGCCGTACAAACCGGCAATGATGCGTATCGCAAAAATGATTTCCCAAATGCTATTAAAAGCTATGAAAAAGCGTTGCAATTGGATAACAAAAATGTAACAGCCAAATTCAACATGGGGAATGCTTTGCAACATAGCAGCAAAGCTGATGAATCGTTAGCTGACTATGATGATGTAATAAGCAGTAGTACCGCTGATGCCGACTTAAAGGCGAAGGCTTATTACAACAAGGCACTGGCAGAGCTTCAGCAGAACAAATTAGACGATGCAATAGATGCTTTCAAGCAATCGCTTCGCCTGTCGCCCAACGATAATGAAACACGTCAGAACCTGCAGAAGGCTTTGGAAACAAAGCGACAGCAACAACCGCAACAGCAACCCAAGCAGGATAAAAAACAACAGCCACAAAGCCAAAAGCAGCAGAAGCAGCAACAGATGAACCGTCAGATGATGGAACAGAAATTTAAAGAGTTGGAGCAACAGGAAAAAGAGTTGCAAAAAGAAGTGCAGAAGCAAAAGACCAACATGCCCGATAATGAAAAAGACTGGTAAAAAAGAAGGCATCTCTATCTTATCTTGCAGCGGATAATCAATTTTTGATGGAGCAAAACGAGAATAATTTAGTGCAGGAAGCGGAAGCAAAAACTAACTCTCAATACGACGCTGCCGTTGCTATTTGCAAAACCATTTTCGATAAAAAAACAATTGACTACGGAACTTCATGGCGCGTGCTGCGAACCATTTCTGTAGTAGATCAGATCTTTATAAAAGCGCTGCGAATCCGCAACCTACAGGAGATAAAAGACCAGAAAGTAAGCGATGATATTCCGGGTGAGTTTAAAGGCATTTTGAACTATGCGGTAATTGGATTGATACAACTACAAATGCCTT
>CAZZZH010000075.1:6001-17447 GCA_964658445.1 Ilyomonas sp.
TGCAGTAGAAGATTTGCCTCTGCAAGCAGCTTCTGATTATTACACACAACAAGTTGCGATTGCCAAGGAAACCATGCTTGCCAAGAACCACGACTATGGCGAGGCCTGGCGTGACATGAGTCAGCAAAGCTTTGTAGATTTAATATTAGTGAAGTTGTTGCGCATTAAACAGATCTTGCTGAACGATGGTAAAACGCTGATTAGCGAAGGCATTGATGCCAACTATATCGATATTATTAACTATGCCGCTTTTGCCTTAATATTGATTGCTGAAGAAGCGCAATAATCAACACATGAAAAGGAATTCCATATTGCTCATTATCCGTTGGATAGTGGGGCTTTTATTTATTTTTTCGGGGCTTATTAAGGCCAATGACCCGCTGGGGCTAAGCTATAAAATGCAGGAGTTTTTTGAAGCCTGGCACATGGCCTATCTTAATGATTATGCCTTGCCGCTTTCTCTTGTTATGAACGTATTTGAAGTGCTGGCAGGTGTTGCCATTATCATAGGCTGGCGCATGAAGCTGTTTGGATGGCTACTGCTGCTGCTCATTATTTTCTTTACGTTTCTTACGGGTTATGCTACGCTATCAGGTAAGTTTAAAAGCTGCGGTTGCTTTGGCGATTGCCTTCCACTTACGCCATTGCAATCGTTTTGTAAAGACCTTGTTTTACTGGCTTTAATTGTGGTTCTTTTTATCAATCGAAATAAGATTGATCAGGCGTTCCGCATTCAGAGGCTTTCTTTTTTTATCCTTTTTTTTACAGTAGTGGGCGTAGCGCTTTTTGAAAGCTATGTACTTGCGTATTTGCCGGTGCTCGATTGTCTTCCTTACCGGCGGGGCAACGATATTCTGGAACAAATGAAAGTTCCGGTCGGCGCGGTTTCCGACAGCTTTGCCATGACTTTTAAATATAAAAAGAACGGCAAAGAATTAGAATTTGATCAGGATCATTTCCCGGCAGATTTTGACAGCACTTACGAATATGTTGACCGTTATGATAAGCTGATAAGACAAGGTACCGCCGTAGCGCCGATTACTGATTTTGCTTTGCAAACCGTAAGTGGAACTGATACAACCGCTGCTATACTAAGTCAGTCAAAATATGTACTGGCGATGGTGCAGAACTTTGATCGCTGGAAGAAACAGGATGATGAGTTTGAAGTAGTGGATAATTATTGTAAGGCGCACCGTGTGCCTTTGTTTATTGTTACGCCCGTGCCGGAGCAGGCAAGGCAGGTGTTGCCCAAAGCTAACATTCTACGCTGCGATGCCACCGTGCTGAAAACCGCAGCCAGAGTGAATGCTACGTATTTTGTGATGGAAAAAGCAGTTGTAAAAAAGAAGGTGAGCTATGCGGCAAAAAATAAGATAGTAAAGTATCTGGAAAAAGGAAGTAACTAAGCTTTGTTATTGTATCACCACTGTCAACACGACTTTTTCACCTAAGGCTTCATTCACTCGCTCCATAATTTTTTCTTTCTGATAAAGAAGCTCATTCTTCAGCGGACCGACTGCGGTATTGATGAATAAAGTATTGTTGATAATCTGGATTTTGTCAGTGTATTTGGCAATGGTATTTCCCATAATCTGCTGCCACACTTCCTCTATTTGAACAGACCGGAGACCGTTCTTGACAGGGCTGTTACTAATAAAATTTTTAAGGACGCTGCCAATGTGATATTCGCTCATAATCGTTGTTGGTGTTTGGTAATAACCGATCTGTAAAGATAGCTCAATTGATTTCTGAACGTACAAGAGTGCGACGCAAGAGACGATCAATCGGAGTTAATCTGCCGGATTCATAACTTGTATTTGTATTCTTCATTTCTCGCTCCGCAATCTGAATTATATTTTCAGATAGTTCATTAGCAAATCATAGTTCTCGCGCAATTCGTTTTCGTAAGCTTCTTCGCCAAAGAAGTAACGGATGGTATAATCGTAGCGTTGCAGCGTAGAAAGCACATCAGATATTTCGGTCTTGTTTAACTTAAGCGTAACAACAAAAAGTCCTGTACCGCTTTCGGTGTAAGTATTTAGCTGAACAATACTCGCATTGTTGGTTTCAACAAGCCTTGAAATTTCGCCGATAGCGTAGTTGTGGCGCTCCATCTCGAGAACGATGATCGCACCTGGCTCTTCTACATTTTGAAAAGCTGCCACGGCATGCATAAGCTCTGTCATGGTGACAACTCCCTGAAGTTGCATTTCAGCATTTACCACCGGTAAAATACTCAGATCATTGGCAGAAGCTAATTTCAATGCGGATAAAAAATGTTCGTTCGATTGAACGGAAACCTTTATCAGCGCAGGTTGCAGCGCTTCTATGGCAACAGCCTCGTCTTCGTCAAACAAATCGGTTTTGGAAATAATACCAATGAATACATCGTCTTCTGCCACGGGCAAATGCTGCACATCGTAATTGTCCATAAACTGAAGGGCGAGCGATATGGTATCGAACAAATGAACTACCGGGTAGTTCACAATCGGAAGCTGGCTTACAAGCATTGCACTTTTTTTTAAGTGAGACAAGAAAAATCACGCCATAGTTGCAGCAGGCTGTTTCAATTTCTTCAGGAACACTTCTAAAATGCTGTTGAATTCTCCGGGCACTTCCATCATGGGCGCGTGTCCGCATTTGTCTATAAAATGCAGCTCGCTGTGGGGGATCAATTTATGAAATTCTTCGGCTACAAACGGTGGTGTGATGGTGTCGTTCTTTCCCCAAATAAGTAATGTCGGTTGCTTTATTTGGTTCAGTTCTTCACCTAAATTATTGCGGATGGCGCTTTTAGCCAACGAAATAATTTTTATCACTTTCAAACGGTTGTTGGTTATTTCGAACACCTCGTTTACCAGGTCGTCCGTTGCCATTTTTGGATCGTAAAAAGTAAGTTCTGTCTTGTTTCGTATGTAATGTATGTCGCCCCGTTTGGGATAGCTGTCTCCCATTCCGTTTTCAAACAAACCGGAGCTTCCGGTAAGCGTGAGCGATTTAATTCGCGCAGGATGTTTTAAGATATAAACCAATGCCACGTGCCCGCCTAGTGAGTTGCCCAGCAGGTGAATACCATTGTAGTTGCGTGCTTCTATAAATTTGTGCACAAACTTCTCAAGACCACCAACAGTAGTATGGAAAATGTCCAGCTCGAATAACGGAAGTATGGGAACGATAACCTGGTACTGCGTTTTAAAATACTCAATCAGATCTTGAAAATTACTAAGCGCACCAAACAAGCCATGCAACAGCATCAGCGGCTCGCCGCTGCCTTCTTCTATATACCTGAACTTGTCTTGCTGTTTTATTTGATATGCCATGTGTACTTGTTGAAAAACCCCTGTAATCAAAATTAGCGATGTGCCGCTAAAATACTGGTTTTGAGGGAGAGTAGCTTACTCACTTTTTTCTATTGCTTTGGCAAAAAAGTTTTCAAGCTGCAGGAACATGTTTTTAAACCAGGGCAATAAATCGGCAAAAGCATTGATGGCCTTCGGTCCCCACGGCTGGATAAATGGAAACGTATGCGACTCCACAATCGTATTTTCATTAATCAAATCCAATTTATTAATATAGAATAAAACAATGCTGAAAACGATTGTGTAAAGCAAGACGTAAAGTATAATGCCACCCAGCCGGTTGAGCAAACCCAACATGGCCAGTTGCAATGTTTTTTCTATCAGCTTTGCAACGATACGTGTGACAATGGCCACCGCAACCAGGATGATAACGAAAGCCAGCACGGGTAATAACCGTTCGCCTACATTGATACTTTTGCCCAGCCATACAGCTACTGTTGCCGATAGTTTTAAGGCTGCAGCCAACCCAACAAAGATTGCCAGGAAAGAAAAAACGGCGATTACAAAACCCTTGCTGTAGCCTTTAACAACAGCCAGCACAAGAAGAACAAGATAGGCAAGGTCAATCAGCATGATGGATTGGGTAATGAGTAA
The DNA here is from genome assembly GCA_964658445.1 of Ilyomonas sp. Lineage (GTDB taxonomy): Bacteria > Bacteroidota > Bacteroidia > Chitinophagales > Chitinophagaceae > Ilyomonas. Next base: position 9,955 of record CAZZZH010000075.1, read on the forward strand.
AATTGAGTGTTAACAAAGAAAACCATGTCCCGCTAATTCTAAATCTTACCTCTTCAATATTACTTTGAAAGCAGTTCCTTCACGGCAGCCGAAATGGCTTTCCCATCTGCTTTCCCGGCAAGTTGCTTTGTGGCTGCACCCATCACCTTACCCATATCGGCAGGAGAAGAAGCGCCCGTGTCGGCAATAATTTTTGCCAACTCTTTCTTCAGCTCTTCATCACTTAATTGTGCGGGCATAAACTTCTCAATAATGTTTAACTCTTCCTGCTCTTTCTGGGCAAGATCTGTACGGTTTTGTTGTGTAAAAATCTCAAGCGAATCTTTACGTTGCTTAATGAGACGCTGTATCAGTTTCAACTCACCATCTTCTGTAATTTGCCCATTGGCGCCAGGCTCTGTTTTCGCCTTAATAATCTCGGCTTTAATAGCGCGCAAACCGCGCAAAGCCGCTTCATCCTTGGCTTTCATGGCATCTTTCATTTCCGCCATTACTTGTGTTTCGAGGCTCATAGTATTTGTATGTTTATGTTGTGTAGTGAATTCTCTATTTCGCTTCATTTGCCTGCAAGGCGCGAAATTTATTCAGCCATTCTTTCGCAAACCCTTTCATGTCGGCAGATAACTCTGTATACCTTGTCGCTCTGCCATACGTATCAGCCATGGTAATGAAAGTCTGGTAAAAAAAATCAGTCATTTCATCTACCATCATGTCTTTTGTCCAGAGGTCTATCCGCAAAGCCGTTTTTTCCGCATTATCCCAGAACGAAAGCATTAGCGCTTTTGCTGTTTGCAACTCTTCCATCGAGCTGTCGGTAGCGTTCCAGTTTATTTTTTTTACCAGCTTATCCTCATCACGGGTTACATCTATTGTTATCTTCGAATTGTACATGCGTTTGTTTAGTTGGCGGCAAAAGTAGGTACTCTTTTATTGCAGTTACGTTAATGAATGTTTGCTGACAGCAGGCAATACAGCATTTGTAAAGCTTTCTCTCTTGTATAAAGTTGCGCTTGTTTTTTCCCTTCTTCTATCAGCCGGCTTCGTAAAGCTTCGTCTTTGTAAAGCAATATCATTTTGTCACTCAATTGTTCATAATCGTTATTATCTATCAAGATAGCCGCATCGCCTGCATATTCCTTTATATCGTTTGTAGAAAACGAAAGGCATGGTGTTTCGCACTGCATGGCTTCTAACAAAGAAATTACATCAGCCTGCTGCGGCGATGTATGAAGAAAAGCATACGCAGAAGCCAGCAGTGCAATTGATGTCTCTTCTTCAGCACTAATCATCACAACATCGTCCCTGTACTTATAACTGTTTATTTTTTCTTTCCATTCTGTGGTTTGGGTAAAAGAAAGCTTGCCGCAAACTACCAGTTTCATGCTGCTGTGCTGCCATTTTTTAAATGCAGAAAACGCTTTAAGCAGCGAGGTGAAAGTCGCTTCTGTATTGCTTTTTGCATTTGCTATAAAATATTCCTTGCCTTGTGTGTATTGCATCTTTACCGCTTGCCTTTCGCTCCACGACAGAGGCTGAAATGACGAGCTTGCCGAAGCCGGAACCAGAAAAATATTATTTTCGATAAAGGGATGTAACGACATCAATTGTTGTTTCTCCCATTGCGAGCTGACAACCCATTTTACTGATAATGATACTGCTTTTTTGATGATAATTTTTTCGACATTTATTGGTATAATAAGTTGAGGCAAGCGAGATGATAACATATCATTATCGGCAAATTGCACCAGCCACTGTATCTTTTGTTTCTTTATAAAATAGAGAAGATAAAGCTTGCGGAAAAACGAAAACGAATCATCGTCTAATTCCTTCTGTATGATCTCATTTTCATGGTCAGCCGCTGTTGGGTTTGATGCCGCCTTTGTTTCTTTTTCAATGAAACTTTTGTTGTCATTTAAAATTTTCAATATGAGTTCAAGAAAATAACGTTGATATGCATTGATTCTTTTAGCTGTGACAAATAAAACCCTCATATAAAAATCTTTCAACCGCAAAGTGCGAAGCAACAAAGAAAAATACTTTGTTTCACTTCACCATTGCATGCCGGGCACAGTTGGTTCTTGAGTGAATTAAAATCAGGGAAACAGCGCTTCTGCTACCTCAATGCTTTCCGGCTTCCCAACATCTACAAACAGGTAATTGTCATGCGAAAAGCCTTGCACTGCCTGCATTGCAGCTACCTGAAGATAGACATCAATCATAGAGAATTTGCCGGTAAATTGCGAGCGCATTAAACTAAAAATTTCTTTATTGATAACATGAATGCCACTAAAAGCTTTTTCAATATAATCGTCTGTTGGCTTTGCAATTTTTACGTCACCTGTATTAATATTGCGCCAGCCGCATAGTTGGTTATCTTTTGTAAAAAGAAGGTATCTCGATGTGCTTCTGTTGCTGACTGCCAGTGTTGCCAAAGGTTTCTTTTCTATATGCGCTGCTATCATTTTACCCAATGGCAGGTCGGTAAGTACATCAGCATTGATAAGAACAAAGTTGTCTTCGTTGCTAAAATAATCGGCTGCAAACAGCAAGCCACCTCCCGTTTCCAGCACCTCTTTCTCATAAGAAATCGTTACGTTACTTCCCCAGCCTTTATTGATGGTGATTGCTTCTTCAATTTGCTCCGCGATATGGTGTGTGTTCACTAACACATCCCTGATTCCATAAGTCTGCAAGAATTCGATGTTTCGTTGTAGCAGGCTCTTATTATTTACAAGTGCCAATGCCTTAGGATGCTTGTCTGTAAAGGGTTTCAGCCTTGTGCCTAACCCCGCAGCCAATATCATGGCTTTGCTTATATTGTTATCTTTCTCGTCGTTATTGGAGTGATTTAATTCCTGCATTCTGTAACGGTTGTCTAGTGTTGGTGCCAAGCGTTTCGCACTCTTCTTTATGTTTTAATTCTGTTATCCAATTGTCCTGGTTATTGTGCGATACTTGTGTTTTCACTTTGTATTTATTACGTAGATGTCTCGCTGTTTGTTCAGCGGCATACACGCTTCTGTGCTGTCCGCCGGTGCAGCCAAAAGAAACAGAAAGATGGTCGAAGCCACGTTTGATATAGTCCTCTACAGATATATCGACAAGGTTATAAACACTGCTTAAGAATTCGTTCATTTTTGTTTTCTCTTCCAGAAAAATCTGCACGTTTTTATCCAATCCGCTGTTGCATTTAAATTCTGAATACCTGCCAGGGTTAAGCATTCCCCTACAATCGAATATGAAGCCACCGCCATGTCCGGATGTATCTTTTGGCAATCCTTTTTTATACGAGAAACTATTAATTGTTACTACTAAAGGTGTATTCTCATTTGCCTGTATATTTTCAAAGCGGCCAATAATTTCATCACTGACAATTGCATGCACAATGCGGGCAAATTCCGGCGTTCTTTTATGCATGCCAGGATGCAATGCCAGAAAGCTTTTTATGTTTTTTAAAGCCTGCGGAATACTGGATAAAAAATGTGCTTTTCTTTCATACAAACCTCTGAAACCATACGCGCCCAACACCTGTAAAAGCCTTAATAAAATATACCCGTGGTACTGTTCAACAAATGCTGTTCTGTCTAAAGGTTGCGGTAACAAAGCGTCGGCCTGATCGAGGTAGTATTCCAACAGACTGTTCTTCCATTCATCGCTTAGTTCTGCTTTTGCCTGCCATAATAAACTGGCAACGTCGTATTGCAACGCACCGAGCATTCCACCTTGGTAATCTATAAAGCAAACCTGACCGTCTCTTACAATAATGTTTCGGCTTTGAAAGTCGCGAAACATAAAATATTGACTATCCTGATTCACTAAGAATTCGCTCATCAATTCAAACTCATCAAGCAGAGCTTGTTTATCGTAAGGAAGTTTTAATGTGTCTAAAAAATAATATTTGCAGTAGAGCAGATCGCTCATGATAGCCTGCCGTCCAAAAGCTTTTGCTGTAAGGCATAAGCTATAATCTAGTCCTATATTGCCCTGTATCTGCATACGCGCTAACTGTTCCAGACTCTTTTGAAACAAGCTATACACATAATTGTTATGCCCTTGTTCAGTAAGTATATCTAAGAGTGATGTCTCCCCGGCATCTTCCTGAATGTACAAATTGCCTCCTTCATTAATTGCATACACATGCGGCACCGGTAAAGCTTTTTGCTCGAAATGAAGAGTGAAGGCAACAAACGTTTTATTCTCCTGAAGATTCGCATTGTAGGTGGCAATGAATGTAGTATCGCTTGTGTAAAGCCGATAATAAATCCTGTCGCTTCCGCTTTGAGGCAGCTTTACAATGCACTCAATCTTATCGTCGCAAAAAGTGGCAAACAAAGTCGTTATCTGTGTTTCAACATCGGTCATAGCAAAGATTAAAAAGACGGTAAAAGTAAGTTAGTTTTCCGGGTAAAAATCCCATAAAATTGATGTCGTTAAACATCTACAAATCTGTTTTTATCTGCCCGCATCACTGGCTATCTTTGCAACCTAAAATTTTGTTCCGCCTGCAACGGAATCTATTGTTTACTATAGAACATCGGGCACTTATCGGCCGGATGTCTGAATTATTTTTATGGCAGTTTTACACAACCGTGTCAGCGGAGAAGAACTGAAGCAGCGGCTGCTTCAGGAAGCGGAAAGGCGAGTCACCATTAGCTTTTACCGTTATTTCGATATTCAAAATCCATTAGAATTCCGTAATTTTCTTTACCAGGAATTAGATAGGCTTGCAGTATTTGGGCGCATCTACATTGCGAAGGAAGGCATCAATGCGCAGGTAAGCGTGCCTGAAAAAAACAGAGAGGCTTTTCATCAATTTTTAGAATCGGTAGATGGTTTGCAAAACCTGCGACTGAATCTTGCAGTAGATGATGACGGGAAATCGTTTTGGGTGTTGAAAATAAAAGTGCGTGATAAAATTGTAGCCGATGGTATCGAAGATGAAACCTTCAGCATGAACCGTAAAGGAAGGTATGTAAATGCAATGCAGATGAATGACTATCTGCAACAGCCCGATACAATTGTGATAGACATGCGCAACCACTACGAGTATGAAGTCGGGCATTTTAAAAACGCGTTGGAAGTGCCGTCAGATACGTTTCGGGAACAACTGCCAATGGCAGCCGACATGCTGAAAGGCAAAGAAGATAACAACATCATCATGTACTGCACCGGTGGCATTCGTTGCGAGAAGGCAAGCGCCTACCTTTTACACAAGGGTTTCAGTAACATATTTCACCTGGAAGGTGGCATTATCAATTATTCCAGGGAGATAAAAGAACTTGATTTAGAAAGTCATTTTATAGGTAAAAATTTCGTGTTTGATAACCGACTTGGCGAGCGTATAACAGACGATGTAATTGCGCATTGCCACCAGTGCGGAAGGGCATGCGATGTGCATACCAACTGTAAGAACAATGGCTGCCATCTATTGTTTATTCAGTGTGAAGACTGCGCAGCTCAGTACGATGGTTGTTGCAGTGTAGAATGCAAAGAGACGATTCACCTGCCGTTGGAAAGGCAAGCTGAGCTGAGGAAAGGAATTGATAAAGGCAGGAATGTATTCAACAAATCGAAAGTAAGATTGAGACCGAGGATAGGTGAGGAGCATGAGTTATGAGTTGGTTTGTGAAGATAGCTCAATTGTTGACAAGGCGTACAAGAGTGCGACGCAACGATGCTTAACCGGAGTTGCAAAAGCTCGTTACAAAATCTGTATTCTGTATTTCTTTTCCCGGTTGCAGATTAACTAATGGTGACATTATACATCCTGCATAGAATATCTAGGAATGAACATTGGACCTATACAATTGCCCGATTTTTCGCTGCTGCTGGCACCGATGGAAGATGTAAGCGACCCGCCGTTTCGCGCGGTTTGCAAAGCGGCTGGCGCTGATCTGATGTACACGGAATTTATCAGCAGCGAAGGATTGATACGTGATGCCATCAAGAGCCGGCAAAAGTTGGATATCTACGAAGAAGAGCGACCCATTGGCATACAGATTTTTGGTGGTGATGAAGACGCGATGGCGATGAGCGCGCGTATAGTAGAAGCCGTGAATCCTGACCTGGTGGACATCAACTTTGGATGCCCGGTAAAGAAGGTAGTTTGCAAAGGTGCGGGTGCTGCTGTGTTGAAAGATATCGACCTGATGGTGCGGCTCACCAAAGCAGTGGTAAATAGCACCAACAAACCCGTCACCGTAAAGACGAGGCTTGGCTGGGACGATGATTCAAAAAACATTGAAGAAGTTGCGATGCGCCTTCAGGATACAGGCATACAGGCACTTGCCATACATGGACGCACACGTGCGCAGATGTACAGAGGTGAGGCAGACTGGAGTTTGATTGCCGCCGTAAAAAACAACCCACGTATCAGCATCCCGATCTTTGGAAACGGTGATGTTGATAGCCCGCAAAAAGCTTTAGAATATAAGAACCGCTACGGCGTAGATGGCATTATGATTGGTCGTGCGGCCATTGGCTATCCGTGGATTTTTAACGAGATCAAACATTACCTTCAAACCGGCGAAACCCTTGCTGCGCCTACCATGCAGCAACGTGTGGAAGTGATCCGGCAACATCTTTATAAATCGGTAGAGTGGAAGGGCGAAGTGCTTGGCGTGCTGGAAATGCGCAGACATTACACCAATTATCTGAAGGGTTATCCAAACATTAAAGAGTTTAGACAGAAGCTGGTAAGTCTTGCTTCTCTGTCAGAGATTGATGAGGTGTTGGCACAGATAGAAAACCATTACAGCGAGCTTGAAGCAGTTGAAGCGTGAGTGATTTTTAAAGATTTTGTTCGACAACATCAGCGTTTGGGCAGGCTTCAAATTCATTCTTTCTATTGTTACAAAGAATATTTCCAGGCAAGCTTTTCACAAGCTGCGGTTATTTTCCGAAGTAAATAAATCTTTCAATTAAAAGAAAAAAGGTTTAGGGTAAAATGGGTTGCGAGTTCTATTCATTCGAAACCGTACTGATATAAGCCGGCTCATCCGGTATGGTTATGTCGTACAACCTGATACCGGTACTTACGTAGCAAATAAGCAGGTTGTCATACACAATTACATCCTCAAAATCAGCATCCGTCAATGTTTTCTTGACAGTAGGTTGGGTGACTTGGGAAACATTTACTACACTTAAACCATCGCTTTCTCGGCATACATACAATGTTGTTCCGTTAAGAGCCAAACCAGAAGGTGTTGACATGTCTAGCGAAGAAATTAATACAGGATTTGTCAGATCAAGTATGTTATAGGTATACAAGCCGTCGGTAACCGGTCCGCAACGCGACCCGCCTTTCAGAGTAACAAAGGCAAAAGAGTCATGAAATAGTGGACAGTAGTTGCCACTGCCATATGTGGAGTACACATATGGCAGAGAGCGAAAGGATTCTAATTGATATCTACAATATGTGAGCTAATATGTTCTAATGGAAACACAATATTGGTTTCTTCAACCTTTTTATTTGTGCAAGGAAGAATCCATAA
>CAZZZH010000076.1:0-17441 GCA_964658445.1 Ilyomonas sp.
TAACAGCTGTTTTATTTGCCGTTCTTACTGACCTCCAGTTCATTTTCTTAGTAATGCAAAACATTCTCTCAGCACCGCCTTGTCATCAAAGCTGTGCTTTACACCTTTGATGTCCTGATACTTCTCATGACCCTTACCTGCTACAAGAATGATATCTTCTTTGTTCGCCATTTCCACTGCCAGTTCTATTGCTTCTTTCCGGTCCACAATTGTTTGGCTCTTACGCTTAGCAGCACTGTTTAGACCCTGCTTCATATCGTTCAGAATTTCTTCCGGGTCTTCGCTTCTTGGATTATCGCTTGTTAAAATCACTTTATCGCTCAGGTCGCAGGCTACCTGCGCCATTATCGGCCGCTTGGCCTTGTCTCTGTCTCCGCCGCAGCCCACAACGGTAATGACCTGCTCGTAGCCTTTGCGTAGTTTTTTTATAGTAGACAATACGTTCTCCAACGCATCTGGTGTATGAGCATAATCAACAATACCAATGATGTTATTAGGGCTAACGATATAATCGAATCTGCCTTCTGCGCCTTGCAAAGCACTAAGCACGCGAAGCACTTCATCACTGTTTTCGCCGAGGCAAATAGCAGCGCCATAAACGGCTAATAAGTTGTAAGCATTGAACTCGCCGATCAGGCGGAAATGAACTTCTTTATCATTCACCGTCATGATTAAACCAGTGAGTGCATTTTCCAAAATCTTCCCTTTAAAATCAGCCATGTTTTTCAAGCTGTAATAATATTTTCGGGCGGCTGTGTTTTGCAGCATTACGGTGCCTCGCTTATCATCCAGGTTAGAAATCGCAAAAGCAGAAGAAGGTAAGTCGTCGAAGAACTTTTTCTTTACTTTAATGTATTCATCAAACGTTTTATGATAGTCGAGATGGTCGTGTGTAATGTTGCTGAACAACGCACCCGTAAACTGCAAGCCTGTGATGCGATGCTGATGGATAGCATGGCTGCTGCTTTCCATGAACACATGTGTGCAGCCTTCGTCAACCATTCTTTTCAGTAACGCATTTAAACTAATGGCATCTGGTGTTGTATGTGTAGATGGCAGCACTTCATCGCCAATTTGGTTTTGCACCGTGCTGATTAAACCGCAGGTATAACCAAGTTTGGTAAATAAGTTAAACAAAACGGTCGCAATGGTTGTTTTGCCATTTGTGCCGGTAACGCCCACCAGCTTTAGCTTTACAGATGGCTCGCCATAAAAGTTATGCGCAATGTAGGCAACCGCTTCATGCGTGTTATTAGCTTTTAAATAGGTGATATTTTCCATCAGCATCAGCGGCATTTCTTCGCATACAATCACTCTTGCGCCTCTTTCAATCGCTGTATCAATAAAAGAATGACCATCAGATACCGCACCGCGTATCGCAATAAATAATGAACCCGGCGTTACTTTACGCGAGTCAATCTGCACATCTTTTACATCTTTGTTCGTGCTGCCGTTTATTGCCTGCAAGTGCACTTTGTATAATATGTTTTGAAGATTTGCCATTTTATTTCACTCTTATAATACCCGTTGTTTTCTTTTGTTTCTACTTTTTATAAATATTCCTTTTGTGGCGGGAAAATTAATTCAGTTCTATTTTTACTAATTGTCCTTTGTTAATAGGAGCACCAGTTTCCACAGATTGTGCTATCACTTTGCCGGCGCCACTGATACTCACTTTCAAGCCTATATTCTCACACAGATAAAGGGCATCTTTCAAGCCCATTCCCTGCAGCGAAGGCATCAGTTTAGAAGATACTTTCACGCCATGCTCCAACGATGTTGAGGCGCCTTTGGAGAGGTTGATCCATTCATCATTATTGCCCGTTCCTGCAACGGGAATTTTTAATGCATTTTCTATAATGTCCAATTCATTTTTAGTAGCGGTATAAGAATAGGGAATACTGTCGTTAACGTCTGCATTGGCATACTGCACACCGTTATTTTGTCTTACATAAAGACTATACAAACGGTCTGATATTTCTTTAAAAACAGGCGCGGCCAGCAAGCCGCCAAAATGGATAAGCGCATGAGGTTTTGTTTTGATAACCACGATGCAGGTAAACTGCGGATTCTCGGCCGGGAAGTAACCTACAAAGGATGCCTGGTACACGCCATCATCATAAGTGTAAAAGCCATCTGCCACGTGCGCCGTACCGGTTTTTCCTGCCACTCTATAAGGGCAGTTTTGGAATGCTGCTTTTCCAGTGCCTATTGCGGTAACGGCTTCCATACACTGCTTTGCAGCTTTTATTACCGAAGGGTTGCAAATGTTTTCGCGAAGCACCACAGGCTGAAATTGTTTGATCGCAGCGCCATCTTTTTGTATGTTATCAACCAAATACGGCTTCATCATTTTACCGTTATTGGCAACTGCATTATACAAGGTCAATGTTTGCAAAGGACTTACCTGTATCGCATAACCAAAGCTCGTTGTCACCATGGCATGGAGACCTTCATTGGTCTTATTCAAGCGAGGCAAGCGAGGTTTGGTTTCACCAAGTAAATCAATACCTGTAACAGAATCGAGGCGTAACTGATGTAAATAAGCGGAGAATTTAGAAGGCTGTGCAGCAAAGGCATTCCATGCAATTTTGCTCATGCCTACGTTAGAGCTGTGCGCAAAACATTCCGCCACCGTCATTACCGGTTTCGGCATTGTTTCGGCTTCATTCACCGGACGCACACCTACAAACTCAACACCGGTATTGCCAACTTCAACTGGCGTATTAACTGTTGTTTTTCCTTCGCTTAGCACAGATAACAGCGTTGCCAGTTTGATGGTAGAACCTGGCTCAGAAGTGCGCATAGCATAATTGTAATCTTCCCAGTAGTCACCGTTTTTACTGCGACCTAAGTTTGCCATCGCCTTTATTTTTCCGGTCGATGTTTCCATCACAATGCAGGTTCCGGTCAGCGACTCGCTTTTCTGCATTGTCTTTAATAAAGCTTCTTCGGCTATCTCCTGAATGTGGATGTCGATTGTAGTGTAGATGTCTTTGCCATCTTCCGGCTCTATGTCTAATGCGCCGTTAACCGGAACCGATACGCCGCCGCCGATTGAACGCACCAAACGCTTTCCTGTCGTGCCTTTCAATACGCTATCGTACGATTGTTCCAAACCTATTTTCTGTGAGTTTTGTCGTTCTAATCCAATAGTTCTGTAAGCCAGCATCTGGTAAGGATTCAAGCGAATGCTTTTGGCTTCTGCAATAAAACCACTCTTATTTCTTCCTAAGCGAACCAGTGGAAAGCTGCGCAGCTTCTGGTAGTCGCGAAAACTTACTTTTTTCTCCAATAAAAAATAACGGTCTTTCTCTTTGTAGCCTTCATTCAGGATGCGTTTGTAATCAGCTTTGGTTTTATCCTGAAATAAATCTGCCAGGCAATAACTTAAGGAATCTAAATTTTCTCTGAAGTTCTTACCGCTCTTGTCGCGCAAACCTTCTGCACCAAAATCGATATAGATATCAAACTGCGGAATACCTGTGCTAAGCATTTGTCCATCGCTGCTGTATATAGTTCCCCTTTCGGCTTCTACTTCCTGTATGTGTTGATGAAGACTATCGCTCATGGCGCGCCAGCTATTGCCCTGCACCTGCTGAATGTTTACTGCTTTTACCATGATGCAAATGCACACAACCACCAAAGCAATAAAGCATAGGTATACCCGCCAAAGTATATCACGCTTCACTTCAATGGTTTGTGCCGGCTTCATGTTTATTTATCTTGTTTTTCTGGTTCGTTATTTTTGATGACAATCTGCACTGGCGGTTCCGGTGATATCTTCAAACCCAATGGGGCTGCGGCTCCTACCATTTCTGCCTCCCGACTTTTGTACATCATTTCACTCTTCACCGTTTTGTATTCGTACTGCAATTCTTTCAGGTCGTTTGCTGTAGAATTTATGTCGCGAATGGTTTTATCGGCGTAATGTCCGTTAGCGATATAAAGAACAGCCAGTACTGCCAAGAACAGGAAGAAGGGTATGTTTTTTACAACCCAACCATAATTGATGACTTGCCTGACAGAAGCTTTAATTTTCTTTATCGCCATTGGTTTTTATTTCATTTCACTCGCGCTATTCAGGCACGAGAGAACTTCTTACTACGTTTAAATTTTTTCTGCCACTCTTAATTTTGCGCTGCGACTACGACTGTTTCGTTTCATCTCTTCATTGGTTGGTATAACCGGCTTTTTCGTAATAACAACAAACTCTTTTTTTTTCACTTTGCTTTCGAAAGGATGGTCATCAACTTCTTCTTCGAAACTTCCGTTTTTGAAAAAGTTTTTTACCAGCCGGTCTTCGCCGGAATGAAACGTAATGATGGCAATGCGTCCGCCGCTTTTTAATACGTTTACCGATTGCTGCAACAGATCTTTCAAAGCGCCCATTTCATCATTCACTTCTATCCGCAAGGCCTGAAATACTTGTGCGAAGTATTTATTCGGATTGCCCTTTACGACAGGTTGCAGTGACGACATAAATGACTCTATCGTTTTAAAAGAACTTGTGCTTCGGTGTTCAACAATGTTCCTGGCTAATGTTTTTGCATTGGTTACTTCACCATATTGTTCAAACATTTTATGCAACTGCTGCTCATCATAGCTTCTCAAAATATCCGCTGCGGTTGCTGGTTGCATCGTATCCATACGCATATCAAGCGGACCATTAAAGCGGATGGAAAAACCACGTTCGCCTTCATTAAACTGGTGGCTGCTCACGCCCAAATCTGCTAATATGCCATCGGCTTTCTCTGTCTTATACAAACGCAGAAAGCGTTGCAGATGACGAAAGTTGTTTGGTATAAAAACGATTCGTTCATCCTCTGGCACATTGCGTTTGGCATCTTCATCCTGGTCGAAAGCAAAGAGCCTCCCATCGCTGCTCAATCTTTCTAAAATGCCTTTGCTATGCCCGCCACCGCCAAATGTTGTATCAATGTAAACGCCGTCTTTTTTTATTGCCAAACCTTCCAGTGTTTCATTGTATAAAACCGGAACATGATAAGGCTGTTTTATTTCTACAGGCGATTCTTTCATCAGATCATTACATTATAATCCACCATTACACTTTTAGCATTATCGCTGAAGTTGACGCTTAATGATTCTATGAGTTCTTTGTATTTCTTCGTATCCCAGATTTCCAGTTTGTTAGTAGCCGAAGACAGCGTAATGTCTTTCTGCAAGCCTGCATAATCTTTCAACGGTTGTGGCAGCAACATGCGACCCGCAGAATCCAGTTCTATCTCGCTGGCACTACCTAAAAAGAAACGCCTGAATTCCCTTACTTTGGGGTCGAAATCATTTAACTGGCTCAGCTTTTCGTAAATGGGTTTCCAGCTCGATGCGGGATAAAGCCAAAGACATTTTTCGGTGCCGCGGCAAACCACAAATGTGTTCTCTCCTTCGGGCAATTGCTTTTTAAAGCCACCCGGAAGCAGGAAACGACCTTTGGGGTCGAGCGTAGATTCATATTCACCGAGAAAGCCAGTCATTGAAACAGAAATTCTATTTATTGACACAAAATAACACTTTTTACCACTTTCAATCTCATATTTGATGGTTGAAACTTATCCACTTGTTGTTAGATTCCTGAAATTGTTGCTGCCATTGGATTTGAGGTGATTTTTGACCGATAATGAGAGATGGTGTTGTGAATTGACTGTGGAAAACTGTGAATAAACTGAAATGAAGAGAGACGATTTACTAATAAAGGATTTCAACTACATTTTACCTGAAGAAAAAATTGCTTTGCATCCGCTGCCCGATCGTGATGCCAGCAGGCTTCTCATTTATAAAAATGGAAGCATTGAAGAATCTACCTATCAAAAAATTTCTCAGTTTATACCGGAAGAAAGTCTTCTTGTTTTTAATAACACCAAAGTGGTAGCGGTGAGATTACTGTTTGCAAAATCAACGGGAAGCACCATCGAGTTGTTCTGCCTAGAGCCTGCCGATGAGCAAAAAGATATAAGTAGGGCTTTGCTGCAGTGCGGTAACGTGAGGTGGAAATGCTTGGTGGGCGGAGCTAAAAAATGGAAAGAAGAACTTCTGGTAAGCCGGATAGAAAAAAATAAACAGGAGATTGTTCTGACGGCAAAAAAAATTGACAAAAAAGAGGATTATTTTGTTGTTGACTTTTCCTGGAATGCAGATGCAGTAAGCTTCGCAGAGATATTGTATTTGTTTGGAAACATACCCTTGCCACCTTATTTAAACCGCAAGGCTGATGAGGAAGATAAAGAGCGCTATCAAACTATCTATGCAAAGTGGGATGGCTCCGTAGCAGCGCCTACAGCAGGTCTGCATTTTACAAATCATGTATTTACTACACTAAAAAGCAAACGAATCAAAACTGATTTTGTAACACTGCATGTAGGTGCCGGCACTTTTAAACCCGTAAAAACAGAGACAGTAAGCGAACACCAGATGCATGCAGAGTTTATTGAAGTGTCGGTTGAGTTTATTGAAGAATTGATGACTGTTTCACATCAAAAAATAATCGCTGTTGGCACTACATCGTTGCGCACGATTGAAAGTTTGTATTGGTTGGGAGTAAAGACTTTTTTGAATGATCAAATCGATTATGAGAACTTGTTTTTATCTCAGTGGGAGGTGTACAATTTATCACAAAATATACCAGTTTCAAATGCATTACAAGCTTTACATTTTTGGATGAAAAAGCATCAGTTACAAAAGCTGTTTACAAAAACTCAAATCATTATTGTGCCCGGTTATAAATTGAAAATTGCTGATGCTTTGGTCACTAATTTTCACCAGCCTCAGTCTACGTTATTATTATTAATTGCGAGTATTGTTGGCGACGATTGGAAGCGGATCTACAATTATGCTTTGGAAAATGAGTTTCGGTTTTTGAGTTATGGCGATGGAAGTTTATTATGGAAAACGGAGTAATCTTTCAATAAATAAAAGAGGTGAGATCGATTACATCTCACCTCTTTTCAAATTCGGATCATCCTTTAATTCCTACTGTAATATCGTAAAGTATTACTATTGTTCTCATCAAAAATTTCAAGGCTGTGCTGCTGAATTTCTTTTGCTGTAATTGCCTGATATTTACTTAGCTCTTCATTCATCAAATCGGCGTTGCCAAGTAGTTCATAGTAAGCCAAACTATTGGCACGGTTCATCACCGTCATGTCTTCAAACGCAATACTGCTCTCGGTTTTGTTCTTTACTTTTTCTAATTCCGTCTCACTCACCAGCGACGTTTTTATCTTCCTCAATTCTTCTTCGATAGCTCGTTCGGCTTCTTCCATTTTTCTACCTTTCACCAGCTTTCCATCTATTGCCAGCAAACCTTTGTCTGTACTGCCAAAGTGATAACAATCAATATTAGAAAATAGCTGCTGCTCTTTTACCAGCGATTGATACAACCGCGAAGATTGCCCGCCACCCAGTATTTCGGTGATTAACTCGGTTACATAATAGCCTTGATCTAGACGTGCATCCATGTGCCAGGTTTTATAAAGCGCATCTAGCGGCACGTCAGCATGAACTTCTAATACCCTCGGTGCGGTTTGCTTTGGCTCTTGTGGAAGATTCCGGTTGTATTTTTCACCTGGCTTAATCGGTCCAAACCATTTGTTGGCAAGCTGTTTTACCTGTTCAGTTGTTACATTTCCGGCTACTACCAATATCGCATTTATGGGTGTATAATGCTTAAAGAAAAAGCTCTTTACGTCTTCTAATTTTGCATCTTCAATTTGCTGTAGATTTTGACCGATCGTCATCCAACGATACGGATGTATAGTATAAGCAAGCTCGCGCATTTTATGCCAAACATCACCATACGGTTTGTTGATGTAATGCTCTTTAAATTCCTCACAAACCACCTTGCGTTGAACGTCCAGGCTTCTCTTAGAAAACGCTAGGCTTAACATACGATCGCTTTCTAACCAAAAAGCCGTTTCTAAATTTTCGGCCGGCAACTGGCAATAATAGTTGGTGAGGTCATTGGTGGTATAAGCATTGTTCTCACCACCTGCTTTTTGCAACGGCTCATCATAATCTTTTATGTTAATGCTTCCGCCAAACATCAGGTGTTCAAATAAATGCGCAAAACCAGTTTTGTCTGGTCTTTCGTCCCGAGCGCCTACATCGTACATCACATTCACTACTGCCATCGGCGTTGTGTTATCCCGATGAACCAACACCCTTAATCCATTATCTAAAACAAACCTATCGTATGCAATCATAAGGTTGCAAATATAAAAGGGCGATTATGATTTGCAGTTTATGAATTGCATTTTATCATTCTGTTGTAAGCCCATAGCAGATGGTAGGTACTTACCGCTTTTTGTCATTCTCACGTAACAAATTGTTATCATTGCAAACACGCGCTGCATTTTTATTAATTTTGTCTCTGTCAATTGTTCCGGCATATGGAATCGTTGGCTTTATAAACAAGGACAAAAACGAATTGATATGATAAAGACAGGCAATCCCGTTATCAGCATTTACACGGAAATGACACCCAATCCGGAGACAATGAAGTTTGTTGCCAACAAGCTTTTGTATCCTGGCAAAAGCATAGATTTCCAAGACGAAATGAGTGCGTGGCCATCACCGTTGGCAAAAGAATTATTTTCTTTTCCTTTTATTAAAAGTGTGTTCATCGCTTCTAATTTTGTAACACTTACCAAGACTTCCGAAACTGAAGACTGGCAGGATGTTATTCCTTCCATTAAAGAATTTTTGAAGGAATATTTGGAAAATGGCGGTGTAGTAGTGAATGATGATGAAGTGGCAAAAATGAAGCAGGAAGCCAGCAACACTGTAACTGCTGATGATGATGATGTGGTAAAAAGAATAAAGGAATTGTTAGACAATTATGTAAAGCCTGCGGTTGAAATGGATGGCGGTGCTATACAGTTTAAAAGCTATACAGATGGAGTGGTGAACCTGATGCTGCAAGGCAGTTGCAGTGGTTGTCCTTCTTCGATGATTACTTTGAAAGCTGGTATTGAAGGAATGATGAAACGCATGATACCTGAAGTAAAAGAAGTGGTTGCAGAAGCTGAGTGATGAATTTTTAGAAATAAAAAAAGCGTCTCATTTTTTATGAGACGCTTTTTTTTATTTCTAATGAATTGTGCTGTAGTAAATCTGTGCAGCAGTCAAATTAATAACAGTCTATTTATTTGTCATTGTCATCTTCTTTTTTAGATGGCGGCTGAGGCTTGGTTTGAGGCTTTTGTAGCGTAGGTTGATTTCTCTTTGGCGGTTGTGAAGGCGTGTTGTTTTGCGGCCGCTGCTGAGCCGGCTTTTGATTAGCCTGCGGATTGCGTTGCTGTTGCTGAGGATTGTTTCGTTGTGGCTGTGAACCGCGCTGCTGCTGTGTTTCATTCTTGTTGGCACTGTTTGGCTGCTGATTACTGGAACGCCCTTTTTGTTGCATATTCGGCTGCCGCTGATTCTGGCGATCTTCGTTCTCTTTGTCCTTTCGTTTTTTGCTGTTGCGCTCCAGGCTGCGAAGGCTGATTTGCCCAACCACATCTACAAAAGTCGGTTCTATTTCTTTTGGTTTGCCGCTTACAAGTTCTATAGCTTCCAGTTCATCCGGGCGTTCACCTTTAACATTCATGCGCACTATTTCTTTTACGCGATGAATGGTTACCGGATATTGCTTGCTGCTATCCGGCAACATATACCACATCAGGTTTTTGAAGATGTCTTTTTTAATTAAAGAAGCCGTTCCTTTTGTTGTTTGCAACAGATCTGCATTGTTAGGAAAGCCTTGTAAGGCGTCTAAATAAGTATCAAGTTCGTAGTTCAAACAACATTTTAAACGTCCGCATTGGCCGCTCAGTTTTGTTTGATTGATAGACAAATTCTGATAGCGTGCCGCCGTAGTGGTAACGCTTTTAAAATCAGTAAGCCAGGTAGAGCAGCAAAGTTCTCTGCCACAACTACCAATGCCGCCAACTTTACCAGCATCCTGACGAATGCCGATTTGCCGCATCTCTACTTTTACCTTAAACTCTGATGCGTAAATTTTGATCAGCTCACGAAAGTCGACCCGGTCGTCTGCTGTATAAAAGAAAGTGCCCTTTCTTCCATCCGCCTGAAACTCTACTTCGCTAATTTTCATTTGCAGGTTTAGTTGCCTCGCTATTGCCCGGCTGCGCATCAGCGCTTCCGATTCACGGGCTTTCTGTTGTTCAAAATTCTGAATCTCTCTTTCATTGCTGCGACGCAATATTTTTTTAATATCCGGGTTCAGTTCGTCTATACCACGTTTCTTTAATTGCAGTCGTACCAGTTCGCCGGTAAGGCTTATCTCTCCTACATCATAACCGCTAACGCCCTCCAGCGTTACCAGCTCGCCTTTCTCAAATTGCTGTAAAGTAGTATTTCTGTAAAAGTCTTTGCGGCTGCCCTGTTTAAAACTAACTTCTACTATCTTACAGCTATTGTCCAGATCCGCAAATGGCATATTCTTAAGCCAGTCATATACATTCATTCGGTTACAACTTCCGGTACCACAACTGCCATTGCTCTTGCAGCCGCTTGGTGTGCCGGTGCCACAGTTTCCGCATCCCATTCTTTATTATAAAATTTATACGGGTTAATTAAAAATAAAGATGAAAGAGGAGTGATGATGACAATAATAAAATTATATAAACTTTATAAGATTTTGGATATTTTGACAGCACCGAAAAAACACTTTTCAGCGGTAAAACCAGTTATTTATCTTTTTGAGATTCTTGTTTATAAAACTTAGTTGCCACTCACTTTACTCAGTCTCTTCTTACCTAATCACTCAAAATTAGGGCTTTGTCTTGAATAATGTGTTGCAGCTTAATGGTGAGAGCGTGAAACAACATCTTCGCATGTGCATTGCGCTCTATATAGTAAATAGCTTTGTCTAACTCTTCAGACATTACTTGCTGTTGACTTACACTGGCAATTTTGCCCAGCCTTTGTGCAAAATCTTTTTCGTTATCCGGCATAGCAATCGCGTCTGTGCCCAACACTTTAATACGAATACTTTGGCCAATCAAATGGTTAAAATATCGCAAGAACTGTTTTTGTTTTTCGCGTCCTAACTTACTCACTTCATCCAGCCATTTCAATTGTTCAGGCAACAGGCGACGAATTATAAATTTCAGCCAGTCGCTCAGGAAGCTTTGCCAGTCTTCCTCTGCATGTTGCAGTTGCTGCATCGCTTCTCTATAATTGCCATGCACTATAGAAGCCACCTGTTGTGCTTTTGCTAACGGAACAGCGCTTCTTACATGCAGAGCTTCGCGGATAGAAGCATCATCCGGTGCCGGAACAAGTATCAACTGACAGCGACTGAGAATGGTAGGCAAGATGGCTTCTTCGTTTTCAGCAACCAAAATAAATAATGTATCTGGCGGCGGTTCTTCAATCAATTTCAACAATTTATTGCCTTCTCTGCCCAAATATTCCGGCATCCAGAGCACCAATATTTTATAACCACTTTCAAAGCTTTTCAAGCTTAACTTTCGCATAATGTCGTTGCATTCTTCTGCCGTTATATTGCCTTGTTTATTCTCGGCTCCAAGCTGTTGCAGCCAGTCGAATACATTGCCATACGGGTAAAGCTGCAGAAATTCGCGCCAGTCTTTTATATAATCGGTACTGATGGGTTTATCGCCACTTTTTTTGGGTATAACCGGGTAGCAATAATGAATGTCGGGATGCGCATATTGCGAAGCTTTTAAACACGAAGAACATACACCGCAAGAATCGTTTTCTATTGCTTGGTAGTTGACATCAGATGACTTCAGCCTGTTGGCTGCAACTTGCCTGTTTTCGCAAACTATATATTGTGTAAAAGCCAAGGCTAACGGCAACCCACCATAACCTTCTTTACCCATTAGTAATAAGGCATGACTCAAACGGTTGTGTTGAAGCAAATCGGCAAGATGATGTTTTGTTTCCTGTTGACCTATTACATCGGAGAACTGCATGGCTGCGAAGCTAAGCCCAAAGATGAAATGAAATTTATTTGTGAAACGAAAGGATTTATTTGTTCTTTCCTTCCATTTTGTCGCAATATTCAACAGATCCCAAACGGAAACGGAATGGAATTTTACTCCATTTTTCCAGCTTGTACTCTTTATCGCAAAAGAAAGGCAGATGCTGCGTGGTTAAATCTTTTGGAACTACTGTAAGTGAAAATGGAGGCAGCAGTTTTGAAGGTTGAATAAGTAATTGTTTTTTAAAAGCTATACTGCTGTCTGAAAAGTTCTGTGCATGGATTGTGCTAATGATAACAAAAGATAGCAAGAGAGTTGTAAAATTTTTCAACATCGTTGTGAATATATCATTGTAAAATTAGCAGCGAGAGATTAGCTTTGCAAAAATCGTACTACTTTTTAGGATAGTTTTAAATTGAGAAATGGCACTTAGTCAAACGTTACAACAGAAGCTTTTACAGAAATTATCGCCGCAACAGATTCAGCTTATGAAACTGTTGCAAATTCCTACGGCGAATTTGGAAGAACGCATTAAGGAAGAACTGGAGGAAAACCCTGCCCTGGAAGTGAGCAATGACGAGCAGCACGACGAGATGGGTGAAGATATGCCGGATGAATTTTCTTCGACCGGCGAAGAGGAAGAGTACGAAATGGAAGGCAGTGCAGACGAGTATGATAACCTTGACCTGAGTGAGTATGTATCGGAAGGCGACGACGAAGTGGGCGACTATAAATTGCGGGATGATAACTACCCCGAATCGGATGATAAAAAGACGATTCCTTTTAAAATAGAAAGCTCGTTTCACGAAACGCTGCTCGACCAGTTGGGTATGTTATCGCTGAATGAAAAAGATCAAAAAGTAGCCGAGCACATTGTGGGTAGCATTGATGATGACGGTTATCTGCGGCGCGATCTGGCTTCTATGAGCGATGACCTTGCGTTTCGTCAAAACATATTTGCCAGCGAAAGCGAAATTGAAGCTTTGATTAAAAAAATTCAGTTGTTCGACCCACCGGGCATTTGTGCCAGAGACCTGAAAGAGTGCCTGCTGCTGCAGTTGAACCGTCAGCTTGCCGAAGGCAAAAACGTCTATCTTGCCATAAGTGTGTTAGACAAATACTTTGAAGAATTTACCAAAAAGCATTATGAGAAAATTCAACGCGGGCTAAGCTTAAGCGATGAAGATTTAAAGGATGTTATCACTGCCATTATTAAGCTCAATCCAAAACCAGGCGGCAATGTAGGCGAGATTAATAAAGCAGAAAGTTATATTGTTCCCGACTTTTTTATCTTGAATAATGCGGGTAAACTAGAATTAACTCTGAACGCCAAAAACGCTCCTGATCTGCACATCAGCGAAGGCTACCGCGATATGCTGAAAGAGTATGACAAAGGTTCTAAGAAGGACAAGCGGCAGAAAGAAGCTGTATTGTTTATCAAGCAAAAAATAGACAGTGCCAAATGGTTTATCGACATGATAAAACAGCGGCAGCATACGCTGTTAAGCACAATGGATGCTATCATGAATTACCAAAAAGAATTTTTTCTTACCGGTGATGAAACGATGCTGAAACCTATGATTTTAAAAGATATTGCTGAAGTAACCGGTCTTGATATTTCTACTGTAAGCCGCGTTGCCAACAGTAAGTTTGTACAGACTGAATTTGGTACTTACCGGCTTAAGTTTTTCTTCAGCGAATCGTTAAGTACCGACAGTGGTGAAGAAGTAAGTACGCGCGAAGTAAAAAAGATATTGAGCAACCTCATCGAAGGCGAAGACAAGCACAAGCCATTAAGCGATGAGCGTCTTACGGAACTGTTGCAAGAGAAAGGCTATAACATTGCCCGCCGCACGGTTGCAAAGTATCGCGAGCAACTTAATATTCCGGTAGCAAGGCTGCGCAAAGAGCTTTGATGAGCATGAATAATGAAATTACACAGCTAACATTTAGACTCAAAGCGCCGATGCATTACTGATTTTTAATTTAAAGTCATCTCTCTTCACTATGGAATCAATAGCGCCTGAACTGCCTCTTTATTCCCAACGGTATATCACTATTCCGGCTAAAATTGTTTCTTATCTTTTACATCCTTTATTCATACCTACATACATTTTCTTCTGGCTGGTCAGCCGCTTTCCATTCCAATTCGAAGGCATTACTCCGCAAATACTTTTCTTTCGCGAATTCAATGTCTTTTGGATGACAGCGTTCTTTCCGGCTTTCTCCGTTTTTTTATTGTGGAGGCTCAAGCTAATTGATAACATCCATCTTCGCACTCAGCGAGAGCGCATTGTACCTTACATCATCACAATGATGTTTTACTGGTGGATGTGGTATCTCAGCCGTTCATCTGCTTTTTCAGATCAGCCTGCAGTCTTGCAATATTTTTACTTTGGTATTTTTCTCACTACTGTTTTGGGTTTGATTCTTAACTCATTTATCAAAATCAGCATGCATGCAATGGGCATTGGCAGCGCATTTTTATTTGTGCTGTTTGTATGTTTCATCAACCAGACTTTGCTGGGCGTTGATCTTTGTATCGTTACCTTGTTAACCGGGCTGGTTTGCACTTCGCGTTTGCTGTTGAACCAGCATTCCAATGCCGAAATTTATGGTGGTTTATTTGTCGGTGCGTTATGTCAATGGCTGGCTTTAATGGTGCTGTGATAACCTTGATTTTCTTTTTTAATTTTTGTTTTCAGGTAAACTTTATCTGCCGTTTTATTATCACTTGCGCTCATCAATCGCACAGTATGTTTGCGCAACAATAGGTTCATTTCATGATTTTTGTAACCGGCGCCACAGGCTTGCTTGGCACACATTTACTGCAGGCGTTGCTGCAACAACAGCAACCGGTCAAAGCTTTGTATCGCTCACAAATCCCTGCGTTTAAAAATAGCAGCGATATCGAATGGGTGCAGGGAGATATACTGGATGTGCCAAAGCTAGAAGATGCTATACAAAATGTTGAGCAAGTATATCATTGCGCAGCAAAGGTTTCTTTTCAACCAAAAGACAAAGAGGATCTGTATAAAACTAATGTGGAAGGAACAGCTAATGTAGTAAATGCCTGTTTACAGGCAGGCGTTAAAAAGCTTCTGCATGTCAGTTCTGTTGCGGCTTTGGGAAGCGCAAGTGGCAGTACCGCTATAGATGAGACTTCGCTTTGGTCGGAAGCAACCAACAGAAGTATTTATGGAAAAACGAAGCATCTGGCAGAAATGGAAGTCTGGCGTGGTGTGGGCGAAGGGCTGCTGTCAGTTATTGTCAACCCTTCTCTTATACTCGGCTCACATGACTGGAACGATGGCTCCGCACAGATTTTTAAAACTGTTTACAATCAATTTCCCTGGTACACTGATGGCATTACCGGTTTTGTAGATGTAAAAGATGTTGCAAAAACAATGGTCTTGCTGATGAACAGCAATATCACTGCAGAGCGCTTCGTGGTAAATGCCGAAAACCTGCCTTACAAACAAGTATTTGATGCTATTGCTGATGGCTTTCAGAAGAAGAAACCTTACCGAAAAGTGGCGCCCTTTTTAGCTGAACTAATCTGGCGTGCCGAAGGTGTGCGGTCGCTTTTTACCGGCAGCCAGCCACTGCTTACGAGAGAATCGGCATCCAGCGCACAGGCAAAGCGATTTTACAACAATACTAAGTTGCTCACGGCTTTACCTCAATTTAGATATACACCTTTCAATGAAACTGTAGCCCGAATCTGCCGCGAGTTTCAGCAGAAGTACGGCTTTGCCTGACTGGTCTTACCAAAGGAAAGTTTCTTTTAATGGAATCTTAATTGCGTTTCTCGCGGCTATATAGTTACTTGCACAATTAATTAACTCCGACTACTATTAAAAGAATTCAATTACCATATAGCAGTAGTAAAAAAGTTCTGTTCTGGCTAGTTGGGTCGGCTATCGTTATGCTGGGCATCCTTATTCTTATTGCCCGCACAGTTTACAGCTTTACAACGCTGAATATTACTGGTAATGAAGATGCAGTTGGCGCCGCTGTAAAAAATGTTATATACGTGATGACAGGTGGTTCGTTTGTATTTGTGGCGGCATTTGTAGTAATCATTTATTTGCTGTTGAAAAACAAGCGGCTAAAAGATGATGCAGAAGTACGTTTTGCTGAGGCTAAAAATATGGCAGAAGATGCCAAGCATTCGAAAGCACAGTTTCTTACAACTATGACAAATGAGCTTCGTCAGCCGCTGAACCGTGTGCTTAGCACTTCATCTACACTCATCCAGTCGAGTCTGAATGAAATACAGAAGAAAGAGGTCAATAGCATTCACCGCGATGGCATCACATTGTTGTCAATTGTCAACGACAGTCTCGATTTTTTTAAAATAGAAAGTGGAAAATTAGAGATAGAGAGTAACCAGTTTGTGCTGCGGCTTGTGTTGGAAGAAGTCATCCAGATTTTAGTTTCAGACAGCCGCCAGATTGAAATTACGTATAATATCGATCCCAAAATTCCTGTTTATATTAAAGCAGATTTGGCTCGCATTAGACAGGTGCTGATGAACCTGATTGGTAATGCAGTGCAGATAAATGATACCGGTAAATTAAAGCTGTATGCCGACCTTTTGAGCGAGCAGGACGATACAATGATTCTGCAGTTTAAGATTGCCGATACGGGTGATAAAAAAGAAGCTTCCGATCTTACGCCTGAGTCTGCCGAGCAGATGGCTTATGTGTCGCATTATACCGGTCTGGGGTTATCGGTAGCAGCGCGTTTAGTAGCACTGATGGGTGGCGCCATTAAAGTAGAAAGCACATCGGCAAGTGGCACTGTATTTACATTTACCATTAAAGTGAAGAAAATAACGGAAACAACAAATATGAATACAGCGACAGGGCTAACACCCGAAAAAGTTGATAAAGAATTGTTCAAGCGATTTCCACTGCGGATACTGGCGGCTGATGATAACGAGATTAGCCAGATGGTACTTTCATCCATGCTGCTGAAAATGGGTTACAATTGCGAGGTGGCACAGAACGGCTCCGAAGCTGTAAACAAAGCAATTGAGAGCGAGTACGACCTTATCTTTATGGATATGTTTATGCCTGAAATGGACGGGTTGGAAGCCACACGCCGCATTCGCGAATACTATTTAAAGAGCCATCATCCTATTATCATTGCACTTACTTCTAATGCACTGGAAGAGAAAGAAACTTTTTTGCAGGCAGGCATTAACGACTTTATTACCAAGCCTTTCAAGCCTAAGGATTTAGAGCAGATTATCATACAGAGCTGCAGCAATTAGCATAAGAAACAAAGCACGAAAGATAAGGTCGTGTGTAAGCCTTAATCAGTCGCAGTATCACCTTTTTTATTTTGCTTTTTTATTAAAATTAGTGATTGTTTTCTGTCTCATAGAACTTCCATAAGTTCACTTTTACACGTCTCATTCATCTTATAAAAACAAAAAGGCAGAGTAAAGTTACTCTGCCT
>CAZZZH010000077.1:0-17386 GCA_964658445.1 Ilyomonas sp.
AGGGTTAATCCTAAAATGATACCGCGCTTATAGCCCCATTTATTCATAAAATAACCCGCCGGTAAAGCCACTAGAAAATAGGCACCAAAGTAAGCGCCCTGCAACAGGGTAGAGCGAGATTTAGAAACACCTAACGTTTCCTGAAAGTGCTTATTTAGCACATCTAATAAACCATAAGAAAATCCCCACAGGAAGAACAGACAGGTTACTAAAACATAGGGAAATAGATAGCTCTTATCGCGGTTTGTTTCTTCAACAACAATGTCTGCAGGTGCGCCGGTGCTTACTGCCATAGAAGATTTGATTTATATAGTTTGCAATCAATGGTATGAAGACAGAAAATATCATCACTGATATTCTACCGAATAAAAATACAGGAATGAAATGAATATAAGGCAACGAATAAAAAGGTAAGAAACCGCATATATAGATAAAATAAAACAGCAGCAAGTAACTGCTGGTGCCAGTTTACTTGCTGCTGTTTTATAGATGATGACGGGTAAGCTTTATTCGCCTACACCATTTCTTTCTTCATCGTTCATCTTGTCGAATGTTGTTTCATCCGCATCAATGTCTATTGCTTCCAATTTGTCGTTCTTTTGTGCATAGGTGCTTTCATCATGCTTCTTTTCTTCCGGTGTTTGCAGCACATTATCATCATTCAGATAAATAGGTGTGAACGATTCATTACCGGCATTATCTTCATCTGTTATGCCTTTGTTCATTTCTCTTTTTTCAAAAAAATTCGTGCGCTTGTCTTTATTGTCCTCTGTAGCTGATTGTTTATTGTCTTCTTGCATATAATTGATTTTGCTATTCAGGTTGCTAATATAATGCCACAGCATATTGCCGTTACATTGCCGGCAGCGCTATAATGGTAATGCTTAATGTTTACAAAGTCAATCGTAGCTTTTTACACACAACGATGCTTATCATCATGCCAGTAAAAAGATACGCTGTTACAACTTTATTATTGCCATGCTGTTCGCTGTATTTTCTTTTACATCATTGCGACTGCAAAACATACAATAAAAGTAAAACTGCAAAAGCCGAATGATTGAAACCTGAATTAAGTCGGTTTAAAAAAATCAATTAAAGCGGGATATTCTTCGTCCAACTCTGCTAAATTACAAAGTTAATAGGCTCTTCAAAGTCTTTGCTGTCTTTGATTACCGTTTGATGCCGGTGATACACGACACTGTGCGCAGGCACACTTTGCGTAAGCCAGGTGTTGCCGCCAATGATGCTGTCGTGGCCAATAACGGTTCCGCCGCCAAGTATGGTGCTGCCGGCATAAATTACTACATTGTCCTGCACCGTAGGGTGGCGCTTACGCATGGCATCTTCCTTTCGCACTGCAAGCGCGCCAAGCGTTACACCCTGATAAATTTTTACATTATCACCAATCACGGCGGTCTCACCTATCACCACGCCTGTGCCGTGGTCTATAAAAAAAGGACAGCCAATAGTAGCGCCGGGGTTAATGTCGATGCCCGTTTGGCTATGCGCCCACTCGCTCATCATACGCGGCAGGATGGGAATTTTTTGCAGGTATAAAAGATGCGCCAACCGATGTACAGTGATAGCCTGGAAGCCGGGATAAGAAAGAATGACCTCTTCCAAAGAAGAAGAAGCAGGATCGAAATCAAGAATTAACTGTGCATCTTTCAGCAAAGCATCTTTAATAGAGCAAAGTTGGCAGAAGTAATTATCTATGGTTTCATTATGTTGAGTTACCGTCGTTTTATCTACCAAATTCAGCAATTGCTGCAGCTGCTGCTGAAGATTATCTTTTATCGTTTCGTGCTGTTGTATAAAACTTTCTGCATCTTGTGCTACGGGAAACAGGTAGTGCATTAAATCTTCTGTAAACACGCTTACCTGCTG
This sequence comes from Ilyomonas sp., assembly GCA_964658445.1. Classification (GTDB taxonomy): domain Bacteria; phylum Bacteroidota; class Bacteroidia; order Chitinophagales; family Chitinophagaceae; genus Ilyomonas. The sequence continues at coordinate 1,888 of CAZZZH010000077.1, forward strand.
CTTGGAAGGAAGAATGTTGTTGAGTATAAAGCCAGGATACTGCATGGCGCAAAAGTAATCCGCGATACGCCAACCGCCGTCAATCATCCGTCATTTGGCAGGTAGCTTCAGGCATAATCTTATCTTATATTTTTTCTGATTACCGAAAGCAGGTGGCCAAAAGCTGGCTGCCTACCTTCGCGCCATGAAGCTGGTTATCTGCAGTATTGGTAAAGCACACGAAGACTATGTGAGGAAAGGAATTGACGATTTTACCAAACGGATCAACAACTATTTTACAACCGATTGGCTACTTATTCCGCCTGTAAAAAATGCAGCTTCATTACCAGAAAAAGAATTAAAGAAAGAAGAAGCCAAAGCGATCATTTCATTACTGCAGCCGGATGATTATCTGGTACTGCTGGATGAAAGAGGAGAGATGATTTCTTCGCCGCAGCTTGCCCAATTGATTCAGAAGAAAGCGAATGAAAGCTGCAAGCGGATGGTATTTTTGATTGGTGGTGCGTTCGGTGTAGATGATGCTGTTTTTAATAGAGCCAATTATACGCTAAGCCTTTCCCGGCTTGTATTTCCGCACATGCTGGTAAGATTGATTTTGGCAGAGCAGATCTATCGCGCCTGTACTATTTTGCGGAATGAAAAGTACCATCACAATTGATTTGCTCTTATCTTGCTTCGCATGAATGTTACTATCACGCTTGCCATTATTGTTATTACCAGCCTTATTTCAATTGGTGGTTTTTACAATCAAAAAATAAAGAATGATCTTATCTTTTATCCACCCGCTATTACAGAGCGCAGGCAGTGGTATCGCTTCTTTACTTGCGGGCTTATTCATGCCGATGTAGCGCATCTGTTCTTCAACATGTATACGCTCTATATGTTTGGAGATGCGGTCGAAAGTAATTTTGCTGATATTTTCGGCGCACAAGGAAAACTGCTTTATTTCCTCATGTACGTTACCGCGTTAATTGCTTGTTTGCTGCCTACTTATTTTAAGCATAAAGACAATGCTTATTACAGCAGTCTTGGCGCTTCGGGCGCTGTTGCTGCCGTTGTATTTGCCTTTATTTTTTTAAACCCGACCACTAAGATGTTTCTTGTTTTTTTGCCTATACCTACACCGGCTTTTATTTTCGGGGTTCTGTATCTTATCATCACTTCTTACCTGGCGCGTCGTGGCAATTCAGGCATCAATCATTCCGCACATTTATGGGGTTCGGTATATGGTGTTTTCTTTCTGCTGATAGCTGGTTTTGTTATTGCGCACGAAAACTTATTTGGCAATTTTATAGATGAAGTGCAAACGTATTTTCAAACGTTTTGAGAGCTTGCTTCTGATTATTACTGATATAATTAATTAGCTGGTTATAAGAGATAAACTGTTATCGGTTGAGTGTTTTGTTTTCGATTACCAGTGTCTTAATTGTACTTGCAGTAATTTTAAAACGGTCGTCAATGCGATGACCAATTACCCAAATAATTTTTTTGTTCATCTCCAGAATCCATGCTTTTTCTTTCTCTGTTTTCGACAGTTTATTGTCAATAAAAAACTTACTTAGCTTCTTTTTTTTCTTCATACCCAGCGGGTAAAAATAATCGCCTTGCTTCCATTTGCGCAGTAATAAAGGATAGTGAATTTGCTTGGCATCCAGCATGGCAATGTTGTTAGCATTTGAAAGAGTGGACAACAAAGTGTCTTTTGTTTTTAGTAAAATAGTTCCTTCCTCATAAGTTACTTCTGTATCTTTTTCTTCAATTAAAATATGTTGTGCTTCTTCAGCCTGTACCGGCGCAATGATAAGCCAGGCGCGGTTTCTAATGATGCGGTGCGAAGCTGAAGCCACGTACTTCCCATTCTCAGCAAGCAGAAGATTCTTTATATCATCTACCTGTAAAGAAGTAAAGCCATACTCTTTTATTATTTCCCAGATGACAGTTGGTAAAGGCGTTGCTTTTTGCAGTTTTAGCACAGGAATATGTATTTCGTTTCCGTGCGATTTCAGAAGCTTTTTTTTATGCACATCAACAGCTTGTTTATACAGTATCTCTGCTTCGGAAAACCGTTGTATGTTTTGCAATAAGTTATCTTCTGCATTTGCAAAAGCTTCTTTCACCAATGGCACTAACTGATGCCTGAAAAAGTTGCGGATATATTTATCAGTTGCATTGGATGAATCTTCTACCCAATGCAAATTGTTGTCCTTCGCGTAAGCTTCTATCTCTTCTCTTTTAGCAAAAAGCATGGGACGAATAATGTTGTTTTGTCTGGGTAAAATTCCATGTAATCCGCTAATGCCTGTACCGCGAAATAAATTAATCAGCAGCGTTTCTATATTGTCATTTGCCTGGTGTGCGGTAGCAATTAAGTTGGTAGTTGATGATGGATGGTTGGCAGATAAATGGGGATCGATTATAATCTCTGAAAACCAATCGTAGCGTAGTTTTCGCGCGGCTTCCTGTATAGATAGTTTCTGTTGTGAAGCATAAGTTTTTGTGTCAAATTTTTGTGTAAACAAAGGTTTATCATATTGGTTTGCCAACGATTTTACGAAGGCTTCATCGTGATCGCTTTCTTCTCCGCGCAATTGAAAATTGCAATGCGCGATCGAAAAAGAGAAGCCGGATTTGTACAATAAATCAGTTAATACTACACTATCCACGCCACCGCTTACAGCTATCAAAAGATGGCAGTCAGCAATTGATAAATGAGTAAAATTCTTTTTCCAAAAAGCCTGAAATAATTGCAGTAGCATGAGCGTAAAAGTAAAGAAAGTGAATGGTGTTAAACTCTGATTTTGAGATACCATAGAAGCAGGGTTTAAGTATCTTTAAAACGTAGATTCATTATATGCAGCAACGTCTGACCAAAGAGCAAGCCTGGCAAAAAATAAAGCATTACTGCGCCTACCAGGAACGCAGCCATTTTGAAGTAAAACAAAAGCTTTATGGCTTTGGCTTGTATAAAAGCGAAGTAGAAGAATTATTATCTAAAACAATCGAAGAAGATTACCTGAACGAAGAGCGTTTTGCGGAACAGTTCGCAGGTGGAAAGTTTAGAATCAAAAATTGGGGTAAAGTAAAAATTGTACACGAGCTAAGGCAGAAAGGTGTAAGTTCTTACAACATCAATCGGGCGCTAAAAGCCTTGCCTGACGAGGATTACAGGAATACACTGCAGAAGCTGGCCGATGCAAAATGGAAGCAATTAAAAGGCGAGCATTACTTGTCAAGACAAGCCAAAACCACAACTTATTTATTGGGAAAAGGGTATGAATTGCCACTGGTGCAACGAGCAGTACAGCAGGTAAGAAACGCAGATAAAGTAGATTGACCTTTCATCAAAAAACGGGAGTTGAAATCGATTTAAACAGTATTTTCATCATCGATTCATAATGTCTTTTACACAAAAAACCTTCTATGAAACTACTAAAATGGATTTTCATTTTAATGCCCCTTTTATCATTTGCACAACAGCCAGATTTGCCAGCCGGATACTTTTGGAAAAAAATGAACAACGGGCTTGAAGTGCTTGTTATTGAAAATAGTAAAGTGCCTTTAGCAACCGTTCAGATTGCAGTAAAGAATGGCGCTTACACAGAAGGTCCCGAATACAGCGGGCTTTCGCACCTGTTTGAACACATGTTTTTTAAAGCGAACCGGGATTATCCTAACCAGGAAAAATTTTTAAAACGCACGCAGGAACTAGGCGCTATCTGGAACGGCACCACCGGCGAGGAAAGAGTCAATTATTTTTTCACGTTTGATAAAGACAGCCTTGAAGCCGGCTTGAAATTTATGAACGCCGCTATCCGCTTTCCTATCTATCGGGTGGAAGATATGCAGAAGGAAAGACCTGTGGTGGATGGCGAGTTTCAACGCGCTGAAAGTGACCCGGATTTCCAGCTTTGGTATGCCTGTCAAAAGAAATTATGGGGCGATTTAATGACTCGCAAAAATCCAATTGGCGATCACAATATCATTAACACGGCAACGCCGGAAAAGATGATGATCATCAAGAACAAATATTATTTACCCAACAACTCTATCCTCGTTATAGATGGCGATGTAAAACATGAAGAAGCTTTTGCACTGGCTGATGCCATTTATGGCGATTGGGCAAGCAGTGGTTTTGATCCGCAAACCAAATACCCGATACCTGATTTTAAACCACTTGATTCTACTTCTTATTTCGTAAAAGAGTCTTCGATAGCACAAACACCTTATATCAATTACTGGTGGCAGGGTCCCGATTATATTCACGATTCGGCAGCAACTATTGCGGCTGATGTTTTCTCTACTATACTGGGTTTGAACTCTTCTAAATGGCAGCAGGCATTGGTAGATAAAGGCCTTGCAACTTCTGCAGGTGTTAGTTATCAAACGCTGAGTCATGTAGGACCCATCAGTATTTATCTGGTGCCCAATCCAAACAAACTGAAGGAATGTAAAGAAGAAGTAGGCAAGCAGATTGCCATGTGGAATACGGATGATTATTTTACCGACGAGCAACTGCAAAATGCAAAAGACAATATGCGCCGCGATCATATCAGGCAAACAGAAAAGCCATCTTCGTTAGCAAGCCAGGCAACCTATAGCTGGTGCAGTACATCGCTAAGTTTCAATACGCATTATATAGACAATGTAATGAAGATAACACGCGCAGACATTAAGACGTACGTCAATAAATACATTGCCGGAAAGCCTTTTGTCGCTGGTATGATTATCAGTCCTGACATGAGCAAAGCCACAGGTGCTACTGCTTTTTTTAAACCTTAATTTATCGGGTAAAAACAACTTTGTTATGAAAAATCTCTTTGTAAAATATATAGCTTTTGTTGCCATCATCCTGGGTATTACCAATGTTTCATTTGCTCAATCGAAGGAGCCTTACGAGATGATAGTAGACGGTGTAAAAGTAATTGCACAACCCAGCGGTAACGACATTGTGGTGATACAAACCGTATTGAAAGGCGGTGTACAAAACTATCCTGCAAATAAGGCCGGCATTGAAAGTCTTGCTATGAATGCCTTAACGGAATGCGGCACTGCCAAAGACGATAAGAATAGTTTTAAAAACAAACTGGATAAAGTAAGTGCCCGGGTTTACGGCTATACAGGAATGGATTATGCTTCGTTTGTGATGAATTGCATTAAGAGCGATTTAGATGTGGTTTGGCCTTTGTATGCCGATGCGTTAACCATGCCACGCTTTGATGCTAAAGAGTTTGACCGCATTAAGCAAGATGCTATCAACAGTCTTCATGCGCAGGCTTCGCAGCCCGATTATGCTATTAGCCAACTGGCAAAGCAAACCGCCTTTGCCGGTAAGAATTATGCAAAATCGCCCGAAGGCACGGAAGAAATTGTAAGCAAACTGACGGCTGATGAAACTAAAAATTATTACACCTCTATCCTTACCAAATCGAGGATGGTGATTGTTGTGGTTGGCGATATAGACAGCAGCATTTTGCGTGATAAGGTTCATACAATGTTGTCTGCTGTTCCGCAAGGCAAACCGTTTGTGCTGGCAAAAGAAAGCTACATGCCTAAGCAAAGTACATTCGTTTCACAGAAGAAAGAGCTTGCCACTAATTATATACAGGGCGTTACCAGCGGGCCTTTACCTGGCACCAAAGACTATAATGCTTTCGTGCTGGCGATGCGCATTTTTGATGACCGTCAGTTTCTAGAAATACGGACAAACAATGGCTTGTCTTATGCGCCGTATACATATTTTGATGGTGGCTTATCACCTTCCTCCAATATCGTTGTTTCTACCACCGACCCCAATAAATACATTGGTGTAATGACGAAGCTGGTAGATAAAACAAAGAAAGAAGGCTTCACGCCTGAAGAGGTGAAAAACATGAAGACGACATATGTTACATCGTTTTATTACAAGCAGGAAACCAATGATGCGCAAGCATCTTCGCTCGCTTCTAACGAAGTGTTGCACAACAACTGGCGTCGTTCTTTAACGCTGAATGATGATTTGAAAAGTGTAACGCCGGCAGATGTAAACCGCGTATTTGCCAAATACATCACGAAGCTTACCTGGGTTTATCAAGGTGATCCTTCTAAAGTAAATGCTAAACTGTTTACGCCGCCCATTGCACCGCCGGCTAAAGCACCTGAAATCATATTGGATAAGAAGATTAATTAAAAGAAATCACTTTCTATCCGCGCTGCTTCATCGATATCAAATTTTATGAAGCAGCGCGGATTAGTTTTTTAAGAATTACGATTTGCCCCAGATGATAATGCACATGCTCCACTGTTCCTTGCAGGTTTTTATAAGCCGACGAGCCGCCTTCTATTAAAGGAAGAAGCAACTTCTGTTCATCAAAATTATCTATGGCAAGTGCCAGCTCATGCGAGGACAAATTGTTATCTGCCTTCTCGCGCAGCCAGTCTTCTTCCGTCTGCAGGTGCGGCACATCATAACCGTTGTGTTCATCAATCTTTACAACAATTCCCTTCATTCGTTCTATCATCAGGCGGTTCCAGAAAGTAATATGGTGTAGCAGCGAAGCCATTGTGTTGGGCGAAGCCTGTGTAACCGTTATGGCTTCTTCTTTTGTTACATCACTTAGTGTATCTACAAGGTTTACGTCCGTCCAGTTGTTGCCTTCATGAACATCAAGTAAGTGCTGCGCAATGAGAGAAGTAATTTTCATAATTATAAAATTAGGTAGTATGATGCGTGGGTATAAAAACCTTAAAAATATCGTTACTCAAAGTTTGCTTTTTGGCGTCTTCCCATCTAATCAGTATCTTTCTATTACGCCCAAACCAAATAAAGCAAAATCATATTTTACAGGATCATCTGCGTCGTACATGCGCAGGTGTTGAGTCAGCTCAATAGCCGCATTCCAGTCGGTTTGTTTGCGTTGCAATAGTTGAAAACGCTTTGCTACACGCGCTACATGAACATCAACCGGGCAAATTAGTTGAGAAGGTTTTAGTGTATTCCAGATGCCGAAATCAACGCCGCAATTGTCCTTGCGCACCATCCATCGAAGAAACATATTCAGTCGCTTGCAGTTCGAGCCTTTATCGGGTGTGGCGATATGTTTTTTGGTACGTGGCGGCGCTTCTTCCAGCGAAAAAAAATAGTAGTGGAAGTTGATTAATGCTTGTTCGATTACATTCTCATCCCCGTCTTTCAAATGCAGTGTAAATGCGGTTTCCAAGCTATCGTGTTTTGTATAGTGATGTTGTAAAAAATGAATGAAGTAAAGTAGGTCGGTGGCATTGAACGTGCGGTGCTTAAATAGTAAAAAAGGGCTTAGCTCTTTTGCCGTATGATGAAGAATAAAATCGTGCGGTGCATTGTCCATCATACTCATTAACTGCCGCGATTTATTAATGATTGTTGTACGGTTTCCCCATGCAAAAACAGCAGCAAAAAAAGCGGCAATTTCAATGTCTTGCTTCTTGGTAAAAAGGTGGGGAATGCAAACCGGATCGTAAGGAATAAAGGATGGCTGGTTGTATTGCGCCACCTTGGCATCAAGAAATTCTTTAAATGAACTATCCGTGTTTAACAAGAATCTGTTTTGATAATTTATTGCAAAGCATCGCCCAAAAACGATTGTATTGCAGCTTCTGTTTCTTTGCAGGCAATATCAAAATTGTCATTGATGATTACCGCATCAAAAGCATGAGTGAAAGATAATTCGTAAGCCGCTTTGCCCAACCTTGTCTGCACACTTTCTTCGGTTTCCGTGCCCCGGTTCAGCAGGCGCTCGCGCAAGGTTTCGATGGAAGGTGGTTGAATAAAAATAGAAAGCGAATCTTGCGGAAACTGTTGCTGAACATGAATAGCGCCGTGCACATCTATATCAAGCAGCGGCGTTCTGCCTTCGTTCCAGATTCTATGCAGCTCGCTTTTTAAAGTGCCATAGTATTTGCCTTCGTACACCATCTCCCATTCTATAAAATCGCTTTGCTGAATATGCTGTCGAAAGCTTTGGATGTCGATGAAATAATAATCAACTCCATCCCGCTCAACGCCGCGCGGGCTGCGGGTTGTAGCCGATACAGAAAAAGCAAGCAACGGATATTTTTGTAATAAAAACCGCGTGACGGAAGTTTTGCCGGCGCCCGACGGTGCAGTGATGATTATTATTTTATTAGCCTGCATAAAGTAGTGTTGCTGCGCAAAAATAAGAGCTGAGTTAGTGTGTTGGCCAATTGCTTTATATCCAAGGTTTCTTATCCGTCAATCTGGTCAAGATGATCGGTCAGATCATCGTGCATTTTTATAATGCCGTCTGTAAAAACGTATTTAAAGTTTTTCATTAGTTCCTGGTTGGCGTCCAGCAGTTCCGGATACACTTCAACGGCAATGCGCATAGCTTCCTTTTCTACCAGCCTGCAAAACTGCCGGTAGCGCTTCTGCTCATTGAACATGTTGATGGCACCTGTCTCTAATTTCTTGAAAATATCAGTTGCTTTCTCTGCTTCAATTATTTGTCTGGTAAGGCTGTGCTTACTGTTTTCAATTTGTTGTTTGTAAAACGCTTCCATCCAATTGCACGAAAGCAAATACTCTTCAAGATAAGAATACAGCAAACCGATCGCTTCCTCGCCCAGCGCTTCCATTGTTTGCCGTTCTTTAGGTCCCCAATCATCAATACCTGCCTGTACTTCTTCAATGTAACTATAGAATTCTGTATGTGCCTTCTGAATATATTTCATCAAGCTGGCAAAAGGGTAAAAGGTATGTGCAGTTAATGGTTCCGGTTCGGTAAAAATTACATCAAAATAAAAATCAATAATTGCATCATCTTCTTCCATTGGCACATACCTGATGTTGGCGATTGTATATGTCATAAACAAAATTGCTGCAGTTAATAAATTTGGATGCGCAATATCGGTAAAGTTGTAATTACCGCATCAGCACCACTGTGCCTCTCAGGCTTACTTTTTCGGAAGGCTTATCGCGGTTTATATAAGTGCAAAACCAAAGATACACACCGTTATCAGCACGCTTGCCGCTGCTGCTTCCATCCCAGCCTCTTTGCGGGTCAGCTGATTCAAATACTTTTTGCCCCCAACGGTTAAAAACCATTAACTGATACACACCAATGTTGTAACCATTTACCACGCGGAAGATATCGTTCCTGCCATCGCCATTAGGCGTAAAGGCTGTGGGAAACCCAACTACGCAAACCTTTTCAACTACCGATATCGTCTTTACAGCAGTGCCGCATTTATTACCAGCCGTAACGCGGTAGCTGCCGCCATGCACTATGATATACGGGTTGCGTGTTGATCCGTCCTGCCATAAGTAAGTATCGAACACACCCGGGGAGTAAGCAATAGAGTCGCCGGTGCAAAGAAGCGTATCCAGTCTGGGTTTTGCATTGATGTCGGGCAGTACATGCAATACAATTGTATGTACTGAATCGCATCCATGAACACTTGGATATGTATAATTGTACGTGCCTTCTTTATCAAGCCCCGAATAGCTGGTGCCATAGCAGATTGATGTATCAAATACTGTGTGTTCTTTGGGATATACCACGAGATTAAGGGTTCGTATGCTGTCGCAGCCATTGCTTCCGGGGAAAGCATCCTCATAAACACCTGTGGTAGTATGCCCCTCATAATTTTCTCCTTCACAGATAAAACCATCGATTGATGTTCGAGCTTTAGTAAGTACGTTTACAGGAACCACGTTGGAAGTCAGCGGATCATTGCACGGAAGTGTGCTGGCAAAGTAGCAGTCTATCCTGTCGCCGTTTGCTAAATTGCTTGTGGTAAAAATAGAATCATTTGCAGCGCCCACCGGTTGTGTGTTAATCATCCATTGAAAAAAAGGATTGCTGCCGGCATAGGTGGTGGCTGCTCTAAAGGTAACAGGGCTGCTCTCGCAAACGGCTCCGTCCGGGTTGGAGATATTGATAGTTCTTACATTTTCTCCATATACCGTCACTTTAAATTTCTTAGAAGCCACCCGGCAAATGGCGTTATTGATATTGTTTAGCTGTGCCACAGTAAGCCGGTATTCAAAAATGCCTGCATCCGTTGGTGTGCGTGTATAATCGGGGCTATTTGCACCGGCAATATCGGTCCAGGTAAGACCATCATTAACGCTTACCTGCCATTGATAGGCAGTAGTGGCATAGCATTTTTCTACGCTGGAATGAAAAGTAAGGTTCCGTTTGTCTTTAATGCAAAGCAGCATACTATCGCTTGTAAAATCGCTGGAAGAAACAGTGATAGCAGGACCGATAGGACGAAACGTAATATCATCAATGGCAATATCATTGCCGATGCCACCCGGTGCATTGTTCTTCATCCTTATTACCACGGAAGAAACGCCCACAGGCATTGTAAAATTGATACTGTATTGCTTCCATTGTGCGGCGCCAACACTGATAGGAATATTACCTGTACTGATGCTGCTAAGTATAGTACCATCTGTATTTTCAATCGTTAGTGTTATGTTGGGCTGAATGCTGCTGCTAAAGTTGCACATATTAGCTATCCAAACGGCAAACTGGTAAGTAGTGCCGGTACATAAGCCATCAATGGTTTGTACATAAAAAACGCTGGGATCGTAAGAAGCATTGACCAGCATAAAATAACCATTTGGATCACCTGTATGGTCGGTAAGCGAATACCAGCTGGAATTAAAGCAATTACCGGTTTTGTTGGTGATGGTATACTGACCATCGTTCGGACAATCGAAGCCTAAATAACTAAGGTTGGATGTAGTGCCGGCCGGCAGCGGCGGGCCGATGGTTGGCCCCGACCCAAACGTAATATCTACAATCGGGTCGCCTACCGATCCGTTGCAGGTTTGAGCCTTTACTACCGGTAGCAATAACAATAGAAATAATATGGTGAATATTGGTTTCAAAGATTAGTTTACATGTTAAACAAAGATGCAAATTTTATTTCAGCGGAATATCACGTTTCAGCTTGTCGTTCCGGTTTGCCATTGCCCAAGCCGTATAAAAAACCAACTTATCGCGCTTTGCCATTAAGTCGAAATTAATCTTGTCAACGGTATCGGTCGGCTTATGATAATCGGCATGAACACCATTGAAGTAAAAGATAACCGGTACGCCGTTTTTGGCGAAGTTGTAATGGTCGCTGCGATAGTAAAAACGGTTCGGATCTTTCGGATCGTTAAAGCGTCTGTCTAACTGAAGGTTTATATATTTTTTATTGATGCTGTCGCTGATGGGAAACAGGTCGCTGCTCAGTTTGTCTTCACCAATGGTATAAACATAATTCAGCGAATCGCCTTTATAATCAGGGTCAATTCTGCCTACCATATCTATGTTCAAATCCACATCGGTTTGGGCTAAAGGAAATTGAGGATGATCGGTGTAATACTCGCTTCCCCACAAGCCTTTCTCTTCGCCCGAAACAGTCATAAACACCATCGTTCTCCTTGGGCCGTTTCCATTCTTTTTTGCCTGCATAAAAGCATTGGCAATCTGCAACACGCTGGTGGTGCCGGAGCCATCGTCATCGGCACCATAATAAATCACATTGCCTTGTTTACCTAAGTGATCATAGTGTCCCGTTACAAACACATATTCGTCTTTCTTGTCGGTGCCCGGCAGTACGCCGATTACGTCGCTGCTGTTGAGGTTCAGCGTTGTTTTTTCTTCGTTAAAAGAAAGCATCGCCGGGTAAATACCGCGCACCGTTTCCTTGAGTTTGGTAAAGCTGTCAAGCGGTTGTTTCAATATGCTTGCGGCTACTTCTTTGGTGATGTAAATAACTGGGATGGTATTGCTTTTTTTATCTACATACATATTTCCCTTTAAAGAAGCTGTAGCTCCGGTGGGTAAAGCTTTCGTAATAATAAACAAGCCTTTTACACCTTTAGCTTTTATTGCGGATGGCTTTAAGCGGTTAGCAAAATAATTAGGATACGAAGTGGCTTCTGGAGTATTGACCATATCGGCAGGCGTACCATCTATCACCATTACCCATTTGTTCTTTACATCCAGTCCATCAAAGTTGTTGTTAATGGTGTCCGACAAACCATACGAAGCAAACACAATATCCTTCGCGCTCCAGTTGCCGCTGACAAATGATGAGGTTTGCAATGTAAAATCTTTGTTCTGTTGCAAAGCTTCCCCATTGATGTTGAGAACTACGCTTGTAACGCTATCCTGGTAAACCGGAAACTGAAGCTGGTAGCCTGTTCCGGCACCGGGCCGCAGCCCGATTTTTTTAAAATAAGCTTCGATATATGCCGCGGCTTTTTTCTGCCCTGGCATTGCTGTTTCACGCCCTTCCATATCGGCGCTGGCAATTACTGTAAGCTTCTTTTTTAATTCGGAAGGTGTAATGGTAGCTGCATATTTAGAAGCAACATCTTTTTGAGCGAATGACAAAACGGAAATAAACAAAGCCAAAAGTCCGATACAATATTTCATAGTAAAAAAGAATGAGCAAGCAATTATTTTGGTTATCTGACGGTTCAGAAATGATATAGCTTAAATCGTTCCAATCTTCCTTACTGCGTTATAACGTTTCTGTTCAGCCAACATACACGGCATTGCTTATTTTTACAACAGAAATAAAACACAAACATGCAGGAAGCATATATCGTAGCCGGGTTTCGTACGGCGGTTGGCAAGTCAAAAAAAGGTGGCTTTCGTTTTTACCGCCCCGATGATTTAGCTGTAGAAGTGATTAAAGGGTTAGCCGCTACGCTACCACAATTAGACGTTACCCGCGTTGATGATGTGATTGTGGGCAATGCTGTACCCGAAGCTGAGCAAGGCTTGCAGTTCGGGCGCATCATTGCCGCCAAAGCTTTAGGCATAGAAGTGCCAGGCATCACTATCAACCGGTATTGTGCCAGCGGCTTGGAAGCGATTGCCACAGCAACGGCTAAGATTAGAACCGGCATGGCAGAGTGCATTGTAGCAGGCGGTACAGAAAGTATGAGTTTGGTCCCAACAGCCGGTTGGAAAACGGTGCCTTCGTATGCCATTGCGCAGGAGGAGCCGGACTATTATTTAAGCATGGGCTTAACGGCTGAAGCCGTTGCCAAAGAATATAAAGTGAGCCGCGACGACCAAGATGAATTTGCTGCCAATTCGCATAAAAAAGCAGCAGCAGCTATACAGAACGGATATTTTAAAAATGGCATTTTGCCCATCTCGGTAGAGCAGGTATATGTAGATGAAAACGGCAAGCGCAAAACAAAAAATTATACCATTGATACCGATGAAGGTGTACGTGCTGATACTACGCCGCAGGTGCTGGCAAAGCTAAAGCCTGCCTTCGCGGCGAATGGAAGTGTAACGGCAGGTAATTCTTCGCAAACCAGCGATGGTGCTGCGTTTGTGATGGTGATGAGCGAGCGGATGGTTAACGAACTGGGCATTACACCTATCGGTCGTTTGGTAAATTGTGTAAGCGCCGGCGTGCATCCACGCATCATGGGTATTGGTCCTGTAGCTGCAGTTCCCAAAGTATTAAAGGCTGCAAGCATGCAGTTGGAAGACATTGACTTAATTGAACTGAATGAAGCGTTTGCGTCGCAATCGTTGGCTGTAATTCGTGAACTGAATTTGAACCCTGAAATTGTGAATATTAATGGCGGCGCCATTGCATTAGGGCATCCCTTAGGTTGCACCGGCGCTAAGCTTACCATCCAGTTGCTGGGCGATATGAAACGCCTGAATAAGAAGTATGGAATGGTAACGGCTTGCGTGGGTGGCGGCCAAGGCATTGCGGGCGTAATAGAGAATATCGGGTAAACTGAACTTACAAAATCATCAAATACTTTTCATGAAACATATTCTTGTTCCGGTTGATTTTTCAGAGCCATCCAAACATGCAACGCGCTATGCTATTGCGTTAGCCGAACATCTGAAGGCGGAAAAAATAATCTTGTACAATGCTTATCAGCAGCCAATGCCTGCTGATCCTTTGCTTACAGAACCTACGTTAAACGCTATGGAAGTATATAACGTAGCAGAGCTGGGCGAGATTAGCCGTGAGCATTTGCAGCGGTTTAAAAACGAAATACAAAATGAGCTAACCGGTTCGCTTCAAATAGAAGTAGTTGGCGAGTTTAACGATTTAATAGAAGGGATACAAGAAGTGTGTGCCGCGCAGCAAATAGACCTTGTGATTACCGGCATTAACGTGAGTGATAAACTAACGGAGACGCTTGTAGGCAGTCGCTCGATAGACATTGCCAAGAACATTACCACGCCGGTTTTAATTGTGCCGCACGAAGCAGATTATAAGCCGGTGCAAAAAATATTGTTTGCCTGCGATTATAAGCAGGTAGCGAAAACCACACCGGTGCAACCAATAGAACAAATGGTATTTCAAACCGGCGCCGAGCTTCATGTTTTGCATATAAATGAAACGGATAAAAAAGATATAGAGCTTACCGGCGAAATGGCAACATTGAAAGAGTTACTGCAGGAAGTATCGCCTCAATACCATACACTTCAGGAGGCTAATTTTGTAATGGCTATCAACGCGTTTATTGAACAAAATAATATTGACCTTGTCATTGCCATTCCAAAGAAGCATAGCTTTTTCGAAGGCTTGTTTCGCAAGAGTCATGTAAAGACATTAGCGTTTCATACGCATGTGCCGCTGATGCTGGTGCATGAAGAATGAGTTTATCTATGATGTAGATGACTATGTGATTTGATGTTAGAGGTAGTATGTTAACCTGGCGATCTATTTGTCTGCAATACTCAACAATAAAAATAAATCACCAACCGAACATTTTTACATTACACATCTAACATCATACATAGCAATGGCATTATCCTTGCCTCTTATCCTTCACAATAAATTTTAGTTATGATATACGCTGATTCGATTCAGACAACAGACAAAGCGCTAAGCCATTTGTTTCTTCATTGCTGTTATAAAGACGGAACGTTTACGGAAGCAGAGATAGATAATGTATCGACGAAGTTTGCTGCATTAGGATTGAACAAAGAATTGAATTTTAAAGATGAACTGATTGCTTACCGGAGCTATCGAAATACGATTAGCGACGAAGCCAAATACATTCAGGATTTGATTGCGCAAATCAATCCTACCAACGATCTTGCTTTGTTTTCTTATTGTTTGGAATTGGGGCTGAGCGATTCTTCGCTTGAGTTTGAAGAAAAAAGTTTGATAGATACCATTGGCGATGTATTGCATATTGAAAAGGCAGATCAGGAGACCATTCAAAGGTTGATGGTACAAAGGCAGTTGGTGGCAGACAATAAATTTTTCTAAGTCATTTTTCTTGTAATGTTTCAATATAAAAAGATTGTCGCTAATAGTATAGATAAAAGCTACACAGATAACGGCTGACAAACAGGTAAGCGAAATTATAAAAGAAAAGAGCAGATAAGTTTTAATCTATCTGCTCTTTTCTTTTATAATGTTATCTAACTTTTAGAATTGAAATCAGCACTCGTATAGTTGTTCAATTATTGACTAAGCGTACAAGAGTGCGACGCAACTGGGCTCAATCGGAGTTACC
>CAZZZH010000078.1:0-17296 GCA_964658445.1 Ilyomonas sp.
GTTAAAGTGAAGTAAAATGCAATTAAGATAGTGGCAAACAGTGCCTGAGTGTTAGAAGTGTATCTTGGTGCACAGTGAAACCATATTATTGCCGGTAAATATGTTGACGATAATGTAACTGCCTGCGCATGCGCCAAGTTTGCCAACAGAACAAGGAGCGCTGCTGTTGTTGCCTTTTTGCGCACTACCTAAATTACCTACGTTTTGAACACAGCACTTTTAAATTTTTTGACGCCCAAAAGAAATATGCAATAATTTGAGCCGGTAACACATCGGCAAGCTTTCATTTATACAAACCAACCAACATTACAGCTATGAAAATCGTTGAAATCAAAGTATTAAAAGGACCGAACTATTGGAGTATTCGTCGTAGCAAACTGATACAAATGAAGCTGAACCTGGAAGAGATGGAGCAACGCCCTACCAATACCATCGAAGGCTTTTCGGGACGATTGGAAAAGCTGCTGCCCACCATGTATGAACACCGCTGCAGCGAAGACCATGAAGGTGGTTTTTTTCTCCGGGTAAAAGAAGGCACGTGGATGGGGCACGTGATAGAACACATTGCACTGGAGCTGCAAACCTTAGCTGGTATGGATTGCGGCTTTGGCAGAACGCGGGGCACCGGCGTTGAAGGCGAGTACTTTGTGGTATTTGACTACATGGAAGAAGAGGCGGGAACGTATGCAGCACGCGCGGCGGTGCGTGTGGCAGAAGCCCTGATTGATGACATTGATTATTCGCTGGATGAAGATATACAGAAGCTGCGCGAGATACGGGAAGACACGCGTCTTGGACCTTCGACCGGTTCTATTGTGGAAGAGGCGGCAAAGCGCGGTATCCCTTATATCCGGCTGAACGGGCAAAGCCTGGTGCAGTTGGGTTATGGCGTGCATCAAAAGCGAATACGCGCAACGATTGCCTCTACTACGAGCAACATAGCAGTAGATATAGCAGGCGATAAAGAAGAAACCAAACGCCTGCTGGGCGAAGCCGAAATACCGGTGCCGAGCGGCACTACCGTGCGCGATGAAGAAGAGCTGAAGCGAGCCATTGACCGCTACGGGTACCCGCTGGTGATAAAGCCGATTGACGGCAACCATGGCAAGGGAAACACAACCAATATTATGAGCTGGGAAATGGCGGTTGCTGCCCTTGAGAATGCGCAGCGATATAGCCGCAGCGTGATTGTAGAACGGTTTATTGTGGGGGTTGATTTTAGGATACTGGTGGTGAATTATAAATTTATCTGCGCTGCGTTGCGAACACCGGCTTCGGTGATTGGCGATGGCGAGCACAACATTCAATACCTGATAGACGAAGTGAACAAAGACCCACGCCGCGGTTATGGACATGAGAAGGTGCTGACGCAGATTACGATTGATAACGACACGAATAAAATGCTGGCTGAAAAGGGCTACACCTTAGACACAGTGCCGCTTACAGGCGAAATAGTCTTATTAAAATCAACCGCTAACTTATCTACCGGCGGTACATCGACCGACGTAACTGACGAAGTGCACCCGGTGAATATCTTTATGGCGGAACGCATTGCCAAAATCATTGGTTTAGACATCTGTGGTATTGATGTAATGGCGCCCGATCTTGTTCGTCCTGTTACGGAAAGTGGTGGTGCCGTGCTGGAAGTAAACGCTGCACCCGGCTTCCGCATGCACGTAGAACCTTCGGTTGGTCTTGCCCGCAATGCTGCCGAGCCGGTAGTAAATATGTTGTTTCCAAACCGTGGTAACGGGCGTATTCCTATCATCGCTGTTACGGGTACGAATGGTAAGACCACTACAACAAGATTAACCGCACATATCTGCAAAGCGGCTGGTAAAAAAGTAGGCTACACTACCAGTGATGGCGTGTATATACAAAACCAGATGATGATGAAAGGCGACTGCACCGGACCGGTGAGCGCGCAGTTTGTATTGCGCGACCCGACCATTGACTTTGCAGTGCTGGAAAGTGCGCGGGGCGGTATTCTTCGCAATGGTCTTGCTTTTGAGCATTGCGATATGGCTATTGTTACCAACATCACCGCCGACCACATGGGTTTGGGTGGCATTAACTCGCTGGAACAAATGGCGAGAGTGAAGAGCGTGGTGCCAGAAACTGTGTTTCCGCGTGGTTTTGCGATACTGAATGCCGAAGATGACCTGGTGTATGCCATGCGCGAAAACCTGGAATGCAATGTGGCACTGTTTAGTATGGATGAGAACAACCCGCGCATTCAACGGCATTGCAAGCGGGGTGGTTTTGCGGCGGTATATGAAAATGGCTATGTATCTATTTTAAAAGGCACCTGGAAGATTCGCGTGCTGCATGTGAGAGACATTCCTATTACCTACGAAGGCAAGGCCTTGCACAATGTGATGAACACATTGCCTTCTGTTCTTGCCACGTATTTGTTTAAAGAAATTTCAATTGACGACATCCGCACCGGCTTGCAGACTTTCATTCCTTCACCCTCGCAAACACCGGGACGTTTGAACCTGTTTCAGTTTAAAAATTTCCAGTTCCTTGTAGACTTTGCGCACAACCCGGCGGGCTTGCGTTTGCTGGGCGATTTTCAGAGTAAATTAAATGGTTATCCTAAGGTTGGTATCATCAGCGGAACAGGTGATAGGAGAGATGAAGACATTAAAGAACTGGGCAAATTATCGGCTGAATTTTTTGATGAAATCATTATCCGTTGTGATAAAAACCTACGAGGCAGAACGCCGGAGGAAATTGTGGGTTTGTTAGAAAGCGGCATTGAAGAAGGAAGGACGAAAGACATTCCTGTAAAGGTGATTTATAATGAGCGTGATGCTATTATGTATGCGCATGATAATGCGGTTCCCGGTTCTATTATTACTATTATGTGCGATGTAGTGGCTGAGGCACTGGATCTGGTGAAGAGTTTAAAGGAAAAGGAAGATAAGATGGGCGTGAACGCTTAGTATCTTATGCTACGTGTTTATAAAATAAATAAATCGGCGCAAGTCGATTTTTTTATTTGTGTTTTAAAATGAATGATCTCTGAGAATAATAAACCAATACTTTTATTGAAATGAAAAAGACTTCTTGTTTCCTTTGTTTGTTGGTTTTTTTAGTTGTTGCAACAACTCGTGCACAAACGCTTACAACTGCCGATTATCAGCATGCAGAAGCCATGCTATCTTACAATACCAATGCGCTTGTTGATAATGCAAATGTGCGCCCCAACTGGCTTTCAGGCGATAAGTTTTGGTACCGAATCTTAACGTCAAAAGGAAGCGAGTTTGTTTTGGTTGACCCTGTTCATAAAAGTCGCAAGCCGCTGTTTGATCAACAAAAAGCAGCTACGGCTTTATCGTCTGCAACGGGCAAACCGTATGATGCGTTTCATCTTCCTTATCAAAATATGATGGTGGATAATGAAGGGCAAACGGTTTCTTTTTATGCCAATGGCAAGCGATGGAAATGGGTTGCATCTTCTAATGAGGTGACAGCAGATTCTTTACCCACGAAGGAAAACAAAGAACACAAAGAGCCGGAAGTGTTTTCGCCCGATGGAAGCAAAGCCGTTTTTATAAGAAACTATAATTTATGGATGCGCAATTTGACTACAAATAAAGAAACACAACTTACCACCGATGGCATAAAAGACTTTGGTTATGCAACCGACAATGCAGGCTGGAAACACAGCGATGAAGCGATAGTGAAATGGTCGCCCGACGGTAAAAAAATCGCGACGTTTCAGCAAGACCAGCGCAACGTGGGCGATATGTATTTAGTAACCACAAACGTAGGTACGCCGCATTTAGAACAATGGAAATATCCACTGCCCGGCGACAGCAATATTGCTATGATTCAGCGAGTGATTATTGAAGTAGACAATCCGAAAGTGATTCGTTTGCAAATACCGCCGGATCCGCACCGGGCTTCACTTTCAGATGATATATCGAGTGCAGGAGATGGTTTGGATGATGTAGAATGGACAGATGATGATAACCAGCTGGCCTTTGTGTCTACCTCGCGCGATCACAAACAGGAAAAGTTTAGAATTGCCGATGCCAACACAGGCGTAGTGCGTGAAGTATTTGAGGAAAATTCGCCTACGCAATATGAATCGGGGCAAGGCAAAATCAACTGGCATTATCTGCCAAAAACAAACGAAATTATCTGGTATTCTGAAAGAGATAATTGGGGGCATTTGTATTTGTTTGATGCCGCAACCGGCAAGCTTAAAAATCAAATTACAAAAGGTGACTGGACGATTACTGAAATGGTAAAAACAGATGCCAAAAACCGGGTTGTTTATTTCTTGGCTGATGGTTATAACAAAGATGAAAATCCTTATTTCACACATCTGTTTAGGATTGGTTTTGACGGAAAAAATATAAGCCAGTTAACACCTGAAAAAGGCAATCATCAAATACAGTTTTCGCCGGATGAAAATTATTTTATTGATGCTTATTCGCAGCCCGATGTTGCGCCGGTTACCGTATTGCGAAGCACGGATGGGAAACTGGTTACGCCGCTTGAAAAAGCAGACGTAGCAAGGCTTTCCGCTACTGGCTGGAAGCCGCCAAAGTCTATTACTGTGAAGGCACGGGATGGTAAAACGGATCTGTACGGATTGTTGTTTTTGCCCACGCATCTTGACTCAACAAAGAAGTACCCGATCATTGATTATATCTATCCGGGACCGCAAGGCGGAAGCGTTGGAAGCTGGTCATTTGCTGCATCGCGCGGAGATGACCAGGCACTGGCTGAATTGGGTTTTATTGTGGTAGAAATTGAAGGCACCTGCAACCCGTTGCGTTCGAAATCTTTTCATGATTTGTGTTACGGAAATTTTGCCGACAATACGTTGCCGGATCAAATTACAGGCATCCGGCAACTGGCGCAAACCTATTCGTTTATCGATACAAGCAAAGTTGGTATCTGGGGACATTCGGGCGGTGGTTTTGCAACAGCGGCTGCGATGTTCCGCTATCCCGATTTTTTTAAAGTTGGCATTTCTGAATCGGGCAATCATGACAACAGAAATTATGAAGATGATTGGGGTGAGCGATATGTTGGTTTGCTGACGAAAGATGCGACAGGAAAATCGAATTACGAAGCGCAGGCGAATGAATTGTATGCAAAAAATTTGAAAGGGAAGCTGATGCTTGCGCATGGCTTACTGGATGATAATGTGCCGCCGACCAATACAATGCTGGTGATTGACGCACTTGAAAAAGCGAACAAAGATTATGACCTGGTTGTGTTTCCCAACAGTCATCACGGTTATGGCGCTTTTTCGTATTATATGATGCGCAGGCGATGGGATTATTTTGTAAAGAATTTGTTGGGTGCAACACCGCCGAAAGAGTATGAATTGAAGCCGCATTTAGATCCACGCAATGCTGCGCAATAGAACACGGATAACACGGACTGCGTGCACGGATTTGCAGGATTTTTATTCTTTTTGTGAATATAATAAATATAAAGATTGAAATACAGTGATATAACAGATCAGATTCTAAGAGCTTTCTACAAAGTTTATAATAGTTTGGGCTATGGCTTTCTGGAAAAGGTGTATGAAAATGCTTTGTATCTGGAGCTTATTTCTTCTGGCTTTATCGTTGATAAGCAGAAGCCAATTGATGTTTTTTATACAGGCAAAAGAATCGGTGAATACTACGCTGATTTGATAGTAAACGACTTAGTAATTATAGAAGTGAAGGCGCATGAATGCCTGATTATTGAACACGAAAATCAGCTTATCAACTATTTAAAAGCAACAGACATTGAAGTTGGATTGCTATTGAACTTTGGCAAGAAACCGGAAATCAAAAGAAAGATGTTCGACAATGAATTGAAGCGAATAGAAAACAAATGACACGAACGATGTTCAACAGATAATATTATTGTTTTAAAATCCATTTATCTATTATTCACAAAAAATAAAAATCCTGCAAATCCGTGCACGCAGTCCGTGTCATCCGTGTTCTATCAGTACGTGTCCATATACCGGTTATCAATCTTTTGTCCTTCCAATCGCTTGAGCGGAATCTGCATGCCACCAGTTTGTTCCAGCCAGTCGTAGAGCTCGTTGCGCATCTTTTGTATCATTGTTTGATAAGCCGGATTGCGAATCAGATTTTTCTTCTCTTCAGGATCATTTTTTAGGTCGAAGAACTCATTGATATCCCAGATTTCAGGATAAAAAATGAATTTATAATCGCCTTCGCGAACGCCATATGTGGTGGGCGTTTGCGGGTAAGCATACTCCCAATAATACTCATAAAAAGCACGGTTGCGCCAGGCAATGTGCTCGCCTTTTAGTAAAGGATAAAAGGAAGAACCCTGCATCTGTTGTGGCTTGTTAATGCCAGCCATATCTAGTATCGTTGGGGCGATGTCTATATTCTGTATAATTTGTTCCAATGGTTTGCCGCCGGTAATGATGCCGGGTGCGTACACCAGCATTGGCACCTTCATGCTTTCTTCATACATGTTGCGTTTATCTATTAGTCCATGCTCGCCCATAAGGAAGCCGTTGTCGCCCATATAAATGATGATGGTATTTTTATCCTGACCGCTTTCTTTCAGGTATTGCATTACCTCGCCAATGCTTTCATCCACGCTTAATAAAGTCTCACAATAACTTCTGTAAAAATCATTGAATTGGATAGTGCCATGATAAGGATAGTCTACGCCATGCCAGCTATAACGCTGGTTGTATACCCAACGAGGAATATCTCGGACGTTGTAATTCGTATCATTCTTTACCATTGCGCCGGTAGGCGATAGCAAGGTGTTTCCATACACAATGCTGCTGTCTGAAACGGTAAGATTAATGGTGCTTGGATAAGGAATTGGTTCGTCTTTATATACGCCTCTGTACCTTTTTGCAGGAAAGAATTCAGCATGAACACCTTTGTGAGAGAGGTAAACAAAGAAGGGTTTGTTCTTGTCTTGTTTTTTCATCCAGTCGATGGCGTTGTTGGTCAGCAAATCGGTGATGTAGGTGCTATCGCCAAACGTTTTCTCGGTGCCATTGATGTTTAAAGTCGGGTTGTAATACACGCCTTGCCCACGAAAGCTTTCCCATTCGTTGAAGCCTTTCTGTGGCTTATCGTCGGCTTCGCCAATATGCCATTTGCCAAAGAATGCCGTCTTATAACCAGCCTGCTGTAAGTATTGCGGAAAGAAGATAAGATTGGGTGGCAATGGCGAGCTGTTATCAACCACTGTATGCTTGTGCGCATACATGCCGGTGAGAATGCTGGCGCGGCTTGGCGAGCACAACGAAGTAGTAACCGACGCGTTCTTTATCCACACACCTTCCTTTGCCATTTTGTCCATGTTGGGTGTTTGCAGCCACGGCACTTTGCCGGTAAAACCCATGAAATCGTAACGATGATCGTCGCTGAGAATAAAGATGATGTTGTAAGGTTTGTTGCTGTTGCGTTGCAAAGGGAGCGGTAGCTTCTTCTGGGCAATAACCTGTACCGACAACAATAATAACGTGGCAAAAAGCATTTTTCTTTTTATCAACATAAACTGGCTTTAAAAATACAGGCGAGTCTTTTTGCAAACGTATAACGAAACCCGTGCTGTAACAATGAATAAAAGCAAGCAACAAGCACTACAAAAATAAGCGGCTTTGTATAACCAGCAGAATAGACCGATTTTTGCAAGACATTTATTAGTAAATGTTTATGGACTATACATTGCTTACCGATGACTTGCTTGTAAAATTGCTGTATGCCAATGATGACAAGGCTTTCAAAGAAATATACAACCGCTATTGGAAGAGGTTATACCAAACCGCGCTTACTAAAATACACACTGGCGAAGTTGCCGAAGAACTGGTGCAAACCATTTTTATTTCGCTTTGGGAGCGGCGTGCAACTGTACAGATCGCGCACCTGGAATCTTATTTACTGAGAGCTGTAAAGTATAATGTGATTAACTACATACATAGCTTTTTAGTAAAGGAAAAACACCTTACCAAAATTGCCGCCAGCGCTGTTACCGAAGAAAGCAATTCGGACGCATTGGTAGTAATGCATGAACTTTCGCTTGCCATACATACTGCAATCGAAAAACTGCCTGCCAAAACTAAAACCATCTTTAAGCTGAGCCGTGAGGAAAACCGGACGGTAAAAGAGATTGCAACAGAAATGAATCTTTCTGAAAAGGCAGTTGAGTATCACATCACGCAATCTTTAAAGCTGATGCGCCTGCATTTAAAAGAGTTCATCGTGGTAGAAGTGTTATTGTGTCTTTATTTTATTTTTTAAAAATTATACTTTCTCTTTAGGGATTGTCTTCCCCTGACTGACTTATACATCAACAAGTTTGCTGTTGCTATATTTTATTGCCCGTTACCAGTTGCTGTATGAACCGTAAAGCTTTTCATTTATTGCTGAAAAAATACCTTGATGGCAAATGCTCGCCGCAGGAAAAAGAGCTGATTGACCAATGGTATAAACTGCTGGATGAAGAAGGTTTATTGTCGAAGCAAACTGAGGATCTTTCCTTGGTGGAAGACCGCATCTGGCAAAGGATTCAAGAGAACATACACGTTCCGGAGCCTGCATTTCGTACAAAAATAGTACGCCTTCCGGCAGCTTATAAATGGATTGCAGCCGTATTGCTGTTAGTTGCCGGAATCATTCTATACACTACCTATTCAAAGCCGGTTGATGCTGTGGTTTCCGCGCCTGTTTTTCATCTTCCGGAAGGCAATGATTTTTATACAAAAACAAATCATACCAACACAATTATGTTGGTTGATCTGATGGATAAAAGCATTGTAAAACTGCAACCTAATGCTTCTCTATCTTACCCCAAACAGTTTGCTGCGGGCAAGCGGGAAGTGTACTTAGAGGGTGCCGCATCGTTTAAAGTAACAAAGAATGCAGCAAGTCCGTTCTTGGTTTACACTGGCACTATCGTAACACAAGTACTGGGTACTTCTTTCACTATAACGAAAGCGAACAACCACTTTGAAGTAGCGGTTCTTACCGGCAAGGTTGCTGTGTATGAAGAAGGCAACAAGCAGTTGCATGATAAGGGTGGCGTGGTGATAACGCCAAATGAAAAGGTGACGTATTATGCCGACAATCATCACTTTATCACATCGCTGGTTGATAACCCGGTTGTGGTGGAAGTAAGTAATGATTCGGTGGTAAACAAGCTGCCATTCAATTTTGATGAAACGCCGGTTTCTGCTGTTATTGCTCAACTGCAGCACACATTCGACGTGCAGATTATGACGGAGAATGAGAAGATCAATCAATGTTTTTTTTCGGGTAATATTTCGGGTAAGTCGCTATATGGAATGCTCGATATTATTTGCCAGGCCATCGGCGCCAATTACGAGATAAGAGGCACTAGCATCATCCTTACCGGTAAGGGTTGCAACTGACGATTATTCGATGGTGCTGAGAAGAAGATTGCGCCACACACACACGGAGAAATATTTATTGCTAACGATATATTGAATCACTTTTAATCAGAACCGTATGAAAAGAAGACTACCTGTCGCATTCAGATTGTGGATGCCCAAAACATTGCTGCAAATTGTGCTGTACTTACTGCTGGCTAATTTCTGTTTTGCCAAAGGCGCCGATGCGCAGGATTTATTGAACAAGACTGTTACGTTATCGGTGCAAAACACAGAAGTAAAGAAAGTTATCAGCCAGTTGCAAACGCTTACACAAGCCAGATTTATCTTCAGCACACAAGCCATTGACGGTAACAAAAAGATCAGCTTCTCGGTATCGAACAAAACGCTGAAAGCCGTGCTGGACGAGTTTTTCAAACCGTTAAGCATTGAGTACAAAATTGTTGACGACCAGATACTGCTGTATCGAAAAACGCCGGATGGTGTTGCTGAAGTTGCTATGCAGCAAAGCCTGTTTGCTGCCGAGGCCGACAGGTCTATTAGTGGTACAGTAACCGACTCTGCCGGGCGAGCGTTGACCGGCGCTTCCGTAAGGATACAAGGCACTTCGCGCGGTACCACAACCGATGCGCAAGGGAATTTCCAGCTAAGCATTCCGGAAGGAAATGTGGTGTTGGAAATTTCGAGTGTAGGGTACCAATCGCAGACCATTACCGTGGGTACGCAAACGACATTACAAATTACATTGCGCGATGCAGCCAATGGGCTAAATGATGTAGTGGTGGTAGGTTATACCACGCAACGAAAGAAAGACTTAACAGGAGCCGTTTCTGTTATCAGCAGTAAAGACATTAATGCTATACCCGTTGGTGGTGTTGACCAAATTATGCAGGGCAAAGCAGCCGGCGTAGCCATTACCCAGCAAACCGGTGCACCCGGCGATGCCATTGCTGTGAGAATAAGAGGTGTAGGAACGATCAACGATAATAATCCGTTGTACATTATTGACGGTGTGCCTACCAAGACCGGCATTAATGAAATATCACCAAACGATATTGAAAGCATCAACATTTTAAAAGATGCATCGTCAGCGGCTATCTATGGTTCAAGGGCAGGCAACGGAGTGGTAATTGTTACCACAAAGCGTGGCAGATCGGGCAAAGCCAGGTTAAGCGTCAATGCTTACACCGGTTTTCAAACGCCGGTGAACCTGATAAAGATGGCGAACACAAAGGAATATGTAAACGCGTATAACATTGCGGCGGCTAATGATGGCAGGCAACAGATTCCCGCCGGCATGATAGATACCTTGCCCGATGTGAACTGGCAAAAAGCCATTCTTTCTAATGCACCCATTAACAACCTGCAGGCAAGTGTGAGTGGCGGTAATGAAACGTCGAATTATATTTTATCTGCAACCTATTTCAAGCAGGACGGAATGATAGATAATTCATCTTATGATCGCTTCAACATCCGCACGGCTATCAACAGCACGCTTTCTAAGGTATTTAAAGTAGGAACAAACATCAACCTGGCTTATGCAAAAAGAAGAGTGGTAGGAACATCCGGTGATGGTTATGGAAGCGGTAACCCCGGCGCCAGCGTTATGCGGTATGCTTTGTTCAGAACACCGGCCACGCCTGTTTATAACAAGAACGGCGATTTTGTTGATCTTCCGGAAAACTACCAGTTTTTTGGAGATGGCTTGAACCCGGTTGGATTGGCTGATAATACAGATGATAATTTCAATACCTATTCTGTATTAGGTGATGTATTCCTGGAAGTAACGCCAATTAAAAATCTAAAGTTAAGAACTGACATTGGTGGTAATTTTATGATTACCGATTACAAGCAATTCTTTCCTACCTGGGGCATCGATCGTCACATTAACTCTCCCAACAGTCTGGCGCAATCCAATGCGAATGAATTGAA
Source organism: Ilyomonas sp. (assembly GCA_964658445.1). Classification (GTDB taxonomy): domain Bacteria; phylum Bacteroidota; class Bacteroidia; order Chitinophagales; family Chitinophagaceae; genus Ilyomonas. The sequence goes on from CAZZZH010000078.1 coordinate 11,309, forward strand.
CTATAACTGGACCAATACGGCTACTTATAACATCCATATTGGCAGCGATCATACCATCAATTTACTGGCAGGAACAGAAGCCATTAAAGATGATGTAAAACAATTCTCCGCTTCCCGTCAGAACTATGTAGATCAGACCAGCAATTTTCAATACTTAGATGCCGGGTTGGGAACACAACAAAACGGTGGTAATGAAGCTCACTGGGCTTTGTTCTCTTTGTTTGGCCGCGCCGATTATAATTTTAAAGATAAATTCTTAGCTAATTTCAATTTCCGCAGAGATGGTTCGTCTCGTTTAATACCTACCAACCGCTATGGTAATTTCTATTCCGGCTCTGTGGGCTGGCGTCTTGATCAGGAGAATTTTATTAAGAACAGCAAGACTATTTCTTTACTGAAAGTTCGTGCCGGCTTCGGGCAGTTGGGTAACCAGGAAATCAATAATTATCCGTATGCTTCCCTGTTAGGAACTGTATCTTACTATCCATTCGGTGGTGTTCCTGCGCAGGGTTACAGCATCACGCAGGAAGGCAACCCTAATGTACGTTGGGAAATTACCACACAAACCGACGTTGGTTTAGACTTGGGATTGTTTAAAAATGCACTAACTATAACGGCTGATTATTTCATTAAAAATACGAAAGGCGTCTTGTTAACATTACCTATCCCGACCAGTGCAGGCAATTTTACAGCGCCTACTGTAAATGCAGGTAAAATAAGAAACCAGGGATTGGAAATTGAAGCTTCTTACCATAACTCCATTGGCAAGAAACTGACGTATGATGTCAGCGCGAACTTTGCTTCACTGCAAAATAAGGCGATTTCACTAGCGGGTTCTACGCCTCTTATAGGCGGTAGGGTTGATAATGGTTATTATGCAACCCTAACCACGGTAGGTCATTCAGTAGGTGAGTTTTACCTGTTGCAGCAGGAAGGTATTTTTCAGAACGACAAAGATGTGTACACACATGCTTACCAGGGAAATAATATAAAGCCGGGCGATGTAAAGTTTAAAGATGTAAGCGGTCCCAATGGAGTTCCTGATGGTGTGATTGATAATTACGACCGTGTATTTGCCGGCAGCCCGCTTCCTAAATTTACTTATGGCTTTACGGGCACGCTGGGGTATGCAAATTTTGATCTAAGCTTATTCTTTCAGGGTGTTTATGGCAATAAGCTGTACAACCAGATCAATACAGACATCGAAGGATTTTATCGTGCTTTCAACATTACGGAACGTGCGGCTACCGAAAGCTGGCATGGAGAAGGAACCTCGAATACGCTGCCCATCTTATCCTGGACAGATGCTACCAACAACAAGCAGCCATCCACCCGCTTCTTAGAAGATGGGTCTTATCTGCGGCTCAAAAATGTTCAGTTAGGGTATCGCCTGCCTGACCATGTGACGTCTCAGTTGCGTATCTCGGCGTTGCGGTTTTTCGTAAGTGCGCAAAATATTTTTACTATTACCAAATACACCGGATTAGACCCGGAAATGTATTTGAACAACAACTCGCTCGGCGATGGTGTAAGAGCCGTTGGCATCGACTGGGGAACTTACCCATCGGCGCGTACTTATACATTTGGTGTTACTGCTAACTTTTAAAATGATTGTTTGTTATGAAACGAAATACAATAAAAATAGTCAGCTTCGGTCTTTTGTTGATAAGCCTGTTTAGCTGTAAAAAATTTTTGAACCAGCCGGTGCTGGGCAATTACGAATCTACCAACTTCTTTACCTCGGATGCCAATGCCAACAATGCGGCTAATTCGGCTTATGCTGATCTTGCGTTTACCGATGCCTCTTCCAATGCAGTATGGGTGCTGGGCGATGTAGCTTCGGACGATGCCATCAAAGGCGGCAACCCCGGCGACCAGGCAGATTTCGAGAACATTGACATGTTCAACATTCTGCCTTCCAACTCGGCAGTAGAAGCAGTTTGGAAACGTTATTACGATGGCGTGTTTAAATGCAATGTGGTGATAGATGGTGTAACGGGGAATACTGCGTTAACACCCGCGGTGGTTACTTCCTGCCTGGGGCAGGCTAAGTTTCTACGGGCTTATTACTACTTCATTCTCACTAATTTTTATGGCAACATTCCCTTGCATTTAAAAGTAGAGACACCGGATGAATTGCAAAGCCCTGCCATACCACAGGCGCAGATCTATTCGCAAATCATCAGCGACCTTACAGAAGCTGCGAATGCATTGCCGGTAAGCCAGACAGACGCCGGTTTGGGCAGACCCACCAAAGGCGCTGCCTTAGCGTTAATGGCAAAGACTTATCTCTTTGCGCAGAACTGGGATTCGGCAGCTATCATGGCGCAGCAGGTTGATGCCTTGAACGTGTATAACCTTACGCCGAAATACAGCGATAACTTTAGCGCAGCTACAAAGGTCAATACAGAAGCTATCTTTTCGGTATGGCATTCTAAAGGTAAAAGCCCCTTCCAGGGTAATAATCTGAACCAATGGTTTGCCCCGCGTTCCATTAATGGTTACGGATTTTATTATCCTACGCCAAGCCTGATTGCCAATTACGAAAAGTCTTCTTCGAGCGATACGGTCGACCCGAGAATGTATTATACTGTAGCCGGGCAAGGCATAAGCTATTACGATCTTCCTTTTGATCCATCGTGGTCGACCACAGGCTACATTTCCAAAAAACATGTGCAACCTCTTTCTGAAGTGCCAACGACTACAAAAGGCGATGGTGATCTGAATGAGGAAGTGATCCGGTATGCCGACATCTTATTAGTAGAAGCGGAAGCACTAAATGAACAAGGCAAAGGCGCAGAGGCATTAATTCCCCTGAACAAAGTGCGCGAGCGGGCTAAAAATTCTTATCTGAATGATGCTTCGCTTCCGGGCTATGGCAAAATACCGGATGGCTTGCTGGCAGACATTACCACAACAGACCAGACGCAGCTTCGCGACATTATCCGCCGCGAAAGAAGAAGCGAACTGGCACTGGAGTTCCAGCGATTCTTTGACATTATGCGCTACGGAAGCGCCTACGCTACGGCAGCGCTGAGCGACAAGCCAAACTTTAACTACAATAACAACCGATTCTTTCCTATTCCGCAGAGTGAAAGAGACGCCAACAAGAAACTTTAATCGTACATTATAAAAACACAGTTATGCGACAATATTCTTTTCTCATTGCTTTCTTCTTGCTGGCAGGTATTTCGGTTTTATTTTCCTGTAAGAAAAATGACAGCGCACCGGCTACTTATAACACCGATAAATCGACGCTGAATTCGGTGATAGATTCAGCCACAACCATCTACAACAACAGTGTGGAAGGCAAGAAAGCTGGTGAATATGCGGTAGGCTCGCGTGCGCCGCTGGACAGCAACATACAGCTTGCTGCCAGCATAAGCCAGAGCAATGGATATACCCAACAGGAAGTAGATAATGCAACAGCTAACCTGCGCCGCGCTCTGGTAAAGTTCAGCACCTACCTGATACAGGAAGTATCGCCGCAATTTTTAATTGCAGAATGGCTGTTTAACGGCAATACCAAAGATACTTCCGGTCACGGGCACGATGGCACCTTAAAGGCCGGACTGGTTGGCAGCAGTTCAGCGACCGCAATGCTGGGCACCACGCTTCCGCAACCAGTAAGCGACCGATACGGGCAGCCGGGCATGGCATACGACTTCAACAACGCGGCATATGTGGAAGTGCCCTACAGCAAAGACCTTAACCCATCTTCCTTTACGCTTACAATGTGGATAAAACGGCACGGCACGAACAACAACAACTATATGTTTTCGCTGAACCGCTGGAATGGTTTTAAGTTTCAGTTGCAGGGTGCCAACTATCCCTTCCTGACGGTGCACACGAGTGTTGGCTATGCCGATGTGGATGCCGGCGTAGCGGTGCCGGATGAAACCTGGACACAGATTGGTGCTTCGTACACAGATGGCACAATGAAGTTCTATATTAACGGAACACTGGTGAAAACACAAACCGTAAATGGTGCGCTGGTTTCGCTGGACGGACCGGTGCCGGTATCTATAGGCAACGAACTGCCGGAAGAAACCTACAACCTGGTGGATGGATCGAGCGAATACGCTTTCTATGGCGCTAATTATTTCATTGGTTCGATAGATGATATCCGTTTTTACAACACGGTACTAAGCGATGCCGAAGTGCAGTCGATACACACGCAGGAAGCGCCATAGCTTTTTGCCACGAAAACAGAAGATACTTTTGAGAATACAAGCAATAAACAGCTATGCGAAATCTGAACACTTTGCATAGCTGTTTTTCTTCCGGGTCACATTACAAACGGATATACCAGTTTCGCGATAACTTTACTTCATCAAATAAAACAAAGCCATTTGAAACCAACTTCTTTCTTCGCCGTTACTGCCGTTGCTGTTTCCATTTGCCTCGGCGCCTGCCGGTCGTCATCGAACGGAACGACGGTAAGCCAGAACGACACGACAGCAACCGATACAAACCATTACCCGGACTGGGCGCTGCTGCCGTTTACCAAAATAGACAGTGTAAACCCTATCATGAAGCCAGGCGACAATACCTTTCTTGACCCGGTGACAAATAAGGTGACGGGGTGGGAAGCAAAGAATGTATTTAACCCGGCTGTGGCCGTGCGAAACGATACGCTGTTTATGCTATACCGGGCGCAGGACAGCACAGGCAAACCAACGGGCACCTCGCGGGTTGGTTTAGCGGCAAGTACCGACGGTATTCACTTCACTCGATACCCGTCGCCGGTTTTATACCCAATGAACGACGCCTATAAAAAGTATGAATGGCAGGGTGGCTGCGAAGACCCGCGCGTGGTGCAGGACAGTGCCGGCACCTATTATATGACCTACACGGCGTATGATGGAACTACGGCAAGACTGTTGATTGCTACCTCGCCTGATTTAATGCACTGGACAAAGCACGGGCCTGTATTTGCCAAAGCTTATGGCGGCAAGTACATTGATAAATGGAGCAAATCGGGTTCTATTGTTTCTACTTATAAAGACGGGAAAATAACAGCAACGCGCATCAACGGGAAGTACTGGATGTATTGGGGCGATTTGTTTATCTGGGCAGCAACGTCTGACGATTTAATCAACTGGACGCCGGTAGAAATGAAAGCGGGAGAGAAGCCGCTGGTGCCGCTGAAGGGTGTGGCTGAGAAAGTGCCCGACCTGCAGATCGCCATCCCAACACGCGATGACAAGTTTGATAATGATTTAGTGGAAAGCGGACCACCGGCAATGCTTACCGATAAAGGTATTTTATTGTTGTACAACAGCCGCCGCATGCCACCAAACGGAGACACAAGCCTAAAGGAAGGAACATATTCTACCGGGCAGGTATTGCTGGATAAAAACGATCCTACCAAAATCCTTCATCGGTTAGACCATTACTTTATGAAGCCCGAAAAAGACTATGAGCTAACGGGCGAGGTGAATAATGTTTGCTTTATAGAAGGGCTGGCGCAGTTCCATGGTCAATACTTTTTATACTATGGAACGGCAGATTCGAAGATTGCAGTGGCGGAGAAGAAATAGGAGAGAGGAAAAAGATTTTTGGCAGGGTGATAAAAAGTTGGGATAGACTCAGTTTGAAAATGCCGCCGTCATTCCGTAATGGCTGCCAGCACGATGACTATACAATAATCAAACTGACAGGCAGCTTTAGCCTGTGGCACTGCGAGCGACATGCGGAATCTGCTTTCACCATAGCATCCTCACATTTCAAAATGAGTCACTACCGAAAGTGGCTTTACCCAAGGATCGAGAAATGGAGTAGCAGACTTTCTGTAAGGTGCGGAATAATGTCAATATTCCAAAGCGGCAAAGTGAATTCCTCGCCATCATAGGTCAAACAGACCTGGCAGGGGAAGCGAAATTGTATTGCTCCAAAGCAAGGAGTCGTTGAAATGGGGCTTATCGGGAGCCATATTATACGTATGGGTCTCCCTTTCTCTTTCTCCGCCCTACCTTCTTCTCCTTC
>CAZZZH010000079.1:0-17196 GCA_964658445.1 Ilyomonas sp.
TTACAGCGACCGCACCTGGAACCGACTTGGCAGGCGCAAACCTTATTTCTTAACCGGTGCCTTACTGTCTTCAGCGGCGTTAATATTCCTTCCCAATAGTGGCGCGGCTTCTAACCTGCTGCCGGCTTTGTATGTAGGAGCTGGAATGGTAATGGTGATGGATGCTTCGTTCAATGTAGCAATGGAACCGTTCCGAGCATTGGTTGCTGATAACCTGCCGGATTCGCAACGCACATCGGGCTTTAGTATTCAAACATTTCTGATTGGTTTAGGTGCTGTGGCGGCTTCTAAACTTCCGAAGTGGCTCGCCGATGCAGGCGTGAGCCAAACAGCGGGTGTGAACGGAGTAGCTGATAACATTAAGTATTCGTTTTACATAGGTGCTATTGTGTTTGTCAGCGCTATATTAATCACTGTCTTTTTCTCAAAAGAATATACGCCTGAACAGTACCGCAGATATCATGGGCTCGAAGAACCTGAAGAGAAATCGGGCATCTCGGAAATCGTCAAAGATTTTAAGCGTATGCCGAAAACGATGCGGCAACTTGGATTGGTGCAGTTCTTTAGCTGGTTTGCCTTATTTAGCATGTGGGTTTTCACTACCGATGCTGTGGCAACGCATGTCTATGGACTGACCGGCGACTATACAAAAACTATTGCTTATAACAATGCCGGCAATGAAGTGAGTGATGCCTTTGGTACTTACAATCTGGTCGCTATGTTCTATGCCCTGCTGCTTCCGGTCATTGCCTCTAAACTTGGGCGTAAACTGACGCATGCTATTTCGCTCATTGCGGGCGGCGCAGGTTTGTTGTCTATCTATTTCATCAAAGACCCGGCTATGCTGCAATGGTCAATGGTGGGCGTGGGTTTGGCCTGGGCGAGTATCCTTGCTATGCCGTATGTTATTCTTTCGGGTAGCATACCAGCTGGCAAGTTGGGTATTTACATGGGTATTTTCAATTTCTTTATCACGTTGCCGCAGATCATCAATGGTATTTTTGGCGGACCTATTGTGAAACACCTGTATGGCGGGCAACCTATCTATGCGATTGTCCTTGCGGGATTTTGCCTGCTCTGTGCGGCTATCAGTGTCTTGTTTGTGTACGATGCAGGAGCCATTCGCATTAAATCCGAAAAGTTGGAGAAGGTAGGTTTCACTTCGATATAATAGAAGTAAGAAAGCAATCATTTTAAGAACAACAACGATAACAGCTACATCTGTTTCCGATATGGCTCAAATTGCAGGGTTGTCTTTCTAACTTACTTATCTCTTCGTCTAGAAACAATTAAGATGGCTGAACACAATGAAGTAATAACTATTTCTTGCTACGATGTGGAAGCGGTAAAGATGGCTTAATAAAACGCTCGAAAAACTACAACAAAAGCAAACAAATTCATTTGCAAACTCATCTATTTTCGCGGTCTATTCTCGCCGCTATTTATAAAACCGATGTTCATGAATAAATTCATTTTAGTCATTGCTGGATTTCTTTTTTCTCAACTTATTTACTCGCAGTCCGGCGTGGATGTTTATCCGACCAATTGGTTTACCGGCATGAAAAACCCGAAGCTTCAATTGATGGTTCACCATCCTGACATTGCAAACGGTGCAACTGTGAGTGTTTCTTATCCTGGTGTTCAGATAGTAAAAAAAAACAAAGTAGAAAACAGCAATTACCTTTTTCTCGACTTGAATATTTCGCCTACTGCAAAGCCCGGAACCTGTAAAATCATCATCAGAAAAAAAGATAGCAGCTTTACTATCAACTATGAATTGAAATCACGGAGAAGCGGCAATGGGACTGCATTTGCGCAAGGTGTAAACTCTACTGATTTTATTTATCTCTTGATGCCGGATCGCTGGAGCAACGGCGATACATCTAACGATAGAATCCCCGGTATGCGCGACCAATCGCTTAACCGAGACTCTATTTTTCTTCGCCATGGCGGCGACATGCAAGGCGTTATTAATCATCTTGATTATTTACAGAACCTCGGTGTTACCACTTTGTGGATGACGCCTGTGTTGGAGAACGATATGCCCAACCGCACCGAGCATGGTTATGCCTTTACGAATCACTATAAAATAGATCCGCGTATTGGCGGCGATACGGCTTACAAAAGACTCAGCAACGAACTGCATAAGCGCGGCATGAAATTAATACAGGATGCTGTTTATAACCACATCGGTATCTATCATTTTACGGTGCAGGATTTGCCGATGAAAGACTGGCTTCATCAATGGCCCAGCTATACACAAACCAATTACAGAGATCAGACAGGCTTTGATCCGCATGGCTCGAAGGACGAGGAAAAAATATTGACAGACGGATGGTTTACAAGACAGATGCCCGACCTTAATCAAAGCAATCCTTACTGTGCTAATTTCCTCATTCAGCATGCCATCTGGTGTGTGGAAACGTTTGGTGTGGATGGCTGGCGTATTGATACCTATATCTACAACGATCTGCCGTTTATGAACCGTTGTAATAAAGCTTTGACAGATGAGTTTCCTAAGATGACAATGTTTGGCGAAACGCTTGTTCATGGCGTGCTAAATCAGGCTTATTATGCCGATAATATTCTGGATGTTCCCTTAAAAAGCAACCTGCAAGGTGTTGTGGATGCTACCTTGTTATTCGAAGGCATTCAGCCGGCGATGACTGAGCCTTTTGGCTGGCAGGAAGGCGTTGGAAAATTATACCAAACGCTGAGTCATGATGTTTTATATAAAGACCCAACACGCAACTGTATATTTTTAGATAATCATGATTTAAACCGTTGGTTTTCGACCGTGCACAAAGACATTGAAAAAGACAAGATGGGTTTCGAATGGCTGCTCACCGAACGTGGCATTCCGCAGATGTATTATGGCGATGAAGTATTGATGTCAGGTGTTACCAATCCGGATGGATGGGTACGCCTTGATTTCCCCGGCGGCTGGCCCGGAGATGCAGTGAGTGCTTTTACCGGCGCGGGTTTGCCTGATTCTGCGAAAAGTGTTCAGGACTTAATTAAGACATTGGCAAATTACCGAAAAACATCGCCGGCTCTAACCAAAGGAAAGATGATGCAGTACATTCCGAAGGATGGTTTGTATGTCTATTTCCGGTATACTAATGCGCAAACCATTATGTGTATTATGAACACAAGCGATAAAGAGAAAGAGGTGCATTTTAAAAATTATGAGGAACGAACCACAGGATTCGCAAGTGGTACAAACGTGCTGACTCAACAACAAGTACTACCCGATTTTTCAATGCCTGCAAAACGCATGTGGGTTGTGGAACTAAAGAAATAAAAGGCAATTTATACCTATTAAAATTATCCCAGCGAAGACTGTAAAGGTTAGGATTAAGTATGATGTGAATCAACGATTGACTAACCACTATCGACCGTCAACCGTTAACTCACATCTTCATATCTTACATCAAACCACATGGTCTGTCCACTTCACATCGCTCTGTGCAGAAGCGACCACGTTATCGATAAACGCCATGCCGCGGATGCCATCTTCCACACCCGGAAAATCAAGTGCTTCTTCAGGCGGTGTTGTGCCGTCTATTTGTGCTGATAAAGTGAGCGCGAAATTTCGGTAGATGTTACCGAAAGCCTCCAGATATCCTTCAGGATGACCACCGGGAGTACGGGTATTAAACTTAGCATAATTGCCTACCCACGGCGTGCCCGCGCGATAGATTTCCATGGGTTTATCCAGCCATTTAACCACTAAAGAATTCGGTTCCATCTGTTGCCATTGCAAGCCACCCAGTTCGCCATAGACACTTATGTTTAAAGCATTCTCCTCTCCTACCGCAATCTGCGAAGCTACGAGAACACCAGCTGCACCATTTTCAAACTTCAAAAGTACATTACCATCATCATCCAGTCGTCTGCCTTCCACCATTATATTCAGATCTGCGCACAGCTTTGTAATCTTCAAGCCGGTAATGTATTCAGCCAGGTGAGCTGCATGTGTGCCAATATCACCCATAGCGCCAGCCTTGCCGCTCTTCGTCGGGTCGGTGCGCCATGATGCCTGCATGTTGCCTTCGCGCTCGGTGAGTTTGCTCAGCCAACCCTGCGGGTATTGCACCACTACTTTGCGTATCTTTCCCAATGCACCTTCGCGCACCATTTGCCTTGCCTGCTTTACCATCGGGTAACCGCTGTAAGTATGCGTCAGGCAAAGCAGCTTGCCGCTTTTTTCAGCTATCTCTTTTAGTTGCCTTGCTTCATCCAATGTAAACGTAATGGGTTTTTCAATCACTACGTTGAAGCCATGCTCCAGCGCCATCTTTGCGGGCGCAAAGTGCACGAAGTTGGGCGTGACGATGGAGATGAAGTCAAGCTTTTTATCTTCGGGCATTATAGCTTCCTTCGTTATCATGTCGGCGAACGAAGTATAGATGCGGTCGTCATCGAGAAAGAGCATCTTGCCAGATTCTTTGGCAACATCTTCTATCTCGCTGAGCGCTCCGGCTTTTAATTCTATCAAGCCATCCATGTTAAGAGCAATACGGTGAACCGCACCAATAAAGGCGCCTTTACCGCCGCCTACCATGCCCATCCTGAGTTTACGTGTCATAAAGAAGATATGTTTTTGTGTTGATGAATAAGATGATGTGTTATAATGATGACGAACAATTTGAAAGCAATGAGGAGCAAATGTAATAGAATGATAGATTTGGTGAGTTAGCATTCAACATTTTCATTGCGTAGGTAATTTGAAGCACAGCCATGAAAGAACGCAGTTGGAATAAAGACAAGATCATTATCAAATCGTTTTCCACATTGCGTAAAAAAATTTCCGCAACGCACAACTACTTGTAATGAGAATTATGTTATACATTTATCGCGGGTTTTAAAAGTATCTCTACGATTTGCAATTGTTTATGTCCTCAAACAGAAGATCAGCCATCAAAAATATGCTTGCGGGTTCTGCGGCATTAGCTGTGGGCAATATATTGTTATCGTCGTATACTAAAAACAAAAACCAAGAAACGTTGGCGTTAAAAGGCAATATTAATCATTCAGCTTGTCGCTGGGTTTATAACGATATCCCGCTGGACGATCTTTGCGTTGCCGGTAAACAAATGGGATTAAAAGGCATTGACCTCGTCGGTCCAAAAGAATGGTCAGTGCTGAAGAAACACGGGCTGGATTCGCCGATGTGCAATGGCTCTGAAATCAGTTTGACGGAAGGCTTCAACGATAAGCAATACCACAGTACATTATTAAAAAATTATACGGACGGCATCAACGCGGTGTCGGATGCTGGTTATACCAATCTTATCTGCTTCAGCGGCAGCCGCAGAGGCATGGATGATGAAACTGGTTTCAAGAATTGCGTAGAAGGTTTGCAGCCGTTGGTGGCATTAGCCGAAAAGAAAAAAGTGGTGCTGGTGATGGAGTTGCTAAACAGCAAAGTGAACCACAAAGATTATATGTGCGACAATAGCAAATGGGGTGTTGAATTGTGCAAACGCATTGGCTCGGAGCATTTTAAATTGTTGTATGATATCTACCACATGCAGATAGATGAAGGCGACGTGATAGCTACTATTCAGCAGAATCATCAATACTATGCACATTATCACACTGGTGGCGTGCCTGGCAGAAACGAAATAGACGATACGCAGGAACTATATTATCCCGCCATTATGAAAGCCATCGTGGCAACGGGTTATAAAGGATATGTAGCGCAGGAATTTGTTCCTACAAAAAAAGATAAGCTGGCAGCTCTGAAAGCCTGTGTGCTAATCTGCGATGTATAATTCGGGACAGCCGTAAGGCTGGCAGTTGTTTAAATGGAAAGTGCCGAATGATTCCGTCGTTTAACCTTTCTTCTTTTATTTCTAACTGCGCCTTTATTACATTTCACATTCAAAATCTCAATCATTATAAAGTAGAAATATGGCTGACAACAATTATGACGCAATCGTCATTGGCTCGGGTATCAGTGGTGGCTGGGCTGCAAAAGAATTGACGGAAAAAGGGCTGAAAGTGCTGATGCTGGAGCGTGGCAGGCACATAGAACATGTGAAGGACTATGTGAATGCAACTAAGGCGCCGTGGGAGTTTCCGCACCGTGGCAGCAAAACGCAGCAGATGATTAAAGATTATCCGGTACTGAACCGCGATTATCCTTTGCAGGAAACCAACTTGGATTATTGGGTGAACGAAAAAGAAAGTCCTTATACAGAAGTAAAACGCTTCGACTGGTTTCGCGGCTATCATACCGGTGGACGTTCGTTAATGTGGGGCAGACAAAGCTACCGCTGGAGCGATCATTCGTTTGAAGCCAATGCGAAAGAAGGCATCGGCGTTGATTGGCCAATTCGTTATGCGGATATTGCTCCGTGGTATGATTATGTTGAAAAATTTATTGGCGTCAGCGGGTCAAAAGAAAACAATCCGGTTCTTCCCGACGGGCAGTTTATGCCACCAATGGAATTGAACGTGGTAGAGAAAGCTTTGCAGCCACGGTTGGCAGAATACTATAAAGGACAGCGCCAGTTTTTTATTGGTCGTACAGCTAATATTACCGAGCCATTGCCAGGTCGTACTAACTGTCAGTATAGAAATAAATGCTGGCTGGGATGCCCATTTGGCGCGTATTTCAGCACGCAGTCATCTACGTTGCCTGCGGCAAGAGCCACGAATAATCTTACGCTTCGTCCATGGAGTATTGTTACTAAAATACTTTATGATAAAGATAAAAAACGCGCCACCGGTGTTGAGGTATTGGATGCGGAAACGAATAAGACATATACCTACACATCGAAAATCGTGTTCCTTAATGCATCTTCTTTAAACAGCGCCTGGGTTCTCATGAATTCTGCGACTGATGTATGGCCGGATGGCTTAGGAAGCAGCAGCGGAGAGTTGGGTCACAATGTTATGGATCATCATCTGAATGTAAGCGCAGGCGGTACAGTGGAAGGCTTCGAAGACAAATATTATTACGGTCGCAGAGCGAATGGAATTTATATTCCTCAATACCGTAATGTGGGTAACGACAAGCGTGACTACGTACGCGGCTTTGGCTACCAAGGTGGCGCGAGCCGCCAAGGTTGGAGCCGCGAAATTCCTGAGCTGCAAATTGGTGGTGCTTACAAAGATGCGCTTACCGAACCGGGTGTATGGACAATGGGAATGGGAGGCTTTGGCGAAACACTGCCATATCATGACAATAAAGTAACGCTTGACAAAAACAAGAAAGACAAGTGGGGATTAAACGTTTTGTCTTTCGATGTTGAGATAAAAGATAATGAAAAGAAGATGCGCAAAGATATGCAGGATGATGCGGTAGAAATGCTGACTGCTATGGGCGTGAAGAACGTAAAAGGCAGCGATCATGATCCATTCTTAGGTCGTGGTATCCATGAAATGGGAACTGCCCGCATGGGTAAAGATCCTAAGACATCTGTGTTAAATAAAAACAACCAGGTATGGGATGCGCCCAATGTATTTGTAACAGATGGCGCCTTCATGGTAAGCTCGAATTGCGTGAATCCATCTCTTACTTACATGGCAATGACGGCGCGGGCTGTAGACTTTGCTGTAGGCGAGTTGAAGAAGAATAACATTTAATGATTGACCATTGAATATGGTTACTGGTTAATTGAATATTGCTCAACGGCTGTTTCAATTAACCAGTAATCAAAACAAATTACTAATAGCATGGGCGATTCGTTGCACGTAAATATTGATGCTGGCGGCAAAGCACAACACACGTATGATGCGATTGTGATTGGCTCTGGCATTAGTGGTGGCTGGGCAGCGAAAGAGCTTTGCGAAGCGGGTTTGAAGACCTTGGTGTTAGAGCGTGGTAGAGACGTAAAACACAATGTCAACTATCCAACCGCAACGATGGCGCCATGGGAGTTTCCGCACCGTGGACAAACGCCAAAGAAGGTGATTGATGAAAACCCACTAATTACAACGGCAGCAGGATACGGAGAGGATACGGCTCATTTCTTCATCAAAGATAAAGACCATCCTTATGTGCAGGAAAAACCGTTTGACTGGATCAGAGGTTACCAGATTGGTGGCAAGTCTTTGACTTGGGGAAGAGCTACACAGCGTTGGAGCGACTATGAGTTTAGCAACCCTGCGAAGTTTGGGTATGGAATTGAATGGCCGATTAATTATGCAGATGTTGCACCGTGGTATTCGCACGTGGAAACGTTTATTGGTATCTGTGGAAACAAAGATGGTTTAGATGCGATGCCCGATGGTGTGTTTCAGCGTCCGTTTGATTTAAACATGCCTGAACGTTCTTTGAAAGAAAGCATCAAAAAGAACTTTGGCCGAGATTATGTTCATGCTCGCTGGGCGCATATTACGGAGCCGAAAGAGATACATAAAGAACAAGGACGAGTAAAGTGCATGGCAAGAAACATGTGCATGCGCGGATGCCCCTTTGGCGGCTATTTCAGCTCGGTGAGTAGTACATTGCCATGGGCAGAAAAGACAGGTAATTTAACGATGCGGCCTTACTCTGTCGTTCATTCGATCATCTATGATGAAGCGAAAGGAAAGGCAAGTGGTGTGAGAATTATTGATACGAATACTAAGCAAACAACTGACTATTTTGCGCGCATCATTTTTGTTAATGCCGCTGCTATGAACAGTAATTTAGTGTTGCTAAATTCAACTTCGCATCGCTTTCCCAATGGATTGGGAAACGATAATGGATTGCTTGGTAAATTCATTGCACATCATAATTATCGCGGTAGCCTGGGCGGAACGATTGATGGATTTGAAGATACTTACATCTACGGCAGAAACCCGACCGATGCGATACTGGTTAACTATAGAAATCTAAAGAACCGGGAGAAAGATTTTGTAGGTGGATACACAACGTTTATGAGTGCGTATCGTCCGAAAGCAAATGGAAGTGAAACAGATATTTCATCGCCAACAATCGGTGCCGATTATAAAGACAAGATAACAGAACCCGCAGGCTGGCGACTGTATATGTATAGCCAGGGAGAAACAATACCTAAGGAGGCTAATCATGTTTCGCTCAGCAAGGACAAGAAGGACGAATGGGGAATTCCATTGTTGGAAATGGATGTGAAGTATGACGATAACGATGAGGCACTGTTGAAAGATTTTTTTACACAGAGCTCAGAAATGATAGAAGCAGGCGGAGTAAAAAACATAGTGCAAACCGATAATCACTGGCCGCCCGGGAGAGACATTCATGAGATGGGCGGATGCCGTATGGGAAAGGATCCAAAAACTTCTTTGCTGAATGCGCATAACCAGTTGCATCATTGCAGTAACGTTTTTGTAACTGATGGTGCGTGCATGACAAGCACGGGAAATCAAAGTCCTTCTATCTTGTACATGGCTTTGACTGCTAGGGCTTGTAACTATGCGGTAGAAGAAATGAAGAAAGGGAATCTATAGAACGGAACACAGATAAAATGGGTTTCATCCAAAAGTCCTAAAGGTTATCTCAGATTAAATAAGTGAGATAAAAAGGTAGAAGAAAAAGTTGTTTGTTGTTGCTCGTTCAATTGATAAGTAGGCGTACAAGAGTGCGACGCAACTGGGCTCAATCGGAGGTGCTGGCTTCAGGTCCATAGAAATGTATTTTGTATTTGTTGTTATAAAATGATTAACTCAAAAATTGTAATTGTATGATGAATAGAAGAGATGCGCTTGCATCGATTGCCTTATTGGTTGGCGGCACGTTAGTAGGTGCAGAAGCTTTTTTAACAGGCTGTAAAACCACGGGTAAAAAAGAAGGTTTATTTGCTGTAGATGACATTGCCTTGCTTGATGAAGTAGGCGATACGATACTACCCACGACGGCATCATCGCCCGGCGCGAAAGCTGCACAAATTGGTCAATTCATGAAGACAATTGTTACTGATTGTTATGATGAAGATGACCAGAAAACATTTACCGACGGCATAACCAAACTAAATGATGCCAGTAAGAAGAAATATGACAAAGGCTTTATGGATTTGCAACCAAATGAAAAACATGATTTGCTTGTAAGCCTGGATGCGGAAGCAAAAGATTACAACAGCAAGAAAAAAGAAAAAGAGTCAAACCACTATTTCAGTTTGATGAAGCAATTGACTGTGTGGGGCTACTTCACCAGCGAGCAAGGTGCTACCAAGGCCTTGCGTTATCTTCCGGTGCCTGGAAAGTACATTGGTGATCTTCCTTATAAAAAAGGAGATAAAGCGTGGGCGCTTTCATGATTCGTCGGCAATAATGCGCTTTAATGTGCGTTAAGTTTTTTTTAATTGTTTTTTTATCAAGCACTATCGTTTCCTGATGGTGCTTTTTTTATTTTTGTATCCGACTACTTAGTACCTATATATTCAGCCATGACCAAACTGTGCCTAGATGTGACTATGTTAACTGATGACTTCTTTGAAGATACTCGGTTATTAGGCATTGTAGCAACGATAAAAAACTATCAATTTTGCTGGCATATAAATAACGCATTGAGCTATTGCTTCCGCCTAAACCCGGAGATCGAAGTGCAACTAAAACGCAAGGAAAGAAATTATTACTTCCGTGTATATGAACATACCGTGAAGAACAGTTTCGTCTCGCACTATATTTATCAAAATCATTTTGACGGCGAATACTTGTTGCCGGAATTCAGAAATATTGATTTTTTGTGGCTGATACGAAATGAATCAGCTGATGTCAATCAGTGCAGTGAGCTGATTTCGTCTATTAAAAAGCTAAGTGGTGTAAGATTAGTGGCAGAATTAACCAACGAAAACATCAAAAACAAAAAGCATCTCATTTTCTAATGTGTTGACATGGCTTTTTTTTTAAGAGTCTTCTAACTATTTCATTTATTACCGTTGCTTTTCGTGTTGCAGTTAGTTAATAGTTATAAAAAAATCCTTGCAGTGAAAATACTGTAAGGATTTTTTATTCTGTGATCCCGCTGGGACTCGAACCCAGGGCCCCAACATTAAAAGTGTTGTGCTCTACCAGCTGAGCTACGAGATCGTCACCCGTTTTTTGGGATTGCAAAAATAGAAGAATCCACCGCTTAAACAAATTTTTACTTCTTTAATTTCCTAGAAGTCTTAAATACTGATTCTTTACTTTTTGCTGACTCTAGTAATCTTACTTTTGAACCTGAAACTTTTTTATGAGTTATTACGAAAATAAAGTAGTGGTCGTAACCGGAGGTTCTGAGGGTATTGGCAAGTCTTTGGTAGAATTGCTGCTTCAACAGGGCGCTAAGGTAGCTACCTGCAGCCGCAATTACGATAAGCTCTACAATCTGCAAACTCAATGTGCAGGCAAGCCCTTGTTTATAAAAACTGCTGATGTAAGCAAAGAGAACGAGTGTAAATCTTTTATCGAGGAAGTAAATAAAGAATATGGGCATATAGATATTCTTATCAACAATGCTGGTATCTCTATGCGGGCTATGTTTGCTGAGACGGACATGGAAACGTTGCACCGCTTAATGGACGTTAATTTTTGGGGCGCCGTTTATTGCACAAAATACGCATTGCCATCTATCACGCAGCAAAAGGGAGATATTGTAGGCGTTTCATCAATTGCTGGCTTTCGCGGACTACCGGGTCGCTCTGGCTACTCCGCGTCTAAGTTTGCCTTGAACGGATGGCTTGAAGCACTTCGAACGGAGATGTATGATACAGGTGTAAATGTAATGTGGGTTTGCCCCGGCTATACAGCCTCTAATATTCGCAATGCAGCACTGAATAAACATGCAGAACCGCAAGGCGAGTCACCACTGGAGGAAGACAAACTAATGACCGCCGATGAATGTGCAAAGCATATTTTGAAGGCGGTAGAAAAACGGAAGCGCACGCTTGTATTGACCACGAATGGAAAAGAAACGGTGTTAATAAATAAATTCTTTCCTTCTCTTGCAGATAAGCTTGTTCATAAATTCTTCTTTAAAAACGGGGAACTTACCAAATAACCCTGTTTACTTTGTCATTCTATTTCTTATGCCCATCGTTACGCTTTCTACCGACATTGGTTTGTACGATTATCTTCCGGCAGCTATTAAAGGTCAATTGCTTTCAATGGATGAAAGTATTGCTATTGTGGATATTACCCACACCTTATCCCCTTTTGATTATCCACAAACCGCATACATCTGTAATAATGCATTTAAACATTTTCCGGCAGGTACAATTCATATCCTGATCGTCAATTTGTTTGAATGCAATCCTGATCACTTCTTACTTGCGAACTACAACAATCAATATATCATTTGCCCTGATAATGGTATTCTCACCATGATCACTGGTGTTAAACCGGAGCAGGTTTTCTCTGTTCCTGTTGAGGCGGAAGATAGAATTGGAACGTTAGAATACACGGCCGCCATTGCCCGTAATTTGCGTGCTATCAGAGATGGGAATTCTATCGAGAAAGTGGGTGAATCTGTGCTTCAAATTGAAGAAAAATATCCCTTGCGTTCAACCATTGGAGCCGATTGGCTGGAAGGGCAGATTATTTTTATCGATAACTTCGAGAACGTCGTAGTTAACATCACCAAAGAAGAGTTTGATGAACAACGCAAAGGACGTGGATTTCATATTTCCTTTATGCGAAATGAAATCATTAATGTCTTGAGTGACAATTATGCCTCTGTATTGCCAGGCGAAAAATTAGCCTGGTTCAATGCTGCTGGTTATCTTGAAATTTCTGTGAACAAAGGCAATATGGCCGGGCTTTTTGGCTTACGTCGCTTTTCTACCGATGCTGCACCATTACAGAATAAATGGTTTTATCAAACTGTGCGCGTTTATTTCTTATAGTTTGAACCTGTGATACAACAAAAGTTATTACACAGAAATGGCATTCATACTTTTACAGTGTACCGAGTCATGGCTTTGTGCGGAATATTTTCCAAATCATTTATCACTAAACTGAGACACTGTTCTGCTGTTGAAAGTTTTATCTTTTAGCCTGAAAAGAATTATACATTCGTTTGCAGAATTATCCATGTACATTGTTGCAGGCTGATTATCTTTTTTTCTTATACCGGGCTATAATATCCACCACGCCTGACTTTTGCAAAATAGAAGGATTGATTTCTATAAATTTTTTGAGCAACTTTGGGGCTTTTTCCATTGCTTTTTCTAACTGAAGCAATGATTCCTTCCACTTGCCGGATGCTGCCAGGGCGGCAGAGTAATAAAATAAAAAAACAGGTTTTCCTTCCGTCGCTTGTAAAGCCGCAAGGCATTGATCGCAGGCATCCAAATAAGCTTCTTTTTTGTACAAGCATTTGATGAGCGACTCCCACCCATTCACATTTCGGGGGCGCTGACGAATAACTATACTAAAACAATGGATCGCTTCACGGTACTGCTGTAGGTTCATTCTGCATTCACCCATCGCCAGATTATATTCAGCAACATTTCGCTGAATTCGCATTGCATGTTCTAATTGTTTAATGGCATGCTCCCACTGTTGCTCATTAATATAAGTAAGTGAAATTTTATAATAAAGTTTACTGTCATCCGGGTTCATATGGCTCGCTTTGCGATAATGAAACCGAGCCTGAGCATAATTGGCAAGGCGATGAAAACAGTGACCGATTGCTTCAAAGATTACTTCTTCCGGTCGTGTTAGTTCTACAACTTTTTGCAACACTTCAATAGCTTCCTTATACATGCGAAGACGTATATACGCATCGCCCATGTTTCGATAAGCATAGTCGAATTTCTCATCTATCGCAACTGCATACTGATAGGCATCGATAGCTTTCTCATACAATTTTATGCCTTGATAGGCAGCGCCCAAATTAAACCAGGCAAGCTCACTGTATGGATGCTCGTTTATAATATGCTGATGAAGCTTGATACTCTCTTCGTTACGTCCGGTAAAATCAGTCCAAAAGCAGATTTTATACAAAGCCTCTTCGTTAATTAAATCTTCTTCAAGAATCAGTTTCAGGCAATCGAACACTTTATCAAATTCTTCATAATCGTCATATACATCAGCTAACTCGAACAGCAGCTCCCGGCGATCTTCACCTTCGAAATAAACCAATGCTTCTTCAAGTACAATCACTGCCTTGTCTTGTTGGTCGAGAGCGAGGTAAGCGTCTGTTTTTAAAATAGGAATATTTATATCAGCAGCATCGAATAATTCTGCTTTTTCAAGTATAGAAAGCGCCTCATTGTATTTGCGTGTAACAATCAGCAGGTCGGCGTATTTAATTAATAAGTGCGAAGAGTATGGGAAATATTCAAGCCCGGTTTCTACAACCTCAATCGCTTTAGAGAACTCATCCGTTTCATCGAAATAGTCAATCAATCTTTCGAACGCCTCTTCTTCCAGAAATGAATATCCTTTTCCTGAGCGTAGGTTGTTATACTGTTTCAGTAGCTCCTGCATTTCTTCCCTGTCTTCGCGAAATGGTTGCTCCTTCATGAAATTTAGTTATAAAAATTAAATATCAAATCTTACTCCATCACAATTTTTCTTAAAAAAATTTAATAACACTAGTTGAATAAATTGTTAATTAAAACAATAAATTGTATCTTTGCCACATTATATTAAACATGAAACTTATAAAACTTTTTGTCATCGTTATTATTGCTCTTTTGTTTGCCCATTCCGCAATGGCTGCTTTTACAACCAGCAACAACGACGATAGTAAAAACAAATATAGCCTTAAGCATCTCAGCAAGCTAACCAATAATTATCTTTCTTTTCAGGCAAAATACCGTGCTACACAATTCGGGGCGAGTTATTTTTATACCCGTCAGGCCAACGGTTTAAGCTTAAGTTCGCCTGTAAATAATTATCTTTTTTCTCGTCAAACCAATCCTACTTTTGTCTATCCATACAAATACACAGTAAAAGTTCCAAAATTTAAAACTCCATCTCGTCCTTAGCAACAATTTACAAAACGCGATATCCTGTTGATGGAGTAATAAATTTAGCTGCAGGAACCGGTGTAAAGTTGATATCTGTTGCTTTAAACTGAATGCTTTTTCCATTATCTGTTTGGGAATCGTATTCTAATATTAACCCTGGTATGCTTCTGAATTCATAAGGATTTTCTGTTGACGATGCACTCAGATCAGTCGTAAAATAAATTATATAGCTGCTTGAATCTTTTAAGGTAATAATTGCTTTGCGGCAATTATAATTTAAAATCTTTTTCACTTCCTTGGTCAATGATACAACTGATGAATCCCAGCGCCTATTTTTTTCCCTCCACTGCTCGGCGTTGAAATAAGACAAATATTTATCGCCGCCTACTTCCTTTAATACAACTGCATCCCCGTTTTTGCTATCAAAAATAATAGCTTGGTAAAAAGCCGAATTGCTAATCTCTGTACGTGCCTTACGACCTTTTATGTACAACTTTTTTATTGTCTCTTCCTTTTTATCATTACCCTGAATGTCAACGGAATAAGTAATCGTACACTCTGCCACAAGACGAGGAGATTGTGCGCTAAGACTATTGCAGGTAAAGCCAAACATGCAGCCAAGTAAGACAATCCTGATACGTTGATATAGCATTTGCTCAAATTGGTTTACTTTCCTATTTACAGCTCAGCCACAAGGCTTTTAAAAAGATGGGTCAGTTTCGGCTCCGCATCTTTAGCAGCAGCTAATACTTCCTCGTGGGTAATAGTATTATCATCGTCCCGTATGCCGAGATCTGTAACTACACTAATCGCAAAAACATTCATACCAGCATGTCGGGCTATGATGTTTTCCTGCACGGTGCTCATACCTACCACATCTCCACCAACGGCTGCAATCAATCTGTACTCGGCATGGGTTTCAAAAGTAGGACCTGTAACTGCAACATACACTCCTTGTTTTAAGTTGTAGTTATGTTTTGCTCCAATCATAATGGCTTTGGCAATTAGGTTGCGCGCGTACGGCTCGCTCATATCCGGAAAGCGGGTTCCTAAAGCCTCTTCATTTTTCCCCAACAAAGGATTAGGGGTAAAAAAACTGATGTGGTCTGTTATAACCATCAGGTCTCCAACCGAGAATGTTTTATTAACTGCCCCCGCTGCATTAGACAGAAGTAATGTAGTCACGCCAAGTTGTTTCATTGTCCTGATGGGATAGGTTACCTGCTGTGGAGTATAACCTTCGTAGTAATGAAAGCGCCCAGACATAACAACTACTTTTTTACCAGCCAGTTCGCCAAATATAAGTTTACCGCTGTGTCCCTCTACGGTACTTACCGGGAAGTTGGGTATCGATGCATAATCAATTTCCTTTTCTATAGTAATCTCTGAAGTAAAATTGCCCAGACCACTACCTAAAATAATAGCTACTTCAGGCTTTGTTGGGTATTGTGTGGTAATGTATTCAACGGTTCGGGATAATTGTTGCATCAGCTCACTTGCCATATTGTTTCTCCTTGGTTATGGCTACAAATATAATCGTGCTGGTGATATCACTTTCCAGAACCTTTACGCACAAAAAAGTCCTGCGGTAATCATCGCAGGACTTTTTATCTATTGACCGTTATTAGTTTGTAGCAGCATCGGCATTCAGCTTACCCCAACCAAAGTTTTTGTTCAAATTCGGGTAAAGACTTGCCGTTGTAGTTAACTTGTTCAACACATCTTCTCTCGAAAAAGACGGAAAGCGGCTCCACACTAAGGCCGCTATACCTGCAGCATCTGCTGTTGAAACAGAAGAACCTCCAACCGTTGTAGGCATATCACCACTGATAGCTGTACTTATTTGATGCATACCATCTGTACTGCGCTCCATCACGATTACAAAATCAATCTGTTTGCCTTTATGGCAATCCTGGCAAGCCGTCAAAGTCGTTTTATCCTTTACACCGGTTATAGCTTCAACGTTCGGTAAGTTGGCGGGAAAAATAACACCCACAAAAGCTGCATCCCAACTAAAGGAAGTGCCACCGGCGCAGAACATCAGTTTGCCTTTGCCATACGCATAATTGATGGCATCTTTAATTTGTCCATTGCTACTCACCCTACCTAAACTCATGCTTACAATTCTTACAGATGTATCATCACCGGCATAAGTATAAGCATCACTTACGCCTTTTACTTCATTGCTTTTGTCAAGATATACGTCTTCTGCTGCCCGGCAGATGATGTAGTTACAGTTGTAGGCAATGCCGCAGCTATTGCCATCTGTGCCGCGTGGTGCAGCTACAGCGCCGCTCATGGTGGTGCCATGCCCGCATCCATC
>CAZZZH010000080.1:0-17073 GCA_964658445.1 Ilyomonas sp.
GCTTCTACATTATGACCGTTTTGCGATTGAAAAAAAAGATTTCTGCTTCATTGTGCTGTCTCTTTTTTGTGTGCTTCGTGTTGTGTTATCAGTCGTCAAAAGCGCAGTCTGACAGCAACACCTACACGCGTAGCAACGACTCGAATACGCTGGATGAAGACTCTGCTCTTATGTATCAGGATTCTGACAGGCAGGAAGAGGAACTGGACACAACCGGAAAGTATTTTAACCAGAAAGAATATACCGATGATAGTTATGCCAAGGATAAAATAAAAGTTCGTTTATCCTCCGATTCAACCGTACAAAGTTTGCGTAATGATAAAGACTTCTGGTATGTAAAAAGCGTGGAAGACTTTAAGAAAAATGCACTTCGCCTTCGCTACGACAAACAATATCGCGACAGCCTTACCAAAGAAGGTTTGCTGCCAGCAGACGAACAAGTGTTTACGCAGGAACCCGACAGTAATGCCTGGTATTTACAACCCTGGATCAGCATTGCCATCTGGACCTTGATTATTGCTGTTTTTCTGGGCGCAATTGGTTACTTTTTGTTGTCTAATAAAATCAATATTTTCAGCCGCAGTGCAGCCCGTCCGATAACAGAAGAAGCAAAAGAAAGTGGAGATCTTTTGAGCATCAATTATAATCATTTACTACAGAAATATATTGGCGACAAAAATTATCGTTTTGCTGTTCGGGTTCTTTACCTGCAACTCCTACAAACACTCGCCTCGAAGGAGCTGATCGTTTTTCAACCGCAGCTTACTAACACACATTATTTGCAGCAGCTTTACCAGGCGCCTTTTTACAATGAATTCTTTACTGTGACCCGTCACTATGAATACATTTGGTATGGAGAATTTGCAATAACAGAAGTATCATTTAAAAAGGTTCAAAACGATTTTACTAACCTTACAAACAAGATAAACCGGCGATGAAAAAATTCTTGCCCTATATAGCCGGTGGTATCTTGCTGACAGCGCTCATCGTAGTTTTGGTTTCGCACCGGCAGCAGCGCCATTTTGATGGTCGCATTACGCTTAATCCAACGCACAAAATCCCGTACGGTGCTTATGTTTCCTATCAGTTGATGCAGCAGCAATTCCCGAAAGCTAAGCTTAGCATCAACCGGTCTGCTCCGCTGGAATGGAAGCTGCCGAAAGGAGACACATCGAACCAGGTTTTATTCATTTTAATCAGTTACTTTAACCCAACCGACGATGAGTTGAACACACTGACTGCGTTTGCTCAGAAAGGCAATACGGTCTTTATTTCGGCTTTGCAAATGAGCGAGAAAGCGCAACAGTTTTTTCGGGTAAAAGAAGAAGACATGTACGATCCTTACAGTCCCGTACCCAATAATGAAGGCGTGAATATTTCCGACTCTTTTACTGTGCGGTTAGATAGCACTCGTTTCACTTCGCCAGTACAATTCAGTTATTCCGGCGTAGCTTATAACAACCGGTTTACCACTATCGACAGCACCTTTACGTATCCGCTTGGTTACAATAAAAAAGGAAGCAATAATCTGGTTGCCATTCATACCTTGAAAGGAACTTTTTTCCTACATTCAGCACCCATCACCTTTACCAACTTCTTCCTGTTGTCGGGTAATAACCATATCTATTTTGAACAACTAATGAGCCTGCTGCCGGCAGACACAAAATACCTGTTGTGGGATGAGTATTTTACGTATCGAAAACAAGCCGATGGCGATAATGACAGCAGCATACTTCATGTGCTGCTGAAGTATGAAAACTTCCGCTGGGCTTTTTGGTTATCGCTGATAGCATTGGCAGTTTATTTATTGACGGAAGTGAAGCGCAGACAGCGTTTGGTGCCCGATCGTGCAAAGCCCGCAAACGATACGCTGGCTTTCGTCTCAACCATTGGCAAGCTATATTACGAAAGGGGAGATCATAAAAACTTAGCAGAAAAACTAAGTGTTTATTTTTTAGATTTTGTACGCAATAAATACAAAATTTCTACAACAGAGATTAATGCTGGTTTCACAAAAACGCTTTCGCTGAAAAGCAATATTCCGCTTGATGAAATAACAGCCATCACCGATAAATTGATTGAACTAAAATTAAGCGATGTTGTCTCGCAGCAGCAACTGATGGACTATCATAAACTACTTGAACATTTTTACAGTAAAACATAATGGAAGAAGAACTATTTGAACAAAGAACCGATGTAAGCGAATTGAGTCAGGCAGTAATGGCGCTGCAGACAGAAATTAAGAAAGTAATTGTAGGGCAGGATGAAATGGTTCGCCTGATTATGGCAGCCATTCTAGCCGATGGTCATGTGCTGATAGAAGGTGTTCCCGGCGTAGCCAAAACCCTTACCGCAAGGCTGGTAGCGAAGAGTTTGCAAACAGGTTTTAGCCGCATCCAGTTTACGCCCGATCTAATGCCAAGTGATGTTTTGGGCACAAATATTTTTAATCCGGGCAATAGTTCTTTTGAGTTCAAACGCGGACCCATTTTCAGCAATCTGGTGCTGATCGATGAAATAAACCGCGCGCCTGCCAAAACACAATCAGCCTTGTTTGAAGTGATGGAAGAACGGCAGGTAACCAGCGACGGGATAACGCACAAAATGGCTTCTCCATTTATGGTGATTGCCACACAAAATCCAATTGAACAGGAAGGCACCTACCGATTGCCTGAAGCACAGCTCGACCGATTTTTATTTAAAATTGTAGTGCCTTATCCTAACGAAGAAGAGGAAGTAAACATTCTGCAACGCTTTAATAATTTAACAACAAGCAATCTGCTTGAAACTGTTACTGCAGTTGCTTCCGGCAGCGATATTACAAAGTACCGGCAAACCATAAAAAGTGTGCTGATAGAAGATAAGCTTCTGCAATTTGTTGCCAGGATTATTGTAAGTACAAGAACTGACCGGTCGGTTTATCTTGGCGCTTCTCCACGAGCTTCGCTCGCTGTAATGAATGCTGCCAAAGCCTTTGCAGTAATGAGCGGGCGCGATTTTGTGATACCGGACGACATTGTGCAGGCATGTGCGCCTGTGCTTCGTCATCGCATTATCCTCACGCCCGAAAGAGAGATGGAAGGCACGAAAGAAGATGAAGTAATACAAAAGATTATTAATGGCATAGAGATACCGAGATAAGTGCTTTAAAAGAATGCACAATGATCTTTAGCAATTAAAAACAAAAGTTGTTTGACAACAACATTCTTATCGTAGTAAGGTGAAGTTTTGTTATGATTAAAAGATGGCTTTATCGTTTTTCCTTTTATTTCACACGGCGATTTTATGTCATCATTAGCTGCATCGTAGCTCTTTTTATTCTTGCTTTTTTCTTCGATGCGCTGATGGATATTGCCAGCCTTGCTTTGCTGTGCGTTACTATCGCTTTGCTGATCGATTTACTGCTGTTATACGCAGGGCAACTGCCGGTTTCTGCCGAACGCAGTTGCGCTGATCGTTTCAGTAACGGTGATGAAAATATGGTTAAACTCCAAATTAGCAACCATCGCTCCTACAAAATAAAGGTTAGCGTTCTTGATGAGTTGCCGTATCAGCTTCTGCCCATGCAGCAACCCTTTTCCTTTACGGTAGGGCCAAACGAAACAATTTCTCATACCTATCCTTTGCAACCGGTGCAGCGCGGTGAGTATCACTTCGGCATTATCAATTTGTTTTTATTTGGTCCATTAAGTTTGGCTATCCGGCACATCAGGTCAGGCGATGAAAAAACAGTTGCGGTCTATCCTTCCTTTATGCAAATGCGGCGTTACCAACTGTTGTCGGTTACCAGCCAGTTAGAAGAAAAAGGATCACGTCAACTTCGCAAGATCGGCAGCAGCCTTGAGTTTGAGCAGATCAAAGAATATGTACCGGGCGATGATTACCGTACCATCAACTGGCAGGCAACGGCGCGAAAAAGCGGCCTGATGATCAATACTTTTATGGACGAACGCAGCCAGCAGGTGATCTGTATTATTGATAAGGGCAGGAATATGAAAATGCCTTTTGCAGGCATCACGCTACTCGATTATGCTATCAATGCAACACTGGTGCTAAGTAATATTGTTTTATTAAAACAGGATAAAGCCGGTTTACTCACTTACGGAAAAACCATTGACCAGTATGTAGCACCTGATAAGAGAACCAGCCACATCTCGCATTTGTTAGAAATACTGTACCGTCAGCAAACGCATTTTTTAGACAGCAATACCGAAGCTATGTATGCCGCCATACGGCAAAAGATAAAACAGCGCAGCCTGCTCATTTTATTCACCAACTTCGAAAGCATGTATGGCTTGCAGCGCCAGCTTCCTTACCTGAAAAAGATCGCATCTTATCATGCCTTGCTGGTTGTGTTTTTTGAGAATACAGAGCTATCTGATGTACAAAAGCAACCCGCCGCCTCACTTGAAGAAGTGTATACGAAAACCATCGCTACCAAGTTCTCGTTCGACAAAAGACAGATGGTAAAAGAACTACAGAACGCAGGTATTATGGCATTGCTTACAGCGCCACAAAAGCTGAATGCCAATGTGATTAACAAATACATTGAAGTAAAGGCGAGACAGATGGTATAGCAAACTATATTTTGCCATGTTGTAAGAAGAAGCCATTTGTTCAAAAACGATTGTACAATTAAATGTAGTACTCAATCAGCTGTTCTTCTTTCACTATATGAACCATCTTGGTTTTGATCGATAAAGGAAATGATTTTTCTCTTTGCTCGTTGCCCTGTAAAGCCATCGTTTGCTGCAACAACAAAACCGATAAGCGTTCTGCCTGCACACGCAAATCCGGTACGGCAGTGCTTTCCCACAACACGCCTTTCATGTGAGAACCTAATGTATAGACTTGTTTTGAAATGTTGCCATCAGCATCTATAACAGCACCATCAAACGTTGCATGGATGCCAAGCTTTAAAAGATCAGGCACAATAAGTTTACGGTTCACCAAATTTTTAATCAGCTCGTTGTCAGACTGCGCAATGTTGCAAACCGGCCCTGTGCAGTTGATAACTCTGGCAACTTCTATTCGTTCATTTTGTTTTGTGTCTTTGTTATAAAAACTTACAGAAATGCAGGCATCGTTTTCTTCTATATCCAACAAGTTAGCTTTATAACAAACCAACTTCTTGTCAATGCGAAGCTGCTGTAGTTTTCTATGAATATGCGCTGGAATACGATGTCTTGCTATGTTCCATTTGTACCTGAGATGTCGCAAAAAAGTCTTCTTGTCATCAAGCGATAAAGCTGCCCAGATCTCCTGCGTTTTAACACGAACAGAATCAATAACCGGCTCGGCTGATAAGCCTATTTGGCTGACGTCCTGAATGTGTTTTTTGAACAAAGAAAATAATTGTGTTAGCCGATAGGGAGGCTTTAGTTCGTTGAGCAATTCTTTGTATAAAACGCCGTTGCTAATGTGGGGTAATAATGAAAAACCATTAGGTGAAAGTGAATAAATCGTGCCTTGATACCCTTGTTCAAGCAGACCCAAAACGGTATCCACCATTGTAAGGCCATTTCCAATTATCAGCAAAGCCTTATTGTCTAAAACCTTTACTGCATCTGCCTTCCAGGGATTTGCATAATAATTAAGAGAACGATAAAACCCGGTATTGGTGATACGAATATCAGAAGGCTTTTCATTACCTGTCGCAAGAACAACAAAATCAGTTATAACGGCTGCATGATTTGCCAAATAAACGGTGGCTCCGCTTTCATATACATCAACATCAATGGCTTTATCTTTTATTTCGTTTACAGTTACTAAAGAGTTGCTTTCTTTTAATTCTTGCCAGGTTTCATGTAAATATTCGCCATACAATTTGCGTGGCACAAAGGTTCTTTCAAGCAAATTTTCAGGCAGCATTTTGTAGTCATCTTTTTGCTGTAGCCAGCGCAGAAAGTGTCGCAAATCATCAGCAAAACAACTCATGTTCAACGCAGGAACATTCAGTAAATAAGCTGATGTATGAGCGCTGAAAGCAACACCTTTGGCCGTGGGAAAGTCGTCATTGATTAAAATAATCGAAAGCGGCTGATTTGTTTTTTCTATCAGGTTAATGGCTGTCATCAGTCCACAAAAACCTGCACCGATAATACCAATCGTGGGGACTTTTTCTGCACTCATCCCTATGAATTTTGCGTAAAAATACTAGTTAGCAATCTATTGGTTTTGTAGACAATAAGAGATGAACGACAAGTGATTTGAAATCTTGGGAAAAAGTATTATAACATGATTCAATTCTTTTCTTCAGACAGTTTATCAAGCATAGATAACCGCATTTGCCTTTGATGAATAACAATTTGGTCGTAGTCATTTTTCTCATCGCCGAATTTTGACATCAATACAAACAATTCAACCGAAAACAAAAGCACAAACCAAAGTATCCAAACGGCGAGAGCAATATTATTTACAAACAAAATTTTGCGGAACATAACAGTAAGCTCATCTAAAAAACCGGTCTTTGAACGGAGGTCTTTTTCGAGATCGGCACGCATAGTAAGCTTGCTATTTTCCATCGCTTCCTTATGGCTCTGCAACGTGTCTATCTGTTTTTGTAATACGGGTATCAGGCTGGCTTTTGGGTTGGCCATAGATTGATTGGTAACAGTTGTGCTTCGCAAAATTATCTTGCCGGTCGAGTCTTTGGTAGAAGACGATTGAATGGTTGGAATGGGAATGGTTGGACGTTGGCCCACTTCACTGATCACCACTTGCCGTTCCATTTCTTTTTGTGAAATCGTTGTATCAAGCGAGCGTATCATCGAATCAAGTTGCTGTGTTTTGATAGGCAGTAAACGGTTTACGTTTTCCTGAATTTCATCGATTTGCTGCTTTTCAATATCGTCTTTAAAAATAATCTGGTCAATGATGATGGAACCAATACAAGCCATTACTAAACCAATGATGATGCGGAATAAAGTAGCGCCATGGTTTTTGCCAATGCCAAGTATAATTTGTCTTTCAATCTGGATAATCATTACAATCATTATCAAGGCGCCAAGAAATGGATAGATGCCTTCGCCATGCAAATAACGTTGTGTGAATTTATAACCAATAAACGCCCAGATAATACTAATGATAAGAATGGCTGCCGTATATTTTTTAACAGCTTTCGCGCTGGCTTCACTGCTATTTCTGAGTATGCCGTAATTATAGCCGGTAAGAAAACATCCTAACCGTATCCAAGCTGTTTTCATCTTTATTTTTATAGTGGTTTGTTTAAAAAATCAGACTGGGTAATAGCAGCTAACCCGCGCATAAAGCCCCGCTGGTATGAGAGAACAATACGTTCGCTAACATTTGACTGCGCGGCGAGATCATCACTCATTCCCTTTACTTTTTCCAAATGTTCAGCAGCTTTTTGTTTTCTGATTCTCAGTTCTTCAACCAGGTCAATAAGCCCTGCCCGGCTGCGCGAAGTGATATGAAAATCGAGGTCGTTCAGCATGTCTTCGTAATAAGTAGTTACCTGCTGAATTAAAATTTCCAGGTCGCGGATGAGAAGCTTGATATTATCGTTCCGATAGCTTTCGTCGGGGCTTACAAGTGCATCGTTGTAGCCACGATTTTCATAGTCTGCCTGCAAGAACTGATAGATCGCTTCGATGCCTTGTACCTGTTTTATCTGCGTTTCTTTGACCGGATTCGTTGATGAACCTTCACCTTCTTTCAAGGTTATATCCGGAGAAGGAACGTTGTTTTTTCTTTTTAAAAAATCAAAAAACCCCATAGAACTTGTTTATGAATGTTTATCGCAATCTCATTTTATACTACTAATATTCTGATGTCTGCAACGGTTATCGCAAGGCATAAATGTAAACGCGGCTGAAGTTTATTTATTCTCCACCTGCATAATTATAAAACCGTCTATACTATCGAACACTTCAACGATACCAACTATTTAAAAGAAATAACAAGCATAAATGAGTATCTGGTAAAAGCAAAAAATCTCTTTATTTGTAAACACGATACCTGTGTCAACTGATGGTATGAGACTACGTATAGCAAGCCTTTTTATTATTCGACCTATCACTATTATTGCAGTCAAAAAATTGCCTGTTTGGAGACCTGCTTTCTACAGTGACAAGCTGGAAAATTGTTTAAAACAGCAAATGATTACCTTCGAAGTTTAGGAAATGTAGATACGGCTTTTTTTACATTCAAAAAGGATATCAGAACAAAACTAAAATGCATTTATCAGGCTGCTTTATTTCGGTTTCATTTCCTAATATTTATTTTTATATATTAATTGAATCCATAATCAGGTGAATACACAAGACATCCGGTTCGATTGGTTTATGAATACCGCTCCTCCAACCGTAGTGTTAAAGCCGGATGCACCTACTTTTACCGTTTTGTCTGCAAATGAAGCTTATTTAACCACCACCGGCACTACTTTAGACGACGTGATAGGTATTGGGTTGTTAGATGCATTTCCAGCCAACCCGGCTACTAATGAAAATAGTGTTGACCTGCTAAGAGAAAGTCTTACACTTGCTTTTCTTACTAAACAAAAGACCGAATTAGGCGCCAGGCGTTATGACATACCGGTTCGAGGTACCGACCAATGGCTGGTGCGCTACTGGACCTCTACCAACTCTCCTATCGTAAATGAAAATGGTGAGGTTGAATGTATTATTCATACAACACAAGATATAACCGCCGCTTATTATTTGGCGAAGAAAGATAAGATTGCTTTCGATGTATCCGAAGCACAGCGCAAACAATTGTACACCGCTTACCAGCAAGCACCGGTCGGCATCGGATTATTATCAGGAAGAAAACTGAAGATTGAATTTGGCAACGATAGTATTTTACAAGTGCTGGGCAAAACAACCGACATCGTAGGCAAGACTGTTGCCGAAGCCATACCCGAACTGCAGGGTCAGCCATTCTTATCGATTTTAGATCAGGTTTATACAACCGGGCAAACCTATTATGGCAACAATATGCCGGCCATTTTTAAACAGGATGGCACGCTGAAAGAAGGCTTTTACAACTTTATCTACCATCCTCTTAAAAATGAAGAAGGGGAAACCAATGGCATTATGGTAATAGGTATTGATGTAACAAGGCAGGTACTTTCCCGAAAAGAACTGGAAAAAATCATAGATCAAAAAAACAATATAGAAGGAGCACTGCGCAACAACGAATCGCGTCTGCAAAGTATATTGGACACTATGGCCGAAGGTGTAAGTATAACCGACACAGAAGGAAACACAGTGTATAGCAATGAGGCTGTACAAAACATTCTTGGCTTAGCAAAAGAAGAAATAAAACAACGGAAGTACAATGATAACAGGTGGCAAAACGTAAAGCTAGACGGCACGTTACTTACCTGGGAAGAACATCCTGTATTTCTTGCTCTAACCACACAAAAACCAGTATTTGATTTTGAGCTGGGAATACAAATGCCAGGTAAAGAAATCATCTACATCTCGCTAAATGCCGCCCCTTTGTTTGATACCGAAAAAAGAATAAATGGCGCGATTGCTACATTTACAGAGGTAACCAGCCGCCGCAAACTATTAAACCAATTGGCAGAAAGCGAAAGCCGGTTCCGGGGCATGTTTGAGCAGGCTCCGTTAGGCATGTGCCTGCTAAGAGGGCGCGAGCAGATAATAGAAGCAGTGAACGATAACATACTAAGAATATGGGGTAGAACCAGAGAAGAAGTGATGGGCAAACCTCAACGCATAGCACGACCAGAGCTGGAAGGGCAACAAGTGATGGAATGGCTTGACGAAGTATTTACAACCGGCAAAACAAGACATAACATCGACTTGAAAGTAAACCTCCACGACCCGGCTGGCGGCACCCGGGAAGCGATTGTAAATTCTGTTTATCAACCCATTACTGACGCAGGTGGTAAAGTAATTGGCGTGCTGATGATAACAGACGAAATAACAGAAGACTATAAAGTCCGTCAGCAGGCTAAACATACACAAGATATGTTTACGTTGGCAGTAGAATCGGCGGCTTTGGGAACCTGGTATTACGAAGTTGAAACCAACCATTTTGTACCTTCTGCACGCTTAAAAGAATTATATGGATACAGGGCGCACGAAGCAATGCCTTACGAAGCTGCCATTGCCCAGATAACTGATGAATACAGGGAAACCATTTATCATAAAGTACGCGAAGCTTTCCTGAGTAACGAAGGTTATGATCTTGAATATCCAATCATAAGTCATTATGATAAAAAAATCCGCTGGGTAAAGTCAACCGGCAGAATGTATCCATCGCAAGACGGGAAGCCGGCGCAGTTTTCGGGCACTGTACTCGACATAACCGAGCGTAAAACAGATGACATTCGAAAGAACGATTTTATAGCGATGGTAAGTCACGAGCTGAAGACGCCACTTACATCTATGAAAGCACTTCTGCAGGTATTGCAACTGTTGGATACTGCCACCAGCGATACTACGAAAAGCCTTCTTGACAAAGCCGATCAGCAGATAAACCGGATGACGTCGCTGATTAATAGCTTTCTTAACGTCTCAAGGTTGGATGCCGGAAAAATTCATTTGGATAAAACTCGCTTTTTTATAGACAATCTCATTAAAGAAATCATTGAAGATTCTTCGTTTTCTTTAAGAGATAACCCGATTGTTTTTATTGCCTGCGAGCCGACGTTTGTATATGCAGACGCCGAAAAAATTGGACAGGTCATCAATAACTTTATTTCCAATGCCGCAAAATATTCTGAAAGAGGAACAACAATAGAAGTAGAATGTCAGGTTGAAAAATCCAGCATAAGAGTAAGTGTAAAAGACAGTGGCAGAGGCATTGCTACCCATGATAAGGAGCGACTTTTCGACCGCTTTTATCGCGTGGAAAGTAAGGACAATCTTACAGTGTCTGGGTTTGGAATCGGCTTGTATTTATGCGCTGAAATCGTGCAGCGGCATGGCGGGCAAATCGGCGTTGAAAGTGAAGTAGGCAAAGGCAGCACTTTTTACTTCACGCTGCCATACGAAGATTGATATTATACAAGTTCTGCGTTGCCTTCATTAATTCTTTTGCAGGATTGCCAGTGCTGAAAATTTCTGCTCTATGAAAAAGTTCGTCTTATTATATACTTAAACAGAACCAAACAACTTGATGGCCTACGTATAACAAAGCTCGTAGCCTGCAAAAAAGTAAGTATTGCTTACTGTGTCCTGCTCGGCTTTTTTACCTAAGCGCATAAGCATAAAACCACTGATCAGATTCATAATAAGCAGAGAGAAAATAATAGTAACAAAGCAAACCAGCGCTTGGCTGTAACGTGATATTGATTTCATATAATGGATTTTAAAACGAGAACTGGTAATATTAAACGTACGTCTGCAGTTAAGTTTCAACCCTGATGCCAGCAAAAATTTGTCTGAACCTGAACGAGTTAAGCAAAAATGAAATTAGCTTCTGCTTCAATATTGGAATTTTGGTTTTAAACAGAGACAAAAAAAGCGTTGCAAAATGATTGCAACGCTTTAAAATCCGTGGAGCTGAGGGGAGTCGAACCCCTGTCCAAACATCCTTGCCATAAGCTTTCTACATGCTTAGCTGATTATTATTTGTCGGGATGAGACAGGAAACCAGCCAACCGATTTCACCCGTAGCTGTATGAGTCTTTTGCAACCGTCACAGCCTTCGGTTACAGCATTCTGTATTTGTTTTATGTCGGCGGCGGTGCGAGGTAACAGACCAACCATGCGCCGCGGCCCTAATGACTATCTAATTAATAATTAGGCAGCCATGGCATACTGTGTATTGCCATTTGAATTTTGAATATTCAGATTAAAGTGCTAATTATCCAACGCACTGCATGCTTACACCTACCGCAACGTATGCTGTCAAAACCAGTACAGCCCCGTCTTATATCAAATGATACAAAGTAGATTGGGACTGCAAATTTATATAATCTTGTAGTGAAAAGAAGAGGCTGACATAAAAAGCTGCGCTAAATTATTTTATACAATGACTGAACAAGAAATACCAGAGACTTTTTATAAGAACAGGATACTTGAGTTAACTGAAAATTTAGGTGTAATCAATGAGCGAAGAGGGCGCATTGCCTGGCTGCGATTGCTTATTATTTTGCTTTCCATTGTTCTCCTGTATAAAACGTGGCATTCCGTTTCAGTGGCTGTGCTTATTTGCGAAGCCGTGGTTGGCATTGCGGCGTTCTTATATGTTGTATCAAAAGATGCAGACTTAAAGAAAAAAATGCTTACTCTGCAGAACCTGCTATTTGTAAATAAAGAAGAAATAAAGATTATCGACAACCAGTATCTGCACCGGGAAAGCGGTACAGAATACAAGCCTTCGAAACATGCTTATGCGGAAGATTTAGACCTGTTCGGCAACGC
The DNA here is from genome assembly GCA_964658445.1 of Ilyomonas sp. Classification (GTDB taxonomy): domain Bacteria; phylum Bacteroidota; class Bacteroidia; order Chitinophagales; family Chitinophagaceae; genus Ilyomonas. The sequence continues at coordinate 12,363 of CAZZZH010000080.1, forward strand.
TTCTTTGTATCAATACATCAACCGTTGCACAACACAGCAGGGTAAAAAACTATTGGCTCACAGACTTCTTGACCCATTAACAAAAGATGAAATTGTAACGGAGCAGCAAGCCATTGCCGAATCGAAAAATAAAATGGTTTTTCTACAGCAGTGTCAGGTTATTGGTATGGAAAAGTCCATCACCATACATGCTGAAGAAAAAATAAAAGAATGGCTCAAAATGCCACTAGTATTCGTAGATAAAAGGTGGAAATGGTTATCGCTTATTTACCCGGTTTTCACTATTGGTTTTGTTGTTTCGTACATCACCGATTTAGTACCCTCCGTAGTGTGCGTGCTGTTTTTTTTTCTGTGTTATTTGTTTGCTTCCGGCATTAGTGCTAAAATTCATGATACTTACGAAAAGCTGTCGAAATTGTCTGCCGAAACGGAGACGTTGGAGAAGCTGTTAGCCTGCATAGAAGGAGAAACTTTCAACAGCCAGAAATTCCTCCAGCTGCGCTGGCAACTAACCAACCAACAAAGCAATACAACATCAGGAGAAGTAAAAAAACTGCATGGTATATTAGACCGTTTCGACATTCGCCTTAACCATTTTGCATTCTTCTTTTTAAACACTTTTTTACTGTGGGATTTGCACCAATTGCTGGCTTTAAATAAATGGAAAATCCGTAACGAACAAAGCGTGGCCAACTGGTTTCATGTGATTGCCGAAGTAGAATATTCTGCCTCGTTAGCGACTCTTTCTTTTAATCATCCGGATTGGTGTACACCCGTAATCAGCGATCATTTCTTCGAGATAAACGGCGCGGCTATCGGTCATCCGCTGTTGATGAAAAAGCAGCGTGTTGATAATTCTTTTCACCTAAACGGAATAGGAAAGATCGCTATCATAACCGGCTCGAACATGGGAGGCAAAAGCACCTTCCTAAGAAGCCTAGGGGTTAACACTGTATTGGCTTTAATGGGCGCTCCGGTTTGCGCACAAAGCTTTTCTGTATCGGTTATGAAGATAATGAGCAGCATGAGAGTCAGTGATAATTTAGCTGAGAGCACTTCTACTTTTTATGCAGAACTAAGCAAGCTTAAAACCATTATCGAAGCAGTAAACAAAAATGAACAGGTGTTTATTTTGTTAGATGAAATACTGCGAGGTACTAACTCTTTAGACAGACATACCGGCTCCGTGGCCCTGCTGCGGCAACTGATACAAAAAGAAGCTGTAGCCGTAATTGCTACGCATGATGTAGAGCTGGCAAAGCTGGAGAACGATTATCCGCAGGCTGTTCACAATTATCATTTTGATGTACAGGCAGAAGAAAATGAACTGTACTTTGATTACAAATTGAAAACAGGTATTTGCCAAAGCCTGAATGCTTCTATTCTGATGAGGAACATTGGAATTGAACTGGAGTAAAAAGCCTATGGGTTGAGTGTCATCTGGGCATTGAATAAAGGGCTTTGCATATCAACACGGTTGCATTTTCCATTACTGTAATAATAAGTATTAACGCCGCCTTCGGGCAAATTAATCTGGTAACTATGCGCATCCAGTTGTTGGATGGGAAGACTAACCTGATAATAGTTTGAGAAAACCTTTTTGACACCTACTGGCTCTTTAAAATAAAGCAGAGAAAAATCGTAAGTAATCTCTTTCTCCCGCAAGGTATCCTGATTATTATCGTTGCTTAAGAGGTAATAGTTTTCGTGTGCTTCGGTGCGTTTGTTCGCTTTGGGTTTATCGTTTATCATCCGTTGCGACGAAGACTTTATCAGCTTGTTATTATAATATTGCACTTCTTCTTCCACGTTTACCTTTATTGTCATCAGCATTTTAGTAGTTACAGTAGAAGCAACCGAATACGAAATATCGCTGCCTAATATGCGTTGTGCAATTTGCATCTGGCCTACTGTATCGCCTTTGCTGATAATGCTATAAGTTAACTTTTTTTGCTGCGCAGAAACAGGTGGGGCTGCTGTTGATAATAGTGCAACAAGCACGATAATCGATTTCTTTCTCATATGAATTTACTATGTGAACATGGTAGTGCTTTTAAAAGGATAACTACATTGTAATCATCGATAAAGTTTTTCATTCACTTTGTTACATTGAGTAAAATAAATAACAAAACCGTTTCCAATTATACCATTCGCAAACTTTTGCAATTCTTTTCTCTACAGTTTTTCATACATAAGTTTACTATTTTCAGTGGCTTTATCTAACACAAGCGGGAATTTGTGCGCTCTTATCCACATTTTAAAAAGCCCTTGAAACACAACGCTTGTTTTTGTTGTATTTTTGCATGACCTCCGCATAAGAACTAAGCCGGACATTTCGCAAATACCGGCACATGCTCCTGGTCATATAAGTTCTCTTATCGTTTTTTGCAATCTTATTTACAGCAAATCATCTATAAAACCATTGTATATGGCTAAGTATATTTTTGTTACCGGAGGCGTAACCAGCAGTTTGGGTAAAGGTATTATTGCAGCATCGCTGGCAAAGCTGTTGCAGTCAAGGGGTTTCAGAGTTACAATTCAGAAATTCGATCCTTACATCAATATTGATCCGGGAACGCTGAACCCATACGAGCATGGTGAATGTTATGTTACAGAAGATGGCGCAGAGACTGACCTTGACCTGGGTCATTATGAACGTTTCCTCAACATCTTCACTTCGCAGGCAAATAATGTAACAACCGGGCGCATTTACCAAACGGTGATTAACCGCGAACGGGAAGGCGCATTTTTAGGTAAAACGGTTCAGGTAATTCCTCACATTACCGATGAAATAAAACGCCGCATGTTGCTGCTTGGCAACGATGGCAGGTTCGACATTGTGATTACAGAGATTGGCGGTACTGTTGGCGATATAGAAAGCCTTCCTTTTATTGAAGCGGTGCGCCAGATACAATGGGAATTGCCGGAAGATGATGTGGTGGTTATTCATCTTACGCTTATTCCTTACCTGAAAGCAGCGAAGGAACTAAAGACAAAACCCACCCAGCACAGCGTAAAAATGCTAAGCGAAACAGGTGTTCATCCGGATGTTATTGTATGTAGAACCGAAGAGCCTCTGAACGTAGATATACGCCGCAAGATCGCCTTGTTTTGTAACGTGAAACCCGATGCAGTAATAGAAGCGATGGATGCTTCTACCATCTATGAAGTGCCTTTGCTGATGCTGCATGAGAAGCTGGATGTGTATTGCCTTAAGAAGCTTGGTATATCTGTATTTCCTGAAGCGCAGTTAGATAAATGGAGACATTTTTTAGACCGGCTGAATTTTCCAAAAGCTAAAATAACCATCGGTTTGATTGGTAAATATATTGAGCTGCAGGATGCCTATAAATCTATCCTTGAAAGCTTTATTCACGCCGGTGCCATGAATGAAGTAAAAGTACAAGTGGTTGATGTGCATAGCGAATACATCAGTAAAGATAATGTGGCAGAGAAGCTGGAAGGTCTTGATGGCTTGCTGGTAGCGCCGGGCTTTGGCAACCGTGGTATTGACGGTAAGATTGCGGCTGTGCAATATGCCCGCGAGCATGGCTTGCCTTTCTTTGGTATTTGTCTCGGTATGCAGATGGCTGTTATAGAGTTTGCGCGCAATGTTCTGGGGTTAAAGAAAGCCCATTCTACAGAGATGGATGTAGCGACGGCAGATCCGGTAATTAATATGATGGAGATGCAGAAAAAGATAAGGATGATGGGTGGCACCATGCGGCTTGGGGCTTACCCATGCGTGATAAAACCTGGTACCTTGGCGGAGAAAATCTATAACGAATCGCGCATAATAGAACGCCACCGTCACCGATATGAATTTAACAACGAATACCTGGAACGATTTGAAAACAATGGCATGATTGCAAGCGGCATTAACCCTGATACCAACCTTGTAGAAATAATGGAACTACCCGACCATCCTTTTTTCATTGGTGTACAATATCACCCGGAGTTGAAAAGCACAGTGGAGCGACCCGCACCGCTATTTGTGGACTTTGTTGCGGCAGCAAAAAAATACAACGAAGACCGTACGAAAGTGCAAATACCTATACTGGAGCAGGAAGCTGTAAATTAATACTACGTAGCTAATACATGATATATGAGAAGCCAACGAATTGCATTCATTGGCTTCTTTTTTGTCGCCGTTTCTGTATTGTTAATCTATTAAATTTTGAATTTATGAAAACGAATACCGGTGTAAAACAAACGGGCAGCAAAGCCACTACACATCAGCATCGCGCAGAAAACAAAGACAATATTGACAGCCGTAAGAATGAAGATTTTGACACGAAGGACGATGACGTAATGCATAATAGGAAAGAACACAAAAGTCTGAAGAAAAAAACTGAGGATTAAATGTGTATAACAATACGGGTGCTGGCAAATGTTTTGAATGAGAAAAGTAAATATTTACTCATCATCTAAAACAACTTCTATGGCAAAGTATTCTAAGAAAGCAAGTGAAAAAGTACACACCGAAATGAAAGAGATGGAAGCTGGCAAACTGAAAAGCGGACGTAGCGGCAAAAAAGTGACGAACCCGAAACAAGCTATTGCAATTGGCTTATCGGAAGCGAGAAAAGAAGGAGCCAAAGTGCCAAAGAAAGCCCCCGCAAAAAAGGCTACAGTACCCAAAGCGGCCAAGAAAGCCGCTACAAAAAGCTAGGAAATTACGAGATTGTCTTGCAAAACAAAGAGCCGCTTT
>CAZZZH010000081.1:0-17048 GCA_964658445.1 Ilyomonas sp.
TGTAACAAAAGCTAAAGTGATTGTAACAGTTGCCTTGGGTTTTGATTAAATAAGTAGGGTGATTCAATTGTTTTTTCCAGCATTGCCAAGCAAATCATCACTCTCAATAATTCTTTCCCTTCAGCATCGGCACAAAAGAGAAGTCGTCGAACGTTTCGGTTTGTACGCCGTCCTCACCTTTGGTAATGCGCAGCATACGCTGGACGCCTTTCTTTTCAGCATCAACCGGTATTACCATTACGCCGCCTATACAGAGCTGCTGGATGAGTTTGGGCGGAACAGAAGGAGCCGCGGCCGTGATAATCACTTTGTCGAACGGTGCGAAGGTGGGCAAGCCTTCATAGCCATCGCCGTAGAAGAATTTAATGTTCGGGTAAGTATGCCGGAAGAGGTAATTTTTTTGCTGAAATTCATACAGCTTTTTCTGCCGTTCTATGGTATAAACACGCGCGCCCATTTCTGCCAGCACCGTGGCCTGGTAAGTGCTGCCCGTACCTATTTCCAACACTTTATCGTTGCGTTGAATGTTGAGTAATTCAGTTTGATAAGCCACGGTATAAGGCTGCGAAATAGTCTGCCCTTCACCAATGGGGAAAGCCCTGTCTTCATAAGCAATTTTGCCAAAGGCAGAATCTAAAAACCAGTGCCGCGGTATCGCATTCATAGCATCGAGCACGCGCTCGTCGCGTATGCCTTTTTCTCTCAGCAGGTTGATGAGTTGCCGCCGCAGACCTTTATGCATGTAGGTATCTTCTCCTTTCTTCATCCGTAGCGCAAGATAATAAGCCCGTATTTGTATAAATAAATTTTTGTTTGCGGTTTTTTCAACGTTGCTTTATTCTGCATAAACAGTAATGGCTACATTGCAAAGCCATTTAAAAAGATACACATGAAAACAACCACACGCGTACAGCTATCGGCTATGATGTTTCTCGAATTCTTTGTTTGGGGCGCCTGGTATGTTACAATGGGCACTTACTTGGATAAAGTGCTGCATGCAAGCGGTGTGCAGGTAGGTGCGGCGTATAGCGCCATGGCAATTGCCACCATCATCTCGCCGTTTTTTGTGGGTATGATTGCCGACCGCTTCTTTGCCGCGCAGCGTTTATTGGGTGTGCTGCATTTAGTAGGCGCAGCGTTGTTGTTTTATATAACCACCATCACCTCGCCTGATACGTTTTACTGGATACTCCTGTTGTACTCACTTTGCTATGCGCCTACGCTGGCGCTGGCCAACTCGGTTGCCTTCCGGCAAATGACCGACCCGAGTAAAGAGTTTGCCTCGATACGGGTGCTGGGTACCATTGGCTGGATAGCCACCGGCTGGCTGATTGATAAAGTGTTTCACATCACTACCGATCAATTGGTATTGACGTTTAAGATGGCAGCCATTGCATCCGTTGTGCTTGGGTTGCTTGGCTTTTTTCTTCCTTCCACACCACCCAAAGCCAAAGGCACCAAAGCTACTTTCGGACAGATACTAGGCACCGACGCTTTTGTGCTGTTTAAAGACCGCTCGTTCGTTATCTTTTTTATAGCTTCCGTTCTTATTTGTATTCCACTCTCTTTTTATTACAGTTTCACCAACCTGTATCTTACTGAAGCCGGCATGAAGAACGTAACGAGTAATATGACGTTCGGGCAATTCTCGGAAGCTTTTTTTATCCTGCTGATTCCTTTTTTCTTTCGCAGACTTGGTGTAAAGTGGATGATCATCTTAGGCATGATAGCCTGGACACTGCGCTTCCTTTGCTTCGGCTACGGTAATGCCGATAACCTGCTGTGGCTACTTTTTGTCGGCATCATCCTGCACGGCGTTTGCTTCGATTTCTTTTTTGTAACAGGACAAATTTATACTGATAGCAAGGCCGGGCTGCGCATACAAAGCCAGGCGCAGGGTATGATAACGATGGCGACGTATGGCATCGGTATGTGGATAGGAACCTTGCTATCGGGCTATGTAAAAGATTATTTTACGGAGAATGATGTGCCGCAATGGAAAAGCATTTGGATGGTACCGGCCGGCATTGCTTTTTTTGTGCTGATCTTTTTCCTGCTTTTCTTTAAAGACAACCAACGCACGGCGGCCCGCACGGAGGCTGTGGAGATGGTGTAAGGTACGTGCGGGACAATGCAAAGTTTTTTACAATTATTGACCTAATCATTGCACAAGAGCAGATACCGCACAAAGCCGCCTGTAAACATAATTATAAGTCATTGTTGGCGGCAATTGCGGAATGACGCGTACGACCTTTATTTTTCTGTAAACAACATCAATTACTAATTTTAACCACCAACAAACAATATAACGATATGAAAATTGCCATGCTGGGCTCTGGGTTTATCGGGCGGTTTTACGCCGATGCCATTGTGAGCAACCGTAGTAAAGACACCATTGTTAGCATCTACTCGAGGCGCGAAGAAACCGGGCAGAAGTTTGCCGCCGACTACAACGTTCCGCACATAACCACGAGTATGGAAGAAGCCATTGCCTACGCCGATACGCAAGTGGTGTGCATCGCGCTGCCCAATAACCTGCACGAAGAAGCAGTGATGCTGTGCTGCAAGCACAACAAAGCCGTCATCACCACAAAACCCTTGGGCAGAAATGCAGAGGAAGCCAAACGTATGCTGGAAGCGGTGGAGAAAGCGGGCATCTTCAATGGTTATTTAGAAGATTTGGTTTATACTCCTAAGTTTCTAAAGGCGTTAGAGAGTGTGAAGAACGGCGCGCTGGGCAGAATCTTGTGGGCGAAGTCGAGAGAGACACACCCTGGTCCACATAGCGAATGGTTCTGGAACATAGAGCAGGCAGGCGGCGGCTGTATACTCGATCTGGGTTGCCACTGCGTGGAGATTACGCGCAGCTATATTGGTAAAGACGTGAAGCCTACTGAAGTCATGTGCTGGGCCGATACGCAGGTAAAGCCCATTGATGCAGAAGATCATGCCATTGCCCTGATTAAATATGAGAACGGCGCCATCGCGCAGTTTGAAGTGAGCTGGACCTTCCGCGGCGGGCTGGACCTGCGCGACGAAGTAATGGGCACGGAAGGCACTATTTGGATCAACAGTTTTTTGCGCACAGGCTTCGAAATGTTTACCACCGGCAAGGGGGGCGATTACATAGCCGAAAAGGCAGAAAGCAACAGCGGCTGGCTGTTTCCGGTAGGGGACGAAATAAACGAACTGGGCTACAACCATATGTTTGCCGATATGTTTAGCGCCCTGGAAAAAGGCAGTGAGCCGAAAGAAACCTTCTACGATGGCTACGTGGTAAACGCCGTGCTGGATGCAGCATACAAGAGTGCCAAAACGAAGCTATGGGAGCCGGTACAGCTTGACATATGGCGCGGGCAGGAAGGCCTAAGCAAACCGAGTAACTATATCGACTACAACGCTGACTATTTTTTAATAAAAGAAGAAATGACACACTACGGCGCGAAGAAAGTGATCTTAAAACACAAGCAAACCGGGAAGATAGAGGAAAGGGTAGAAGCGTAGCATAAAGCGGGGCAGATATTTACGCGGTTGCAAGCTTACTCTGGAGTCGCGCTAACGGTCTTCGCGTGGCTATTAAGAATTGGGTTTATCCACTAAAAAACGAAAGATGCAAAAAGAAGTTCTCTTACAACTGGTTGAGCAAAATAGCTCGCAATGCACCGGCACCTTTAAGAACATAAATAATGAAAATATAAACTTCCGGCTGACGGCTAAAACGGCTTCGGTTGGTTTTATTTACCGGCACATCGGCGAGATAATGAATACGCTTGGGCGATTCCTGGGCTTTGAAACCGATGCTGAAAATACGACACTGGGACAACCCGACACCGGGCTGAACTACGACCTGGCAGATAGCCACCGGCTGGTAGAGGAAGGCTTTGCGAAATTAAAAGGCGTAATCAACAGCACGCCCGATGATGACTGGCTGGCAGATATAAAAGTGCCTATGTTTGGAGAGATCTCAAGGATGCGGCTGCTGTCACTCGTGCTGTTTCACAACTCGCACCACTGCGGGCAAATTGCATCGGCAATCCGCAAGGGAATGGAACATTGAAAGCGAACTTTCTTTGGTAGAAATAAAAAAAGGCGGGCTTATAAAAGCTCGCCTTTTTATTTACTTAAAAAATTGACTGAAACCCAATTGCCTGCAGTCAACCCATAGGGCTTCCTTTTTTTTACTGAATGCTATCGACCTCGGGTTTTACCGGCACTTCGACCGCCGTTTTTACCAACTCTATCTTTACACGGTGCATTACACCGGCATCTACCTTCACCACACCACTATACGGTGCAAAGCCCGGCGCAGAAACCGTAACGCTGTGCACGCCTACTTTCATGATAAGATTTAATACACCCCTTTTATTTACCGGCAAAACCTCTTCGCTCTCGTCGGTAGTAACGAAAGCAGTCGTTACAGGTTTTGGTTTGCCGGCTACCATATTAATTACCGAGAAATGGATGCCCGATAAATCTTTACTCACCAGCCGCTTTACGGCTTGGTAAGAGAACTGCCTCGCAATGGTTTTCCGGTCTGCAAATACAATTTGCGCATCGCCAAACATCTCCTGCACCGCGGCATGTAAAGCATTATTAGCCGTTATTTTATCTACCGTTCCGTCCGTAGCGTTCCCTTTTGCCTGCCCATACTCTAGGTGTTCCGTATCGTAGGTATCTTTTGCCTGATTATAATCAGCTTCAAACGTTTCGGGCATGGTACCTTTTTGCATCAGCAGTTCAGTGTTAGCTGTTATATAGGTCTGTCCGGCAAGCATCAGGTCGGTTATTTGAGAATAATTGCCTTTGCAAGCTTCGGCAAAGTGGGTGCCTCCGGCCTACTCTATAGCCGCAGCCTGGTAGGGCGGTGCAAACGCCTTCACAATATACCGCCGCAAAGTTTTCCAAAACAGCAGGGCTACTTTCGAAGAGTCGTCCAGTTCGCTTCCCTGTTGCTTGGTGCTGCCCCGTCGCTGGGCCATATCGGGCAGCGCCTGCGCCGCACTGATTGCCTTCAGTGCATTGGTACCCGAATCTTTGGTGTACGCACTGCTTAGTTTCGCAAAATCTTCCCAATACTTGGTGTAGAGGTTCCAGCCAAAACGGCACACCATGTAAAAAACAACCATTGAACCTGTGTAAGACGATTTGATTTCATTTTTCATGACTATTTATTTAAATGTTGAAGAAAAACAACTTAAAAGAACAAAGCCTCGGCTCTCTTGCAGGGAAGTAAATGTTCTATAACCAGTCAAAAAGTTCATAAGCGTCTGCAGCGTGTTACGATATACAACCTGCTTCTTCTTAAATACAGCATACCCCTTCATACACACCGTTTGCACCTTCATAAACATCTCCGTCATCTTACTATGTACAAAAGCGCAATCACTATATAGCAACCCTGTCTTACGATGTAGAAAATATCCTTCATAAATACAAACGATATCTTCATATAGACAACAATGTTCTTCATAAACACAACGGCTGTCTTCATATAAGCAATCACCTCGTTCATATATTCAGTATACATCTTCATAAATAGGAAAGGCGCTTTCATAAATTCAACCGAAGGCTTCCTTTATTCGTTTTGCAAAAACATCCGGAACAATCGTTTTTACACCTCATAAAGCAATAAACCAATGTGGCAAAAAGCAGCTGTTTCCTGGCTTCGTAAAACAAAAATAAAAAGACAAAAATCGCATGGCCAAAGGCTTTGAGACGTTTTAGCCGATTTTAAGCGACATTTAATCCCGGCTTAATCTATTTTTAATATCCGGCATTGAAAGAGCGGAAACCTTTAAAAATGGGGAGCCCAATCGATAAGCTAACGCGGAAACAATGAAAATGCTCAGGTTTTTGTATTGGCGCAGGTTTTAGAAATTTGCGTATTTTCATTGTTGTTGATTATAAGAAGGTTAAGAGAACATACGCGGTTTGAAGAAATGAAAAGTTGCGTATATTTTTGAGTTAGCGTCTATTTTATGACACAAAACATTATTGATATAATCGCACGAATTCAAAAAGAAAAGCGAGAGCTTGGAATTATTCTTTATGACAACGCTCGTCTTGAAGACATTATTTACTTTAAAAGAATAATACAGGTGACACTTCCTACTGAATTTAAAAGTTTTTACAGTTTTTCAAATGGGTTTGAATCAGGTGAAGATATGTTTCGGCTGTTGCCTTTAGACGAAATGATAGAAAATAAAAGCAATGGTAGAGATAGTTATTTGGTTAGCAAAAATGACTTTCATTTTGCGGAGTACATGATTTACTGCGATATGTGGACTATATCTGTGAATAAGCAAAACAATAATGACTATTCAATATATAATAAAAATGGTAACGTTATCACTTTGACTCATTCATTCACCGAATTCTTTGACGTATTTTTAAGAGGTGGTGTATTTGATGGACTTTACAACTGGAGAAAACGAATTGAAGCAACAACTTAAACAGCCGCTAATATATGCTTGCTACCATAGCGGTTGACACCTGTCATTCAACGTCATCACTCTTTTCATCTTTCTCTCTACATTTGGGCTGACGGAATGCTAAGCCCGCTACGTTCAGCAAGCATCGAACCGTTTGTAGCAATTTTAGAGCAACACCTCACAATGATAAATAGCTTACTTGATAGCATACAAACTCTCATTACTTTAAGCCCGGCAGAAATAGACATCGTAACATCTTTGTTTAAAGAAAAGAAGTACAACAAGGGAGACTTCTTTTTAGCAGAAGGACAGATTTGTAAACAAGTTGGGTTTGTTACGAAGGGACTATTGCGATACTATATTAATGATGATGGAGAAGATAAAACATATGACTTCGCACAGGAAAACAATTTTGTTTGCAACTATGAAAGTTTTATACCCCAAATACCCTCAACAAAAATTATCCAGGCATTAGAGGACTGTGAGATATTGCAAATTTCTCATGATGACCTACAACTATTTTATACATCTATCAGGCAAGCAGAACGGTTTGGCAGACTAGTCATCGAACAGGTTTTTATACAGACATTACAAGACCTTAGTTCATTTTATGTTGATAAGCCTGAATACCGCTATGGTAGATTTATAGAAAAGCACCCTGACTTACTACAAAGAATTTCCCAATATCATATCGCATCGTATGTAGGTGTGAAACCTCAATCACTTAGCCGTATTCGCAAAAGGCTTTCCAGTGAAAAATAATTTATTAACCCAGGTGCACTGGGTTCGGTTTTAGAGAAGGGAGTTTTGTGTCATAATTTAAAACATACAATTATGACAAAGAACATTTTTATTGTAATCGCATTCCTAACAGGGTTAGGAATGGTTTTTATTGGCGCGAGATTTTTACTAGCACCAGAAACGGCAGAAGTCGGGTACGGCATACATTTTCACGAACAGGGAGACTATTCATTTCACTATATAAAAGGTATCAGAGATGTGTTTTCAGGATTGCTGATTTGCATTTTTGTATTGAGCAGGCAAACAAAAGCACTGGCGACAACTTTATTGGTTGGCACCATGATACCAATTGTAGATATGCTTATCGTGTTAAGTAAGGATTATAACAGCATTACACAAGCTATTCCTCATATTTCTGCAATCGTTGTTTGCTTTTTATCCGGTGTAATTTTATTAAGGAATAAGAAAGAGAAAGAACAAAGCAACAGCCAGAAGGGTTTTGTAAAAGTCATCCATTCGGCAGACACAAATAAGGAAAGTGTTATAGAGTTCAGCATTGTTCCAAACGAAAAGACACCGTGGCATTATCACACACTTTTTTCAGAGACTTTTGAAGTGTTAAAAGGTACTCTAGAAGTTGGGCAAAACAATCAAATTCATCAATTGAAAGAAGGCGATATTGCAACAATAAAACCCAATGAGAAACATTATTTTCACAATATTTCAACCGACGAATGTTTACTAAAAGTGACCATAAGCCCAGGCAATAAAAATTTTGAAAATGCACTTTTAATCTCAAAGGGACTTGCAAAAGATGGCTTGGCAAGTGCCGCAGGAACACCCAAAAAGCTGTCTGACCTTGCTTTATTTGTTTATTTAAATAACTCTAACATGGTTGGACTACAAAAAATTGCAGAACCTCTTTTTAACTATCTTGCGGCAAGGGCAATTAAAAAAGGACGTTTAAAAGAATTGGAACTTACCTATTGCGGGCAATAAAACTGCCACTAACAAGAGTATTTCCAGTAGTTAGGCTGGGCGTTGGAGCAATCGGCAGGAAGTTCGCTATTTCGCTTTGGTTCAGGCTGAAGAACTCAGTTGAACATCAGAATCAATTTTAATTTTTGAATAAATAATGAACTTCGGTGGCTAGGCTGATGTTTTCAACATCCTTACCACCAGCAAGCTTTGCACCTTAGCATCTTTTTTCCGACACCCTAAACGTTGACAACGAAGAATGACAAATGAGTACACAAAATCAATTTGATACAAGGAAAAACTTGTGATAGACAATAAAAAAAAGGCTATGCACGAAGCATCTATTCCAAATCCAGCCCTTCAACCACTAGCAGTGCTCGTGGGTGAATGGAAAACGGTTGGTACACATCCCCTTGTTCCGGGCACTACTTTGCACGGACATTCTTCGTTCCAATGGATGGAAGGCGGGGCTTTCCTAAAGTGGTATTCGGAAATAGAGGAAGAAGGTTTCCCTACCGGTATCGCCATCTTCGGCAGCGATGATGCTGCCGGGGAATTCTTCATGATGTACTTTGATGAGCGTACCGTTTCGAGAAAATATGATGTCTCGTTTCATAGTGGAGTTATACACTGGTGGAGAAACGCACCTGGGTTTTCTCAACGATACACTTGGACCCTTACCGACAACAATGATACGATTGTTGGCAAAGGACTCTTGTCGAAAGACGGAACAACGTGGGAGACGGATTTGGATCTAACCTTTACACGGATAAGATAAACAGCAAAGCGATCGGTTGTATCTTATAAGAGTTGAAAAGCAAGTAGTAATGAACACAAAAGAAACCATGGAATTTACAAAAGCAAAACGTCTTGCAGAGGTATACAACATGGTGCCCAACTTACTCTGGTCAGTATTGGGTCTGGGTCCAATTGCGGTGTTTTGGTATACCTATATCAATATCACCCTTCTTCTTGTCTTTGTGGGTATCAGCATCTTTCCGGTTTTTCTTTCCCCTTCGTTTATTGATAGAATGCAAGTGGCTAAGAGAACGACATTCCACAAAAAGCTAAAGTTGGATCTGGTGCAGCGGTTGTCGCAAAATGGCGAAATCGTTAATAAGTGGATTCGAAAAAAGTACCCAACCTACAAAGTGTTTCGGCGGGATCAAAAAATGATAAAGAGCCTTTCCCGGCAAACTTATGTCTTTGAAAAATTTCATCTCATGCTGTTCGTGTTTTTCTTACTAACCTGTTTGTACGCCTTTAGTAAAGGGCTGTTTGTTTGGGCGGCCATTATTTTTATACTCAATGTTGTCTACAATGTTTATCCCATCTTGTTGCAGCAATTGATTAGACAAAAACTCACTTTACTTATCAGGAAAAACAATACGGAACCGCCTGCTGCTAAACAGAAAATTTCAAACTTCAGCCTGAAGTGCATGAGCTAAGCGTGAATTCATTTTTTATTTGTTTTCGATTGAATAGCATCTTCAGACATCGATAATAAAAAAGCCTGCCGACATTCATCAACAGGCTTTTCTTATGCGATTGAGTAGACGTTATTCTTCCGTGTCTTCCGAGCTTTCTTTATAATGTTCCAGTGCTTTTTCAGGCACATTCACCTCTTCTTTCTTTTCCTTGTCTTCACCGGCTGTATTTTGTTTCGTTACGTCGTTTGGCGGGTCTTCCGATGTGCCTTTATCAGAAGATTTGGCATCACTTTCACCAGGAAAATAGTATCGTTTCATAGCTTGTATTTACGGGTAATAAGACAAACGCCAAGCCAGTAATGAAATGCTTTTCACAAATGCAAGTATAGAAAAAGAGGCTTACGAAAGAAAGGCAAACAACCGAATGCGGCTGCTTACTTCTTACCCCAATCGTTTTCCATGTTGTCGTAACTTTCTTTCGATACTGTGCTTTTGCTTTTAGGCTTCGATGTTCCTTCTTTCTTCTTTGCATTAATGTTGTTGACCAACGAATTTTTTACGCCCAGCTTATTGGTTTTTGCACTGCTTTTTGTCGCAGCTTTCTTGGGTGTTGCTGACTTTGTCGCTGCTTTCTTGGTGGCTGCTTTTTTAGTAGCCGCTTTTTTTGCTGTTGCCATATGCTTTTGTTTATTCAATTTTTTACAACCATCATACCTGAATAGAGCTTATAGAAAGTTGTTCATAAACGGTGGAAAACAACTGTAATTATTTGTGATTAAAAGAAGCGAACCCGTTTACCAATCATATCCAAAACGGGTGATACAGGGCTTCCAGAAGGCTTGCTGGTTCTTTATCCAGCCATGAATACCAAAGGGCAGACTGTTGCAATCTTTGCGGGTAAAAGGAAGTTCATTTTCATTAAACAAGACGAAATCGGCGCCGAACTGTTGCGCCAGTTCCCGTGGTGCCGTTCTAAATTGCGGGAAGATTTTCGGGTAATGCAGGGAATGAAATAAATCGTCGTAAAAGCCACGTCTGCGCAGCTTTCTTTGCCAATGATAAAAGTCAATATACAGTTTGTACCGCGAGGTAATGCGGTAGAATGTCTCTGTTTTTTTCAGCGAAAATCCACCATTGCCAAAGTAATCGGGATTAGTATAAGTCGTGATGATTTTGAAGAAGGTATCTTCCATTTTAAAGTTGGTATTATAGATAACCGATCCGATATAATCGTACTCCAATGCACACCATTTCTCCAGCTCATCGCGAAACACAAAAGCATCCATATGGCAGGTAAGCATATACTCGTAAGCGAGAAAGCGTTGGTAGAAAAAAGACTTTGTTTGCAAGGTGCTGTACGCAACGTAGCCATGCCAGTCGAAGCGTTCGATGGTAGCCTTTTTGCCATTGACATGGAAAGCTTCGTACCAGGCAGTATCTAATGCTAAAGGAGCCATGAAAATGATCGGATGTGGATGCAGCAGCGTAAAGGTTTGTTGTAAGGAAATCTTTTCTAAGGGCGCCGGTTCCGGTTGGTGAATGGGTATAATAACAACGGCTTTTTCTTTCTCCATGAAATGGCAGGTTTATAAGTATATAGGTATGGCACTATCGTTCAGCAAGCTTGTGTTTGTATATTCATCTAAAGGCAGCGATCAATGGCAATAATAACAGAAATAATCGTATTCCTTACTCGTAAAGTGTGCGTTTCAAAACTATTCTTTCTGCTGCCGTTTATACATCGGTAGAAACCACTTATTGTTATGTCTGTCCGTTGCCTGTTTGCATTATCCCAACAGGGCTTTCACCCATCTACGCAAAATGTTGTTCTGTCTATTTAAAAAAGATTTAGCCTGCCTATGTGTTCTTTTAATAAAAAAAACATATAATTTTCAGCCCGAATCAAAACAACACTGCGGTCTATGCCAATTGCCAATCGTCAGCCAAACAGTTGCTGATAAAATAATCTGTTCCTCACCAGCTACGCTTTTTTCTTTTTATCACATAAATCAAAACACAAATGAAAAGACAGGTTTTTACACTTTCTCTTCTCGGGCTTGCTATGTTCGCTAATGCCCAGACTTCGCTTCGCGAAACCATCCGTGGCGAAAAAGGGATCACGAAGCATGACATTCGGCTGCCAGAATCTCTGCAGACCAATTTTTCACCCTCTGCTGCTAGATCGCTCTTCGGTCTCGATGCGCAGTCTGACCTGATTGTAAAAAAACAGGAGTCCGACAAACTGGGCTTTATTCACTACCGTTATTATCAGACTTACAAAGGCATCCCGGTAGAAAATGCAGCGTACATTGTTCACACCAAAAACGGTAAGGTAACAGGAATGAGCGGCAGCATCATTACCGATTTCGATGCAGAAGGCGATCATCCTTCCCGGGCTTCTGTAAACGCGCAGGCAGCTATCGCAGCTGCGTTGAAACAGGTAAATGCGCAGCGTTATGCCTGGCAGGATGCTTCTTTTGAAGCAGCCTACAAGCAACAGATGGGCGCCGCTGCCACATACGCGCCAAAAGCAACGCTGGCTTGGTTTAGCGACGATAAGGATGTAAATCCACGTGCCATCCGCTTAGCTTATAAAATTGATATTTATGCCATTGCTCCGTTGAGCCGCGCTTATTATTTTATTGATGCGGTAACGGGCGAATATTTAGGCAAAAAAGACATTATCGAATACACCGATGCTACCGGCACGGCAGCTACCGCCTACAGCGGAACACAGACCATCCACAGCGACCTAAGCGGCGGCAGCTATCGTCTGCGCGACTTAACCAAAGGCGGCGGCATCATCACCCTGCATGGCGAATCGGGCTCGAAAGGAACCGATTATACCAGCACCACACCGAACTGGTCGTTTACCACCAAAAGCCAGGCAGCGTTAGATGCGCATTACGGCGTATCGCAAACCTATGCGTACTACTACACTACCTTCGGGCGCAACAGCTACGATAATGCCGGTACTGCTTTAACCAGCTACGTAAACATTCCCAACACTTCCGACAACGCTTACTGGGATGGCTCAGCCATGAACTTCGGCACGCGCTCTACCGGCAATACCGGCGGCGTTACTGGTATTGATGTTACCGGCCACGAATTGACACACGGTGTTACACAATCGGAAAGCGGCTTGAATTATAGCAAAGAGCCCGGTGCCATGAACGAAAGCATGAGCGATATCTTCGGCAAAACCGTTCAGTTTTGGTCTAAACCAAGCGATGTGAATTGGAAGCTGAGCAACGACATGAACTGGTTTATCCGCGACATGAGCAACCCGAATGCTTACAGTCAGCCCGATACTTACAAAGGCACCAAGTGGACCACCAGCAGCGCCGACAATTACGGCGTGCATACCAACAGCGGCGTGGGCAACTTCATGTATTATCTTTTAGTAACGGGCGGCAGCGGCACCAACGATATCGGCAATGCTTACTCTGTAACCGGCATTGGTTTAACCGAAGCGGCGGCTATCTTGTATCGCACCAATACTACCTACCTTACCGCCACGTCGCAATATGCTGACTGGCGCACGGCTTGCATCAACGCAGCTACCGATTTGTATGGCGGCACCTCTAACGAAGTAGTGCAGGTAGAGAATGCCTGGTATGCCGTTGGCGTAGGCACAGCCGGAACAGGTGGCGGTGGTACCTGTTCAGCCCCGGCAGGTCTGGTAGCGGGCAGCCTCACCAGCTCATCAGCATCGCTGTCGTGGACGGCAGCTTCCGGTGCCGTTAGCTATAAATTGCAATACAAACTTTCTACTTCCAGCACCTGGACGACCGTAACAGGCATCACCGGTACGTCGTATACATTATCCGGTTTGTCGGCAAGCACGTCATACAACGCGCAAGTTGCTACGGTTTGCAGCGGCGGCACCAGCGCTTACAGCTCTGCCATTACCTTCACCACCTCGGACAGCGGCACCATCACGTATTGCGCTTCCTCTGGCGGATCGTCGGAAGAATATATCAATAGTGTGGTTCTCGGTTCTATCAACAATGTGAGCGGTAACAACGGTGGCTATGCCGACTTTACCAGCAAGAGCACCTCTCTCGTTGCAGGCTCATCGTACACCGCTACGTTAACGCCCGGTTTTGCAAGTACCAGCTACAACGAAGCCTGGACGCTGTGGATTGACTACAATGGCGATGGCGACTTTGCAGATGCCGGCGAAAAAGTGGGCACAGCCACAGCAGCAAAGACAGCAAAGACCATTACCTTCAAGGTGCCGGCTACCGCTAAGAACGGCAGCACGCGCATTCGCATACAGATGAAGTACAGTAGCGCCAGCACTACCTCTTGCGGTACATATACCTATGGCGAGGTGGAAGATTACACCGGCGTCATCAGCGGCGGCAGCGGCTTTGCTTCTTCTTCCTTAGTGGTGAATGCGGGTATTGCCAACGCAACTTTGGGTATAAACGGCATCAGCGTTTATCCTAACCCCGTTGCGCACAGCAATGCTACCGTATCGTACAACCTGGCGAAAGAAGGCAATGTAACGTTGAAAGTAATCGACGTTATCGGTCGCACGGCACAGGCTGCAAGCTTCGGCAAGCAGTCTTCCGGTGCACACACGTATAGCCTGGCTACCGGCGGCAAGCTGGGCAGCGGCAATTATCTTATCGTTCTTCAGCAGGACGGTCAGATTATTGGTCGCACCAAACTGGTGGTTACACAATAAAATTTTATAGTAGTAAAACAAAAGGCTGCCCACACCGGGCAGCCTTTTATTTTATCGGTGTCTCATCATGACAAATAAATAAGCGAAGCAACCATTACAGACATTAAACGAGATACTTACAAGCGTCTAAATATGGATAAACATTACGTTTGAAAACGACTCGTTTTTCTAAGAAAAATAACCGTCATTTCTACTTACAGAAACAACATAAAAATTTACCGCTTTTACCATTTTTTGAACGATTATCTTATTTATTTTGTCACCCAAACAAACTGTATGAAGAAGCTCAATTCCATTGCAAGTTTCCTGAGAAAAACAAGCATACTTTCCCTGTTCCTGCTCTTGATTGCGATAGCAAAAACCAACGCGGCTACCAGCCCGCAGTTAATTGCCTATGTGAAACTACACGACAGCCTGATGATGGATGCCTACAACAAACGCGATGTAAAGGCGTACAATAAATCGCTGACCGATGTATTGACTACCTACAACAAGTGGTCGGCGGAAGATAAAGCCACTTTCAAACAGTTTTATTATAACACATTTTACAACCTGTGCTGTATCTATTCTTTGCTGGGCGATAAACAGAATGCACTGCTGTATTTAGATAAATCCATTAAGGCGGGCTACACTAACTATACGCACATCAACAGTGATCCGGATCTGAACAACATTCGGCAGGAGGCAGCCTATACCGCATTGCTTCAGCCGCTGCGCGAGACGGGCGATTACCTTTATATACTAAAGAAAGCCGGGCAATACAATACCACCGAGAACCGGGAATTGCCCACGTTTACCTACCAGCCTTCTACTAACGAACATTTAGTGGCGCTGCGCAAAGCATTTAACCTCGACTCGATTGCAGGCGGTGGCAACGAGGTATCGCAGATACTAAACCTGATGCATTGGGTGCACAACATCGTGCCGCACGATGGCAACAACGGCAACCCCGAAGTGAAGAACGCCATGAGTATGATTGCCGTTTGCAAACGCGATAATAGGGGCTTGAATTGCCGGGGTATGGCTACGGTGTTAAACGAGTGTTACCTCGCGATGGGTATCCCTTCCAGGTTTGTAACCTGCCTGCCGAAAGACAGCCTGGGCATTGACTTTGATTGCCATGTCATCAACATGGTGTATTCGAAAGAGATGAAGAAATGGCTGTGGATAGACCCGACTTTTGATGCCTATGTAATGAACGAAAAGGGCGAATTGCTCGGCATGGAAGAGGTGCGCGAACGCATCATTAACGATCAGCCATTACTGCTAAGCCCCGAAGCCAACTGGAACCATAAAGTATCGAAAACGAAGGACGATTACCTCTATTCTTACATGGCGAAGAACCTCTACCTGCTGGAATGCCCCGTAAGCAGCGAGTACGATGCGGAAACAAGACAAACGGGTAAGAAGATTGATTATGTAGACCTTATTCCATTGGACTATTTTAAGAAATCGCTCGACACATCGTCCAGTACCGAGAAGGCAACTCAAACTACATTGGTTACTTACAAGACAAATAACCCGGCTGCATTTTGGCAAACGCCATAAACTTCCGTTTTAGCAACACAATAAAAAAGAGCCGCTCTTAAAGCGGCTCTTTTTATGCTCGACAGATATTGGATTATGATGCTGACATCATTTGTTCCGCCTCCGTTTCTACGGCGTTGTCTAACCTTTTTTCAAGACCCGTAAACACCACTTCATACGAGCAGGTATTTTGCCCGCTTATATTCTTCACCATAAAAAAGGTATTCTTCTGAAGGTCGCCCAGTTGGCTACCTCTCATTGTAACGGCAGGGCTGCCTACTTCTATTACCGTCGCATCTTCCGGCATTGGCTTGGTCGGGTCGTCCGTTACCCAAAATGCATACGCGGCATTGGTGCCCGTATTGCGCAGCGCAATCGTTACCGATTTTTTAATGGTCACATTCGCCAGGTTCAGCACTTCATTCTTTTCTAACACACCCTCCAGCGTAGAGATCGTTTTCTTTCCCTGCGGGTACAGCATAGTGAATGGAAAGAACGTACTGCATTTTTCTACATTGCAGGGGTAGGCCATCGCCACGGCATGCACGCAGGTCGTAAGCTCAATCTGTGTCTGCACAAAGGCACTCGCGCGGCCATCGCGGTCTGTTTTTACCGTATTTATCTGCACCTGCTGTGTTGAGTATTGCTTCGAATACTCGCCATCGAATGCCGTTAGCTGCTCTACCAGATCAGCCTCCAGTTTGTCCTTATACTTATTCGCCAGCTTGTACACACGCTTCGTTAATATGGGCATGGTGGTTTTATTTGCCCTTGAATATTCTCCTTGTTTATTCTGATAAAATTCGCGGTAGCCGGGCGATGTTTTACCACCTAATTGTTTAGCGATGATGTCTTCATTGTCGCTCATAAACTGGCAGAAAAATGCAATGTATTCATCTACCGTTTGCGTATTTATTTTCTGCTCGCCGAGGTTGGTATCTACATCCGACATCTCGCTGAGCAAAGCATCCAGCGCAGCCGACAGAGCCGCAACCTGGGCATCGAACTGATGGTTATCGTTGGCTGCTTTTAACGCACCCAATACCACCACGCCAAACGTGTACAGGCGCGTAGGAATAATAGCTGAAGAACGAAATAAGTTGTTGAATAAAAGATAACTGTTTAGCATAACATAAAATTTATCGGATTATAAAATATGGATTTACCGGCTGCCTTTGCAACCGTTTTTTTACTGATTTTTCGTTTTGCCATACCCAATCAGGATTGGATAAGGCAAAATGATGG
>CAZZZH010000082.1:0-16821 GCA_964658445.1 Ilyomonas sp.
ATAAAAAAAAACGACCGTCGCCAGCGCCATAGTACCTATGATGGCGGGTGAAACCAAGGCACCGTTTTCCGACAAGGACTGGGTATTCGAAATTAAATGGGATGGCTATCGCGCTATTGCAGAATGCAAAAAGAAAGATTCGCGCTTATATTCTCGCAATGCTATTTCTTTTGCTGCAGATTATCCATCTGTTTTTAGGGAAGTGCAGGCTATTCAAACACCCATGATACTTGATGGCGAAATTGTTGTGCTAAACGAAGAAGGCAAACCCGACTTTCAGAAGTTGCAACTGTATACTGATGAGCAGAATTTGCAAATCGTCTATTATGTTTTTGATTTATTGAATTATAAAGGCAAAGACATTACTGATATGCCTCTTTTGGAGCGCAAAGTGCTGCTGCAAAAAGTATTGCCGCAAAGCGAGATTATTAAATATTGCGATCATGTGGAAAATGACGGAGAAGCTTTTTTTAAAGAGATGCAGAAGCGCAATATGGAAGGTATGATTGCAAAAAAGAAACAGAGTCTTTACCTGCCCGGCGAACGAAGCAAAAGCTGGCTGAAGATCAAACATCAACTGATAGACGAAGCTGTAATTGCAGGCTTTACCAAGCCCGAAGGCGCAAGGAAATATTTTGGTTCGCTTGTATTAGGTCGATATAAAAAAGGGACACTAACTTATGTCGGACATACAGGTACAGGCTTTACAAATGCATTGCTGAAAAGCCTGCACGAAGAGATGAAGCCATTGGTAACTGTTACGAATCCCTTTGGTGTAAAAGTGCCGGTGAACAATGCGGTAACATGGCTAAAGCCAAACTTAGTTGCCAACATTCATTATAGCCAGCTTACACAAGCCGGCATTATGCGCCATCCTGTATTTCATGGTTTGCGAATAGATAAAACCGTTGCTGATATGAAAGAAAGTGGAACAAAGAAGAAAACAACTGTCGATCAGATTTCTGAGAAAGAAAAAACCGAGAGCGACAACACGATTATTGTTGACAAAATTAAACTGACGTTATCTAATACTGATAAAGTGTTCTTTCCGGAAGAAGGATATACAAAAGGTGATGTGATCATGTATTATAACGAAGTATATTCTTATATCATTCCCTATTTGATGAACCGCCCGCAATCGATGCGACGCAACCCCAACGGCATTGTTGATGAAGGTTTTTTTCAAAAAGATATGGGTGATGCCGCGCCGAAATGGGCAAAGACAGTAGCCTTGCATTCAGAAAGCAACAATAAGAATATCGATTACCTGCTTTGTAATAACAAAGCCACCTTACTTTACATGGCAAACTTAGGTTGCATTGAACTCAATCCTTGGAATTCAACTATGAAGAAACTCGATAACCCGGATTATCTTATTCTTGACCTTGACCCATCTGACAAAAACAGTTTTGATGATGTGCTAGAAACGGCGCTTCTGGTAAAAGAATTATTAGACAAAGCCGGTGCTGATTGTTATTGTAAAACCTCCGGCGCTTCTGGTCTGCATCTTTATGTTCCGCTGGGTGCAAAGTATAGCTATGATGAAGCCCGGATGTTTGCCCAGATTGTTGCTCACTTAGCCGTGGATAAAGCACCGGAACGGGCAACCATCGAGCGAAGCATAGCCAATCGAAAACATAAACTTTATATTGATTACATGCAAAACAAGAAAGGACAAACGCTTGCTTCTGCCTATAGTGTACGCCCTAAACCGGGCGCTACCGTATCAACACCATTGGATTGGAAAGAAGTAAAAAAGGGCTTGCATCCTTCGCAGTTTACAATCAAGAACGTTATCCAGCGCATTCAAAAGAAAGGCGATTTGTTTCAGCCGGTTCTTGGAAAGGGAGTTAACCTGAAAGCTTGTTTAAAAAAACTTGAAAGTTTGTAAGCAAAGAAAGCTTAATCTGTCTTAGTATAAAATTCATAATTTTCTGCTGCTTTTTATGCTTGCTCAGCTTTATCATTTACCTTAAACAAAAGGTCTTTTCACGGCTATCTTGAAAAGACCTTTTGTTTTGAAAATTGCTTAAAAAGGAGTTCTTTACAGTCGCGGGAAATGTCTTATTGTGCTTATTTTAGCTTTCTTCAATATTCATCTTGCCTATCTGCGTAAAGACAGATTGTTATACAGAAAACTTATTGCTCATTACCATTTTAATCTTCAAATTTGTTGTGCAGGCTTGAAATGTGTTTTGCCTTTATCGATCTGTTTGCATTACATTCTTTACTACAATCTTCATCATTTAACGATAACAAAACGCGACGATATGAATATTTTATCAGGAGACAAGGAGTACTTCAGGGGGATACCGCAGGTAAAGTTTGAAGGCTTAGAGAGTGATAACCCGTTTGCCTTCCGCTGGTACGATGAAAACCGGGTGGTTGCCGGTAAAACGCTCAAAGACCATTTCCGCTTTGCCTGTGCCTACTGGCATTCTTTTGTGAATGATGGCGGCGATCCTTTTGGTCCAAGCACGCATGTGTTTGAATGGAACGGGAAGGGTGATGCCGTAGAAAGGGCTAAAGACAAGATGGATGCAGCTTTCGAGTTCATCACCAAGATGAACATTCCCTTCTATTGCTTTCACGATGTGGATGTAAGTAAACAACTGATGAACAATAACAGAAAGCCACACAATTTTGTGTGACATTCTGTTATTGTCTCAGCATATGCTAATGAAGAAAAAAAGGGACAATCAACTTGTGCACTCGATTGATGCACATAAATCAACTATAATTGAAAATTGATATTGCACACTGTATTGCTCAAATGCTCTTAACTTCAAGTGTCTTGTAACTTGGCTAATCGACTATTCGAAATAGAAAAGAATAGCGCAAAAAAATCAAAAGATGAGCAACCACTATAAATATATAAAGAAAACAGGTATCATTCCAATCATTCTTATTATGATGTTCAACGGTGTGTTTGCTCAATCCGAAAATTCATGGCAGGGCAAAGGCTGTGCAGTTGTTCTTACTTACGACGATGGATTAAATACAGATCTCAATCATGTTATTCCAGCGTTAGATTCGATGAAGCTGAAAGGAACATTTTATATTTCTGATTACTTTAATGGCCTATCTGCACAAATTGACGGATGGCGAAAAGCAGCAGCAGAAGGTCATGAGTTAGCTAATCACAGCATCTGGCATCCTTGCGAAGGTGGACGACCTGGAAGAGAATTTGTTAAGGATTATGATCTTCGGTTTTATACGGTAAAAAAGATGGTTGATGAGATCAGGGAGATGAATAATGTGTTGCAGGCAATAGATGGGAAAAAGGAACGAACATTTGCCTATCCTTGCGGGGACACAAAAATTCGTGACAGTTCTTATATCGAACCGCTAAAAAATGAGTTTATAGCAGCACGTGGCGTTAGTGCAGAGATGCTACCAATTGGTAAAATTGATTTGTATAATATTGGCTGCTATACCATGAACGGACAAACGGGTGAACAGATGATTGATCTTGTAAAACAAGCCGAAAAGACGCACACCTTACTGGTGTTTTTATTTCATGGTGTTGGCGGAGAACATTCATTAAACGTATCATTAGCAGCACATAGCCAGTTGTTGCGTTACTTGCAAGAGAATCAAAAAACAATCTGGGTTGCACCGATGATCGATATAGCCAAATACATAGGCGCTAAACAGAAAGCCAAACAATAAAGGTAAAAATTTAAAGACTGATTGTATGCGAATGGAACAAACAATGCGATGGTTTGGACCTGCCGATCCGGTGCCTTTGTCTTTTATAAAACAGGCAGGTTGTACAGGTGTTGTGACAGCTTTGCATCATGTTGCAGTCGGCGACGTTTGGAAAGTAGAAGAAATCAATAAACGCAAAGAGGAGATAGAAAATGCAGGCATGACATGGACGGTAATTGAAAGCCTTCCCGTGCATGAAGACATTAAAAAACAAAGCAGTAATTACCATCAATACATAGAAAATTACAAACAAAGCCTGCGCAATGTTGCTGTCTGCGGATTGAAAGTAGTTACGTACAATTTCATGCCCTTGCTTGATTGGATGCGCACTGATATTTCGTATCCGATGCCAGACGGAAGCAAAGCCTTATACTTTGAAAAAAGTGCTTTTATAGCCTTTGATTTATTTCTACTGCAGCGACCCGATGCTGAGAAAGATTATACAGCAGAAGAAATAGAAAAGGCGAAGAAAAGATTCGCGCTAATGCAAAACGAAGAGAAGGAAACTTTGGATAAAAACGCTTTGCTTGGATTGCCTGGTAGCGAGGAGCGTTTTACAAAAGAAGAGATCTTAGAAGCCATACAATCATATCGGAATATCGATACAAAAAAGCTGAAGCAAAATCTGTTTTATTTTCTGCAAGAAATTGTTCCGGTTGCCGAAGAAGTTGGTTTGGTAATGGCAATTCATCCGGATGATCCACCTTACAATATTTTGGGCTTGCCACGCATCGTAAGCACCGGGCAGGATGTACAGGATTTGTTAAGCGCCATTGCATCGCCTGCTAATGGTTTGTGTTTTTGCACAGGCTCTTTTGGCGTAAGAAAAGACAATAATTTACCGCAAATGATTCAACGATTTGGCGATCATATCCATTTCCTTCATCTGCGCAATACAACCCGAAATGAGGAAGGAGATTTTTATGAAGCCAATCATCTTGAAGGCGATTCAGACATGTATGCTATCGTGAAAGAAATTGTTTTATTGATGAACAGACGCAAGGTTTCTCTTCCTATGCGACCCGATCATGGACACCAGATGCTGGATGATTTGAATAAGAAAACAAATCCTGGTTATTCAGCAATCGGAAGACTGAGAGGATTGGCAGAGCTACGAGGTTTGGAGATGGGAATTGCCAACTCAATTTTATAAAATTCCTTCATCTGCAAAGCTGTAATGCCCGTCTGCGCTTACTATAATGTGATCCAAGACTGTCATATCAAACAATGCAGCAGCCTCTTTAATCTTTGTGGTTAGTTCTTTGTCTGCACGGCTTGGTTTGATACTTCCACTCGGATGGTTGTGGCATAAAATAAGGTTCACTGCATCGTGAGATAAAGCTTTACGAAGTATAATTCTTGGATCGGCAATAGTACCGGTAATGCCACCTTCGCTTAGCACCTCATAATGCATAATTTTATTTGCCTGGTTTAAAAATAAAACGGCAAATACCTCGTGCTTTTTATATTCAAGTTTTGCTTTTAGAAAGGCAGCTACATCACTGCTTTGCGTGATGACATCTCTCTTATTATCAGCCGCATTTCGACGAATTCCAAGCTCTAGAGCAGCCGCAATGATTACAGCTTTAGCTTCGCCAATACCTTTTGTTTTAAGCTTCAAAATTTCTTTGATAGATAAACCGCCCAATCGCTGCAAATCGTTGTTTACGCTGGCTAATAAATCTTTGCAAACATCAACAGCGCTTCTATCTTTTGTTCCATTGTTGATAAGGATAGCAAGCAGCTCGGCATTGCTTAGCGCTTCAGCGCCTTTCAACATCATTTTCTCGCGCGGTCGATCATCTTCCGCCCAGTGTTTAATAGACGAGTTAGTCATGGTTATAACAAAAATGTGCGGTTAAAATACAGATTTCTTTTCTTTTTCAAATATTATCTTCGCCACTTCATATTTGCTGCTATGAATCCATCGGTTAAAATATTTTCAGGTACAGGATCTCAGGAACTTGCTAAAAAAATCGCACAACGCTTTGGTGCGCCGCTTGGCAAAATCAATATCCAAAAGTTTAGTGATGGTGAGTTTCAACCTATCTTTTTAGAAAGCATTCGCGGGGATTATGTGTTCCTGATACAAAGCACTTTTGCGCCAACGGATAACTTAATGGAATTGCTTCTGATGATTGATGCAGCCAAACGCGCCAGTGCTTATAAAATTATTGCGGTAATGCCTTACTATGGTTTCTCGCGGCAGGACCGGAAAGATAAACCGCGTGTTGCTATCGGTTCAAAATTAGTTGCTACACTTGTAGAAGCTGCCGGCGCTGACCGTGTAATAACAATGGACCTGCATGCACCGCAGATACAAGCTTTTTTCGATATCCCGGTCGATCATCTTGACAGTTCGGCAATCTTCATTCCTTATATTGAACAACTAAAACTTGAAAACCTTACCTTTGCCGCCCCCGACGTGGGAAGCACGAACCGGGTAAGAGAAATTGCCTCTTATTTTAACTCAGATATGGTGATTTGCGATAAGCACCGCAAGCGGGCGAATGAGATTGCCAGTATGGTAGTAATAGGTGATGTGGCAGGAAGGGATATTGTATTGATAGATGACATCTGTGATACTGGTGGAACCTTGGCGAAAGCAGCCAATCTATTAATTCAGAAAGGAGCAACAAGCGTAAGGGCTTTGTGTACACATCCCATCTTAAGCGGAAAAGCTTATGAGACGATTGAGAATAGCGAACTGGAAGAACTGGTGGTTTGCGACACGATCCCGATGAAACAGGCAAGTGCTAAAATTAATGTTCTTTCTGTTGCCGATTTATTTGCTATTGCTATTCGGAATGCGTATGAAAATAAGAGTATCACTAGTCTTTTTATTCATTCGCAGTTGAGAGGAATCAGGTAGAAGTAAGACTATGATACAAGGAGAAAAAAGGATTTTTTAAACAATCATAATTATGAAAACAATTACAATCGAAGGTCACTTGAGGACCGAAAGCGGCAAAAAAGCCACCCGCCAGCTCCGCTCTCAGGACAATGTGCCAGGTGTAATTTACGGTGGTGCCAAAGAAGTGAATTTTTACGCTTCGGCAAAGGCTTTTAAGCCACTCGTTTACACAGGAGAATTTCAGTTAGCACAGGTAGATGTAGATGGCGGAAGCTATACCTGCATCCTGAAAGATTTGCAATTTGATAAAGTATCAGATTTGTTGAATCATGTGGATTTATTAGAATTGGTAGGAGACAAAAAAATTGTCGCAACATTACCTATTAAATTTACTGGTGTTTCTGTTGGCGTAAAAGCGGGCGGAAAGTTAATTACAAAGATGAATGCTTTAAAAGTAAAAGCCTTTCCGAAAGATTTGAAGGAAAATATCGAAGTAGATATTACCAATCTTGATTTGAACGGCAACATCAGAGTAGAAGATGTGAAGGAACCGAATCTGGAGATTTTAAATTCTCCACGCATCCCTATCGCATCAGTAGTTCTTACAAGGCAGTTGAAACAGGAAGAAACGGCTGCTGCAAAAGAAGAAAAGAAAAAATAAAACCATTTTTTTCAGCTACAAAGCCCTGCCAATGCGGGGCTTTGTTATGTTTGTAAATAGCGATGAGCAAGTTTTTAATAATCGGCCTGGGCAATATTGGCAATGAGTATAACAAAACTCGTCACAACATAGGGTTTGATGTGCTGGATGCTTTCATCGTAAGGCACAACGGTTTTTTCAAAATAGACCGGCTGGCAGAAAAAGCAGAGATAAAATGGAAAGGCAAAATATTCATTTGCATAAAGCCAACCACGTTTATGAACTTGAGCGGCAAGGCGTTTAAGTACTGGATGGAAAAAGAAAAAATAATCTTGGAAAATACACTGACGATTGCAGATGATTTGGCTTTGCCATTAAGTAAATTACGGCTGCGTGCAGCTGGCAGCGCAGCTGGTCATAACGGCTTGCGCGATATTGAACAGACATTGGGAACAGACAAATACCCACGGCTGCGGTTTGGTATTGGCAATCATTATCCTAAAGGGATGCAAGTAGATTTTGTACTGGGCAAATGGTTCAAAGAAGAGTTGCCTTTGGTAAACAAAAAAATAAACGCATCGGTTGATTTAATTGAAAGCTTTGCTACCAGCGGCATCGAAAATACAATGAACATTTACAACAAAATAGAGTATACACTTACTGATTAACTAAACAGCTATGAAAATATTTTGCGTTGGGAGAAACTATGTAGATCATGCAAAAGAACTGAACAATGAAGTACCTGAGAACCCCGTGATTTTTTTAAAGCCAAAGTCGGCATTACTCCCCGCACCATCACAGTTTTTATACCCCGAATTTACTAATGAGCTGCATTACGAAGCTGAGCTGGTATTTCGTATCTGCAAAAACGGACGTTATATATCTAAAAGCAGCGCGATGAACTATGTAGATGCAATAACTGTAGGCATTGATTTCACCGCGAGAGACTTACAGACGGAACTAAAACAAAAACGTCTACCTTGGGAGATAGCTAAAGCTTGGGATAATTCTGCATTGGTCGGTAACTGGCAGATATTAGACCCTAGTGAGTTGAAAGAAGGTATATCATTCTCTCTAAAAAAAGATGACGAGTATGTACAACAAGGCAATTCAAATGACATGATTTTTTCTGTCGCTAAAGTTATCAACTATATATCACAGTTCTTTTCTTTGAATATTGGAGACTTATTGTTTACTGGAACGCCCGCCGGTGTTGGAGAATGTATGGTTGGCGATATATTAACTGGTTATTTTAAAGAGGAGACTGTTTTTCAAACGCATATCAAATAAGCCTAGTGCTACATTAAAAAAAGACGCCGAGGCGTCTTTTTTTAATGTAGCGAGAAAGGGAGTTGAACCCTTGACCTTTGGGTTATGAATCCAACGCTCTAACCGCCTGAGCTACCTCGCCAAATGGGGTGCAAATATAATAAGCATTACCTAACCGGCGAAACATAGTAACAAGCATTTTAAAAGAAAAACCCATTGTAGAAACAACGGGCGTCTTCGATTGCTTGCCATATGAAAAAGTTAGAAAATTATCCGAATAAGTTTAATTTAAAAGTTTGTTTGCTAATTCAAGACAAATATAAAACCAAAATCAATAAGAAATAATATAAACAATAAAAATATTAATCTTTATAAATTCTTAGAGCCTCCTCTAAACACTTAATCGCTTTAACAATCGATTCATTCTGAATGACATAAGCTAATCTAACTTCACTCTTTCCAAAATTTTCACTACCATAAAAACCAGATGCTGGCGCCAACATTATAGTTTGATTCTGATATGAAAAATTTTCTAATAACCATTGGCAAAAATAATCTGCGTCGTTTATTGGCAATTTCGCTATGGCATAAAATGCTCCTCCTGGATTGGGGCAAAAAACTCCTGGTATATTGTTAAGCATTCCCACCAGTGTGTCTCGACGATTTTTGTATTCTTCTTTGGTTTTTTCAAAATAATCTGTTGGTAAATCTACCGCCGCCTCACCCATAATTTGCGCCATTGAAGGGGGGCTTAATCTTGCCTGCGCAAACTTTAGAGCCACCTCGGTGAGCCTTGCATTGCGTGTTACAAAAGCGCCTATTCTTCCACCACAAGCGCTGTAACGTTTACTGATTGTGTCAACGACAATCACATTTTCATCTACATCTTCTAATTGCAGCGCGCTGAAATGTTCGCCATCATAGCAGAATTCGCGGTAGGCTTCATCGGAAATAATATATAGAGAATGGCGCTTTGCAATATCTTTTAGCCTCTCTAACTCTTCTTTACTATATAAATAACCGGTTGGATTATTGGGATTGCAGATTAAAATAGCCTTTGTATGTTCGGTAATTTTTTTTTCAAAATCTTCAATCGGCGGCAATGCAAAACCACTTTCGATATAGGAAGTTACCGGCACAATCTTTACACCAGCCTCTACAGCAAAGCCATTATAGTTTGCATAGAAAGGTTCGGGGATGATGATTTCATCACCGGCATCCATGCAGCACATAAATGCAAAAAGGATAGCCTCTGAACCTCCGGTTGTCACCAGTATATCTCCAATATTTACTGATATATTGTTCCGGCTATAATATTCTACCAGCTTGCGGCGGTAACTTTCGTTACCCGCGCTATGGCTATATTCCAAAACTTTAAAATCTGAGTGACGAACCGCATCTAGTATAGGTTTAGGTGTCTCAATGTCGGGCTGACCAATGTTTAAATGGTAAACATGAATACCCTTTTTTTTTGCAGCTTCGGCATAGGGAACCAGCTTACGTATGGGCGATGGCGGCATAACTTGAGCTCGATGGCTGATAGCAAGTTCGTTCATGCTGCAAACCTACAAACGGCAACGCGATTGAAGAACGTTAATTTTTTTGTAACCTGCAGTAAAACACCGTAGGTTTGACCAGTATGCGGATTCTTTGTATTGACTATGGCGCAAAAAGGACCGGCATTGCCGTAACAGATCCATTGAAGATAATTGCTTCAGCTTTAACCACAGTAGAGACAAAAGATATATTTTCTTTCCTGAAAAATTATTTAAAAACCGAAGGCGTAGAACTGATATTGGTTGGTGCGCCTGTAAACCTGGATGACTCTGAAACCCATGCCACACCTTTGGTTCAGCAATTTATAAGCCGCTTAAAAAAAGAAATACCAGACGTACTTGTTAAGACAATCGACGAACGCTACACATCGAAAATGGCGGTGCGGGCTATGGTAGATATGGGTATGAAAAAAAAAGAGCGCCGTAAAAAAGAAAATATAGACAAGATTGCTGCTACCATTATGCTTCAAGAATATTTAAATTCAAACTGAGGTTTTCTACCTATGAATAAAAATTAAGGATTGTATTACACAGGTGATATCTTTTATGGACTATCTGCTTTGTAAGTAGCACTTAAGTTTTAGTATTTACAAGGCTTATTCTTATTATGGAATAGTTACATTTGCGGTTTGCAAAAAACAGAAAATGATTTTACCGATTGTTGCTTACGGTGCACCCGTATTACGCAAAATAGCCATAGAAATAAGCCCGGCTTATCCGCAACTGGATAAACTGATTGCTGACATGTGGGAAACAATGAATGCCAGTAATGGCGTGGGTTTGGCAGCTCCGCAAATCAATAAAGATATCCGCCTTTTCGTAGTGGACAGCACCACCATCTTTGAAAATCTTGATGAAGAAGACAAAGGAAAATATCCTGACGACCCAGGTATCAGAAAAGTGTTTATCAATGCGCGCATCAAAGAATTGAGCGGTAATGAATGGAGTTATAACGAAGGTTGTCTCAGCATCCCTAAAATACGCGAAGATGTAGTGCGTCCTGAAAGCATAACATTGGAATATTGGGACGAACAATTCAAGCCACATACAGAAACTTTTATTGGCATTACAAGCCGTGTGATTCAACACGAGTACGATCACATCGAAGGAAAGTTATTTATTGATTACATGAAGCCACTCCGTAGAAAATTATTGTTGGGAAAATTAAACGACATTAGTAAAGGCAAGATCAAAACAGATTATAAAATGTCGTTTGCGAAATGAGGTTGTATGCGGTAACTGTTTTTCTTTTTTTATCTTTTTTTTCATTTTCGCAGGACACAACTGTAGAGGTAGAAAACCAATATTATTCTTTACCCGAAGTATTTGTTCGTTCAGATAGCAACTATGCCGATATCCTTCGACGTATACAAAAAGACACTACGTTTTATAAAGCTTTCCACACACTGCATACAGTCGGTTTTTCGGCTTATAACAATATTACCATGCTTAACAAAGATGGTAACATTGAAGCCTCGTACAACAGCAAAACAGTACAGCAGGTAAGTAATGGCTGTCGTACTATGACTGAAGAAAACAGAACTGCAACCGGTGATTTTTACGACAGCAAAGGCGAGTATAATTATATAACAGCGCAGATGTATGCATCTCTCTTTTTTACAAAAGGAAAAGTGTGTGGCGAAACAAATGTGGTAGGGAATATGGACTTTAATCCTGAAGAAAAAACAGGTATGGAAAAGCACAAGCAACAACTAAAAATGTTGTTTTTTAATCCCGGAAAAAAGATACCCGGAATACCTTTTATTGGCAACAAATTGGACTTGTACGACGATCATGCACATCAGCTTTATACCTATCATCTTGACTATACATCTTACAAGGGTAATAACGTTTATGTTTTCTCCATCAAACCCAAGCCCGATGCCGCTTCCAGCGATATTGTAATTGATGAAATGACAACTTGGTTCGATCCGAAAACAATGGAAGTACTGGCTCGCAATTACAAGCTTAGCTATAAGGCAGGAGTTTACGATTTCGATGTAAATATGGAGGTTGAGTTAGGCAAAGTAAACGGCATCTTGCTTCCGCTGACCCTTCGTTACAAAGGAAACTTTCATGCTCTTTTTTACAGGCGCGAACAGGGCGTTTTTACGGCTACGCTTTTTGATTTTAAACCTTAGTCCGAGTCGGCTTTATGCCAATAAATTTATTACTTGCGTTTTATTACAAGCATACAACAATTTAGAATGAATACTTATTGGTATTGTATGTAAATCGGGCTTGGGTACAATGCCAGCACTTCATCAGGCGTCATCATTTTCGATGTGCCTGCTTTTACATCATTTTTGTAAAACAGCTTAAAGCCTGCAAATTCAACCGGTTCACTGGTTACGGCTGTATGATAACTTGTTCTTTTCTTAGCAGGAAAGCCCCAGCCATCCATATTCACTACCAGTTGAACTGTATTTCGAAGCTTAATATTTTTATAGTTGGTCAGCATGCCTTTGGTAAAGCGATGCACGACTAAAATTTTCGGTGTCAATGAATATTTATTGACCATCGAGTCAAGAAAACCAGAAGCATAGTTTATATCGGTTGCGTCCATAGTTCCAATAGCAGAGGAAGGCACCTGACCACCCTTCATAGAAAACTCCGGATCTATTCCTAGATGAACGTTAGGTAACTTAAGATAAGGTTCCAAAGCTGGCAGTTCCTGCTGCAGTGTGCTATGCCCAACCTGTACATCAAGAAATACAATAGCATCAATTTTTTTCGCCAGTTCTAATGCGTGATCTATCTGTGAAAAAGGCATCCGGATTCGATACTTGTTTCCTTTTCCCGGGCTGTGTTGCGCCGTTACTGCTATGTAGTGGATAGCCGGTTGTATAGGTATGGTAGAATCTGCCGCTTTCCATTTTTCAACCTCTCCTTTTAGTTTTTGCAGCATTTCATCTTCAGGTAAAGCACCCAGAATGCCCATGCCTTTTGAGTAGAAATTTCCATAGTATGCTACAACCCGTCGAAACGGCAAAACCGCGCCTGGCAAGGGATACGCGGCTTTCACCGGCCAGGCACTGGTTGCATGGTTACCTACCAAGTGATACTGCAACGAATCGTATAAAGTGCTGTCTAAAACAGCAATTGGTTTTTCAGTAACAACCATTGAATCTTTAACCGGCAGCTTCGATGAATCAGCAGTTGCTGTTTGTTTTACATTGGCTTCCGATGACATACAGGACAACAAAAAAAATACTGAAGAAACACTGATGATACCGGTTTTAAATAAGATCATAAACAATTCTGATTTACGTTTTGAATAACCATTCTTGACAAAAAAAATGCCCAAGAATTATTGAATTTATTGATGCCCTTACTTTAGAAGTGAACTTCTCTATACTTTTTTATCTCGCTTATAAGTAATTCTTTCAGTGCCATAGGTATAGCTTTTATCTTAAACAGCCATTAGCAAATAATGTAGCATTGGTAAATTAATCTAATTTTAAACTGACGAATGCTACGATTGCTATTACTTTACAACCCGTTAAGAATATGGCAGTAAGTAAAATTGCGGTAATAGGCCTTGGCTATGTAGGATTGCCTTTGGCAGCCGAGTTTGCAAAGCAATATTCTGTGGTAGGCTATGATATAAACAAGTTGCGTGTTGAAGAATTGCGCGTAGCAAAAGACAGCACGCTCGAGTTGGAAGAAAAGTCGCTTTCTCAAGTTTTAAAAACCAGCAATAGCGATACTAAAGGCTTATACATCACGGATGAAGTATCGGCTTTGCAAGAAGTCAATGTTTATATTATTACCGTTCCTACACCAGTAGACCGCTATCAGCGGCCCAACCTTTCTTCCATAAAACAAGCGAGCAAAACAGTGAGCTTTTTTTTAAAGAAAGATGATATTGTTGTGTACGAATCTACAGTGTATCCCGGGGTTACCGAAGATGTTTGTGTTCCACTGTTGGCGCAGGGTTCAGGGTTAATTTATAATCAGGATTTTTTTGTCGCCTACTCGCCGGAACGTATCAATCCAGGTGATAAAGAGCATACCCTCAGGAAGATAAAAAAAGTTGTATCAGGCTCAACACCGGCGTGTACTGAAACCATACGAAACTTGTACAGCAGTATCATTGATGCCGGTATTTTTATCGCTTCTTCTATAAAGGTAGCAGAGGCAGCCAAAGTAATAGAGAATGCGCAGCGCGACATCAATATTGCTTTCATGAATGAGCTTTCTAAAATATTCGGTTTGCTTAATTTAGATACAACCGAAGTGTTGGAAGCAGCGACAACCAAATGGAATTTTTTGCCATTTAAACCCGGTCTTGTAGGTGGGCATTGCATTGGCGTTGATCCCTACTATCTGGCGCAGAAAGCAATAGAGGTAGGCTATCACCCGGAAATAATTTTAGCGGGCAGAAGAATTAACGATGGCATGGGCACCTATATAGCCGGCGAAGTAGTGAAAATGATGGTGAAGAAACAAATTGCTTTGGCAGGTAGCAAGGCATTGTTGTTAGGCATTACTTTTAAAGAAAATTGCTCAGACGTCCGCAATACAAAAGTAATCGACATTATTACTGAATTGCAGACCTATCATATCCAGGTTGAGGTTTATGACCCTTGGGTAAAACCGCAGACGGTAATGGAACAATATGGAATTGAAGCTCTTGACAGAATGCCGGAGCAACAATATGAAGCCGTGATTGTAGCGGTTGCGCACCGGCAATTCACTTACGATATTGTAAAAAAAGTTTGCTGTGACAACTGTGTTTTATTCGATGTAAAATCAATATTTAATAAATCTGAAAGTGATGGAAGATTGTAACGACATAGCTTCCTGACAAAAAATAAAGAAAGTGCTGAAACGCAATCCAGTTGTGGCTTTACATAAAAAGTAGCTCATTTAAAACATAAACCATCATCAACTTTTATTATGAATTGCAGATTTTGTGAATCAGAATTAACGGATGTTTTCATTGACCTTATCAACTCGCCGGCTTCCAACTCGTTTCTTACCAAAGAACAACTGAATGAGCCTGAAGCATTTTATCCTCTCAAAGTCTTTACTTGCCGCAATTGTTTTTTAGTGCAGATTGATGAATACAAAAAGAGCGATGACATCTTTGATGATGAGTATGTGTACTATTCTTCTTACTCAAAAACAGCTCTGCAACATGCCAAGAATTATGTAGAAAAAATGATCGCGCGATTTGGCTTTAATGAACAAAGCCAGGTGATTGAGATTGCATCTAACGATGGTTATTTGCTTCAATATTTTAAAGAAAGAAACGTACCTGTTTTGGGCATAGAACCAACTGGCAATACAGCCGAAGTATCGCGCGGTAAAGGCATCGAAAATATCTCCGAATTTTTTGGAACTGAGCTGGCTTCGAAACTGGTGGCAGATAATCGTAAAGCTGATTTGTTATTGGGCAACAATGTGCTTGCGCATGTGCCAGACATCGT
This sequence comes from Ilyomonas sp., assembly GCA_964658445.1. Lineage (GTDB taxonomy): Bacteria > Bacteroidota > Bacteroidia > Chitinophagales > Chitinophagaceae > Ilyomonas. The sequence goes on from CAZZZH010000082.1 coordinate 15,466, forward strand.
CGACTTTGTGCGGGGAATGAAGATGGCATTGAAAGATAAGGGCATCATCACTATGGAATTTCCACACCTGATGCAGTTGGTCGACAACAATCAGTTCGATACCATTTACCATGAGCATTTTTCTTATCTCTCCTTTTACACAGTAAAAAAAATATTTAAAGCACAAGGACTTGAAATGTTTGATGTAGAAGAAGTACCGGTGCATGGTGGCTCTTTACGCATATATGCCAGGCATGAAAATGACGAATCAAAACCAATCTCTGACAATGTGAAAGCCTTGCTGGATAAGGAATTCAGCAAAGGCATGACGACACTGGAATACTACAACAATTTCCAAAAGGCGTCGTTTAATATTAAACTCCAGTTTACTGATTTCTTAATTAAACAAAAACGCGAAGGCAAAAAAGTGGCGGGCTATGGCGCGGCTGCAAAAGGCAACACGTTGCTTAACTATTGCGGCATTAAAAGCGATCTCATCGACTTTGTGGTGGATGCCAATCCATACAAACAAAACAAGTGGTTGCCCGGCAGTCATATTCCGGTAGTGAACGAAGAAACCATTAAAAAAGAAAAGCCTGATTACATTATTATTTTACCTTGGAACTTAAAGGAAGAAGTGATGAAGCAATTGGATTATATTATGGAATGGAATGGTCAATTTGTGATCCCGATACCGCATGTGCATGTATTAAACGGCGATGAGAAAGATGTATAAAAGCAACTACTTTTATAAATAAACTTTTTTTCTACACACTAAAATAAACGTTTATGAAGGCAGTAATTCTTGCAGGAGGTTTTGGTACACGTATCAGCGAAGAAAGCGGTGTGCGTCCTAAACCGATGGTTGAAATCGGCGGCCGGCCTATCCTGTGGCATATCATGAAAATTTACTCGGCGCATGGAATCAACGATTTTATTATCTGTTGTGGCTACAAAGGCGATATCATCAAAGAGTATTTTGCCAACTATTGCATGAATAATTCTGATGTTACATTCGACATGCGCAAAAACAGCATGGAAATTCACCGTAACCAAACAGATGACTGGAAGGTAACGCTCGTCAATACTGGCTATCAATCAATGACCGGCGGTCGCATGTTGCGGGTAAAAGAATACATCGGCAACGAAACATTTTGCATGACCTATGGCGATGGCGTTAGCGATATCGACATTACGGCCTCTGTTGCGTTTCATCAGAAAAGCGGCACACTGGCAACGCTGGCTGCCGTGCAACAGCCAGGCAGGTTTGGTGTGTTCAATTTAGCGCCTGAAGATACCGTTGTAAAAAGCTTTCAGGAGAAACCTAACAGCGAAAACGAGATGCCCTGGATCAATGGCGGCTTCTTTGTTCTGGAA
>CAZZZH010000083.1:0-7109 GCA_964658445.1 Ilyomonas sp.
CCGATACGGTGTGGCATACAGTAGCTGACATTAAGCTGCAAAACCAGTTAGGCGATACGGTTCATCTGTACGATATACAGAACAAACCCATTGTTGCCGATTTCTTTTTTACGCATTGTGCTGGTATTTGTCCGCGCCTTACGGCAAACATGGTGAAGCTGCAGCGCAGCTTCATTAAAGGCGGCGATGAGTATCATAAAATAGACACTTCTGTAGTACAGTTTGTATCGTTCAGCATAGACCCGGAGCGCGACAGCGCACAGCGCTTAAAAGAATATGCAGACCGCTTTGGCGTGAACCATGATAACTGGTGGTTTCTTACCGGCAGCAAGGATTCGATCTATAGTTTTATTTTCAACGAATTGCATGTAGATAAATATGCCGAGTCGCCAATAGACTCCAATTTTGTTCATACTAACCGCTTTGTGCTGATTGATAAAACCTTTAAAGTGCGCGGATATTATGATGGTTTAGATTCTACCTCATTAAGCAAACTGGCAAATGATATCGGTTTACTAATGGTGGAAAAAGCTACGAACCCCGAACCACTTCCTTTCGATCCTGGCTTGATGGCAATATTTTTCTTTATTACGGCTATCATTGTTGTGGTGGGCGTCCGGTTATTATTTTACAGTAAGAAAAAAGATTCTTCTTCCTATGCTGCAACCTCTGTTTCAGAAAAATGATGGAAAAGCTAAGTGGCTCATCGGCATATTTTCGTTTGTAGTGTTTGCTGCCGTAGTGTTTTTGGGTAATGTAAAATTCAACATTGTCGTACCCTTCGATGTTCACATTTTCGCAGCCATCAATGCATTGCTCAACAGCATTATTGCTGTGCTGCTGATAGCGGCTCTGATAGCGGTAAAGCAGCAAAAATGGACACTGCACAAGCAACTGATGATAACGGCTTTGATCTTGTCTATCCTGTTTCTGGTGTCTTACATCTCGCATCATTTATTAGCCGGCGAGGCACATTTTGGCGATAGCAACCACGATGGTATTACATCGCCTGAAGAAGCGGCGGCTGCAGGCAGCATCCGTTATGCTTATTTTTTCATTTTAGCCACGCATATTTTTCTGGCAACAGTTACTCTTCCGTTTATTTTATACACGGCTTACAAAGGCTTAACAAGCGAATTTGCGCAGCATAAAAAAATATCGAAGATTATTTGGCCGCTGTGGTTGTATGTGGCTCTTACAGGTCCTATTGTATATTTTATGATTAAGCCGTATTACCGGTAACATTCATCAAACTTTGTCTGATGGTGTAAGCTTTTGATTGCATTTAGCAGTAGTTGAAATTGCTGCGCTATCAGTAAAAAAAATAAAAGAGCTTCATTATCCTGCCCAACCTTCCCTATCCAAACTTCTATACTGAATCGCTTCGGCTAAATGCTCGACTTTTATATCTGCACTTCCTGCCAAGTCAGCAATAGTGCGGCTAACTTTTAATATTCTGTCATACGCCCTGGCACTTAAATTCAGGCGTTCCATAGCCCGCTTCAACAAGGTTTCACCCGCTTGCCCAATCACGCATATTTCACGCAGTTGTTTGCTGCTCATTTGTGCATTGGCATACATACCGGCAATGCCTTTGTAACGCTCGGTCTGAATATCTCTGGCCTTAATAACCCGGTCGCGGATATGAGAAGAAGACTCGCCTTTGCTGTTGGTATTGCTCAGTTCGCTAAAGGCAACGGGCGTTACTTCCACATGCAAATCAATCCTGTCCAACAAAGGTCCGGATACTTTGTTCAGGTACTTCTGTACAGCACCTGGCGGGCAGGTACATTCTTTTTCAGGATGGTTGTAGAACCCGCACGGGCAGGGGTTCATAGAAGCAATCAGCATAAAATTAGCAGGAAAATCCAAAGCTACTTTTGCTCTTGAAATCGTGACTTTCCTTTCTTCCATCGGTTGTCGCATCACTTCTAAAACCGTTCGTTTGAATTCGGGCAATTCATCTAAAAACAATACGCCGTTGTGCGATAAAGAGATCTCGCCCGGCTGCGGTATATTTCCTCCGCCAACCAATGCAACATCGCTGATGGTATGATGCGGAGAACGAAACGGACGCTTGCTGATGAGCGAACTATTTTCGGGCATTTTGCCTGCTACACTGTGTATCTTGGTGGTCTCTAATGCTTCATGCAGGCTCAAGGGTGGCAGTATCGTTGGAAGTCTTTTTGCCAGCATCGTTTTGCCTGCACCGGGTGGACCAATCAGGATAGCATTATGCCCTCCGGCGGCAGCTATCTCCAGTGCGCGTTTGATATTTTCCTGACCTTTTACATCATTGAAATCAACATCGAATTCATACTGCGAATCGAAAAATTCTTCGCGTGTATTTACTTCAACCGGTGTTAGCAAAGATTCGTTTTTAAAGAACCCTACAACATCATTCAAGTGCTCCACGCCATAGACCTTCAGGTTGTTTACCATGCCTGCTTCCCGTGCATTGGCCGTCGGCACAATCAATCCTTTAAAGCCTTCTTTGCGGGCTTGTATAGCAATGGGCAAAGCACCTTTTATGGGTTGAATTTTTCCATCCAGGCTTAGCTCGCCCATCATGATGTATTGGCTTAATCGTTCGGGTTCTTCTATCTGTTCCGTAGCGCCCAACACACCAATGGCAATGGGTAAGTCGAAGGCAGAACCCGTCTTTTTGATATCAGCCGGTGCAAGGTTCACTACCAGCTTGGTGCGCGGCATGTAATAGTTATTCGTTTTAATAGCGCTTTCCATGCGTTGCAGGCTTTCCTTCACGGCACTATCGGGCAAGCCAACAATAAAATAATGTTGCCCTGCGCTTACGTTTACTTCTATCGTTATGGTAATGGCTTCCACGCCATACACAGCGCTTCCGAATGTCTTAACGAGCATGTTTGCTATGGGTTCTGTATCGGGCAAGTTTACAGCATTTTTTTATTGAGATAACGATTTATGCAGAATAATAATTAACCGGAAATTCATCCGCGTCTTTCAATCATAAATATTTCTACCTTACACGCATTAAACTATCTACCTGATGAGTATAAAAGCAACGGTTGCATTTGCCATGAAGAGTGTACTTTTTTTTATTTTCTTGTTTGTATTGACAAATGCTAAAGCTGAAAATGTCAACTACCAGCAAGACAACACCACATCGCCCGTGGGCAGATGGGATATAACCATTGATGCCGATGGCAAACAACAGCCTTCGTGGTTAGGTGTTTGGTTGTCTGGCAACAATACTTTGGTAGGCGAATTTGTAAGCACGGGTGGTAGTGCGCGGCCTATTTCGCATGTACTGGTCAGCAACGATTCCTTTCATTTTTCTATACCACCGCAATGGGATAAAGACACAGCTGATATGATAGTAAGAGGTGTCGTGCAGGGCGATAAAGCCATGGGTACGCTTATCTACCCAAGCGGCAAGCAATACAACTGGTCGGCAGTGCGCGCGCCAACCCTGAAACGCAATGCTGCTGCGGTTTGGGGCAAACCAATTATGTTGTTTAATGGTAAAGATTTAACGGGCTGGCATGCGATGGGCGACAACCAATGGATAGTAGAAAGCGGTGTATTGAAAAGCCCGCGCTCCGGTAGTAATTTGATAAGCGATAATAGCTATAGCGATTTCAAATTGCACATCGAGTTTCGTTATCCTGAACACAGCAATAGCGGCGTGTACCTTCGTGGACGCTATGAAGTGCAGATTGTGGATGGCGACAGTACGCATCCCGATTTAGACCTTCTGGGCGCAGTGTATGGCTTTATTGCACCGAGCGAAAGGGCAGGCAAAAAAGCCGGCGAGTGGCAGTCGTACGATATTACTTTAACGGGCAGAATGGTAACTATAGTTCTGAATGGTGTTACTGTTATCTGCAACCGGGAAATACCAGGGATTACGGGCGGCGCACTTGATAGTAAAGAAGGTGAACCGGGACCACTGCAATTTCAGGGAGACCACGGCCCCATTGAGTTTCGGAATATTGTGCTGACGCCGGCTAAGTAAATGATGTTAGTATGGCTGCCTGTGCTTTTGTAGTGCAGGCAGCCATTTATTATTGTGCTTCGGTTAGTTAAAAATATTGTTCACATTATGGGCGGCCACTTCTCTTTCAGTCGCGGGTTCTTTATAGTAAGCCCGTGCGCAAGACGTGAAAAACAGAGAGATAAAAACGAAGTAGATTGTAAATTTTTTTTTCATTGATTACCATTTTTAAAGTTTACACTTATATATGGCAAGCAGCATTATGTTAGAAAACGGCTGTTTGTAAAGAAGACGATTGAATTGCCGGTTTACTTTTTTTCTGATACATTATATAAGAAACCGCTAATAATACTGGCGATTGTGGGTGATGCCTTGATATCATATGCAGTAAATGTAAGCTGCGAATTATTCTCGGACTGCGCGATGGCGCCAAATGTTTTGATGAATAGCGGCGCACAATACGGGGCATTTCTGCCAAAATATTATCGAATGAATTAAAAGAGCTGGAGCTAAACGGCTTTGTAAAATGAAATATATTTATTAAGACATCTGTAGCATTAGAATATGAGCTAACCGACTATAGAGGTATACTACACGATATAATTAGTGTGCTGTGCAATGGGAATTACTGCATTGGGATAAGATAAGAAACAATAACTTGAAGACTATAGCCTGGCAGTTTAAGAGGGTTGTAATGAAGCTGAAAAACAGAAGAGTTTATGTGTCGATTTTTGTTTGCAATGCAAATAATTTGCCGGTAAAGGATTTGCATAAACCATGATAAAAATAGTGAACAAACCGCCATATTTTCAGAAGAATGAATAAGTGATAAATGCTTTAAACTTTACTTAAAATAATTATCGTCGATATAAAAATATCCGTTGCTTTTTTTCCAGTACCAGAACTTTTTATCCAGTACATAATAAGTGCCTTTAGCCGATTTTTTTGAAAGCGAAGAAGGTACATACAATATCCGTGGCGGCACCTTGCCAAAGCGATAAGCAAGCGTTTTTGTTTGTGCCGGCGTGTAAGCTCTTGCGTTAGCCGGGTTCAGTATTTCTTTCGGTGCATCGGCTGGCAATGTAGTTTCCGTAACCGCAAAATTGCCCTTGGCATCTACAATGATAACAGGCTTCGCAAATGCAGGTGCAGCGGGCATTCCATTAGCTTCGTTGCCGTTAAGTAAGGGCGTTACTTCACCATTGTTTCTGCTGCTTGCAGGAACTGATTTGCGGTGGCAGGAAGAAGCGATAATAAGAACGAAAAGCAGGCTATACAGGCAAGATTTCATTACAAAATTTTCATTCAGAATTTCACATTTCATGCCAGTAAGATTTCGCTTATAAAAATGAGAAACGGGGCAAATCGCTCTGAGATACTGTTTCCTGATTTCCTGTTTCTAAGTTTTTTATTTTACAGGTTTGTGTGTTCATTTCTTCGCTGCCAATGATGACGATATAAGGTATGTTTTTCTTTTCAGCATACTTAAACTGCTTATCGAATTTTACTGTTTCGCTATATAGTTCGCAAGCTATATTCAGGCTACGCAGTTGTTGCATCAAGCCAAAGGCTACACGGCTTTCCTGATCGCCCAGATTAAAAAACAAAACGCGCGTACCGGTTAGTAATTCTTCAGGAAACAGCTTAAGCTCTTCCATTACATCGTAGATGCGGTCTACACCGAAACTGATGCCAACGCCCGGCACATTTGGAACTCCGAACAGGCCGGTGAGATCATCGTATCGGCCACCACCGCCAATGCTTCCCATTTGAACATTAGTTGCTTTTACCTCGAAGATAACGCCGGTATAATAGCTTAAGCCACGGGCAAGCGTAAAGTCTGTTATTAATTGCCGGCTGACAGCGGGTGGAAGAAAGCGAATGATGTATTCAAGCTCATCAATTCCTTGTCGCCCGGTTTCATTGCCTTGAAGTAAGCTTTTGATTTTTTCCAGCCGCTCTTCGTTGCTTCCTTCGATTGATAAATATTGTTCAATGATATTGATTTGTTCCTGGTTCAAACCCCGTTGCACCAGTTCTTCCTTTACTTTATCAATGCCAATTTTATCCAGCTTATCTATGGCAACAGTAATATCAACCAGCTTATCACTGCCGCCGCATATCTCGGCTAAAGCTGCCAAAATTTTACGGCTGTTAATTTTGATTTGCACATCCACATTCAGCTTGCCGAATACATCGGCATATAAGCAAGTCAACTCCACTTCATTCAATAAATTTTTACTTCCTACTACGTCTGCATCGCACTGGTAAAACTCTCTGTAGCGCCCTCTTTGCGGACGATCGGCACGCCAAACAGGTTGTACCTGATAACGCTTGAAAGGAAAGGTAAGCTGACCAAAGTTCATGGCGACATAACGCGCGAAGGGAATAGTGAGATCATAACGCAAGGCGCGCTCTGTAAGGTTTTTATCGTTTCTGCCTTCAATAATATTTTGAAACGCAGTGACTGCTTTTTCTTTGTTCTTTTCATCGCTCAAACCATTGTTGAGTATCTTAAAGATAAGCTTATCACCTTCTTCTCCGTACTTGCCCATCAGCGTATCAAGGTTCTCCATGGCAGGCGTTTCCAACGGCTGAAAGCCATAGTTCTCAAATACATTTCTGATGACAGAAAAGATATAATTGCGCTTGCGCACAACGGCTGCACCAAAATCGCGCGTGCCTTGCGGAAGAGAAGGTTTCATCATTTAGTTCGCCGTTTGTTTTGCTCCATATTTCTGGATAATCATATCGCAGGCTTCGCTGATTTCGTTGAATGTTCTTACAAAACCCGGCTCCGTGTTATCGTAATAAGGATCGTCTATCTCGCGGTTTTCGCCGGGGTAAATTTCGTTCAGCAACAGATCTACTTTCGATGCATCCCACAGGTGACCGCTTATGCGTTTTACATCCTGATAATTTTGTTTATCCATCACATATATCCTGTCGTATTGCTGCATCATTTCCTGCCTGAACAAACGTGCCCGCTGGTTGCAGATATCAATGCCATTCAGCTTGGCTACCCGCTGTGATAAACGGTGGGGCGCCTCTCCAATATTATAGTTGCCGGTGCCTGCACTTTCCACGGTCCAATTGAGCCCGGCTTGTTTTGCCTTGTGTTTTAAAATCCCTT
>CAZZZH010000083.1:7119-16788 GCA_964658445.1 Ilyomonas sp.
CAAATATTACCAAGACATACCATTAAAAATTTCATGGCTGCAAAGATAGAAGATGAGGGGTAAAGAGATGAATTGTAGAGTGCGGGCAGTTTGCGCTAAGTTTATTTTGTATAAAAAAAGGCTTGAATACGATAAGCTTTATTGATTGGTATTTTGCTTCGATAATGTTTTCTCATTTTGTTGGCACAGAATTATATTGTTTGTGTTTATTAACTGAAATTTAAAATTTTATTTTATGCTTAAATGGGCAGCTATCTTCTTCGTCATTTCTATCATTGCAGCCATCTTTGGTTTTGGCGGTATTTCAGAAGGTTCAGCAGAAATAGCCAAAGTGCTGTTCTTTATTTTCATTGTTCTCTTTGTACTTACATTGATTTTCGGAGCGAAAATTTTTGGTAAGTAGGATATTATGTTGTTTTTTATTCTTTATCAAGTAAGATAAAAACAACATTACTTTCAGCAAACAAGGATATTATAAAACAAGCAGGTGATTTGCATGTTGACATGTGTAAATTACCTGCTTTTGTTTTTTCGGAGTGTCAAGAAAACACCTGTTCAGGCAAAGTCAAGACAAACACAATACGCTTTAAAATACCTACACAGTAGAGAAAAAGAGACTATTGGTTAATGATTTTAATTGATTAACTTTTAAACAAAAGACCAGTAAAGTAATATTACTGGTCTTTTGTTTTGCAATTAGAAATTATCTTACAAAGGAGCAACCGAAACATAATTTCTCTTACCGGTTTGCTTCGCTCAGCCAATGAAACTGACGCTCTGCTAATTGAAAATGCCGGTCGCTTTTTACCAATTTTACATACAGAGAATCGTTGTTTTTCTTACCCCATAAATTGATAGTGCTACTATTCGGCAAATTGTACCAGAACGTCATTACCGGCAGACTATCATTAGAAAATTTTTTTAGCTGTACCGTGTGTTTTATCGTGTCAGTTGTAAAAGTAAAATAAGCGCGATGATAGCGTTGTCGGAAGCTGGTGTCGGTAGTTTTAATACTACCGTCGCCACTCGTTTCAAAAATCATATCCTGCCAGCGCGCTGTATCAGTTATTATAGCTGGTATAGTGTCTTTATTAACAGCATATACCTCCACATTGTATATACCACTTATAAACGATTTTGCATTTGCTTTTTCATTTTCTGTTTTGTATTGGTAAGTATTATAAAAGAGCATAGCAATGGCAGCAAAAAAAGCAATCTTCAATATCCATCGCCCAATGAGCATCTTTTTTCCTGCATAAGTAAAATGATAGAGGCTACACGTGGAAGCAGGTTGATTCATAATAAAAAAGCAGGCGATACGGTTCCCTTCGTTTGCCAGCAAAAACAAACAGATCAACACCATATTCATCGAAAATATTTTCACGGGAATATCATAGCTCAGATTCAACATCATTACGTTAACGAAGACACCAGTAGCTACCATTACGCCTAATGTAATGGTTCGCCTATAGAGCAGTAATACACCCGCTATGCATTCCATCAACCCTGAAAAAAACTGGTATGGCGCAGAGTAACCGATGAACATCCAGGATAACCGCATGGGCAGAAAATCGCCGAGCGGTGTAGCGAGCTGGCTTTGATTGGGAAACGGCATTTGCATCAGCAGAATCTTATCGAAACCATAGGAAAAGCACACCAGTGCTACATAGTACCTCGTTGCCAAACACAACCAATAGTTCAGTTGTTGATAATGATTTCGCTTTCTGTCTAATGCCAACCACAACAAGTTGCCAGCAAAAGCAAGGCATAAAAATGTCCATTGCTCTGCCCAGCCATAAGAAGTATCGCCGCTGCCATTGGGATATACCAATGTGTCTTTGATATGGTACCAATGCTTGTTTAAAAGTTGTACCAGCCAATCTTCGGCATTGTAATAATATTGCGTAACAGAATCGTTGTAGGGTATGGTATTAAACCACCAGGGAATAATTTGTAGCAACAGATAAATAAAGAAAAACTGGAAAAGCCACTTTCGCCATAATGGCCATTTTTCGGCCGTCATTTCGGTAGCAGGTTGCATAGCAGATACGTTTTAAGAGTTAAAGATAATTTTTAATGCCATTGAACACAGTCAGGAGTCGCTGTTTACAACTTTTGCAAAACATATCATCTCTATTAAATTTCTTTGCACCAAATTATCTACAACAAACAATGCCAGCATCACAACAGCCAGCCATTTTAGTTCTTGCAGATGGTCTTGTTCTTCGTGGCTTAGCTTTCGGAAAAAAAGGAACTGCTACCGGCGAGCTTTGCTTCAATACCGGCATGACCGGCTACCAGGAAGTGTTTACCGACCCTAGTTATTATGGTCAAATCCTGATCATGAACAATGTACACATCGGGAACTATGGTGTAAAAAAAGAAGACACAGAAAGCAACACTGTAAAAATTAAAGGCTTGATTGGACGCAGCCTGGAAGAACGTTTTTCCCGCTACCAGGCAGAAGGCTCACTGGAAGATTATTTAATTGCCAATAACATTGTTGCAATTGAAGGTATCGATACACGTGCGCTTGTTTCGCATGTGCGAACGAAAGGCGCTATGAACTGCATCATTTCTTCAGAAATATTGGATGAAGAAACGCTGAAACAAAAACTGCAGGATGTGCCAGATATGGACGGACTGGAACTGGCGAGCGTGGTAAGTACGGATGAAGAATATGAGCTAGGCGATCCTGCTTCGCCCTATAAAGTGGCTGTAATGGATTATGGCATTAAACGGCACATTTTAAAATGCTTGACCGACCGCGGTGCCTTTGTGCGTGTACACCCGGCGCATACACCGTTGGAACGTGTGAAAGAATTTAACCCGGATGGTTATTTTATTTCCAACGGTCCGGGCGACCCGGCTTCTATGGACTATGCCGTGAAAGATTTGAAGGCAATTTTAAAAGAAGAAAAACCGGTGTTTGGCATTTGTCTGGGTCACCAGTTGCTGGCTTTGGCAAATGATATTCCTACGTTTAAAATGCATCATGGACATCGCGGATTGAATCACCCGGTAAAGAATATTATTACAGGTCAATGTGAGATCACCACGCAAAACCATGGCTTTGGTGTAGACCCGGAAGCGGTGCGCAACCACGAAGGCATTGAGATAACGCATGTTAATCTTAACGACAACAGTATTGAAGGTATTCGCGTGAAAGGAAAACCAGCTTTTAGTGTGCAGTATCACCCGGAAAGCACACCAGGACCTTTTGACAGCCGTTATTTATTTGATGATTTTATAAAGATGATTGAAGAGCATAAAGCAGTAACTTCTGAATAAAAGAAACGATTTTCCGAAAAAGATAAACCGGTAATGTCAACAAGCGTTACCGGTTTTTTATTCTTTCTATTCATGTTTTAATAAACCTTTATAAGGCAAAAAATCGACGATGCTTTATCTTAGTGAGGTGAGAAGGAAAAGCTTGAAAAGATGTATCAGCTTGCTGTTGGCTCTTATGTTTATACAATTGGCGCATGCCCAAACGGCGTCTTTGCAGGAGATTGAACATTTTATTTCAACACAACACGTTCAGGTAAATTCGGCTAAAGATCTTGATACGCTGGTTCATATTATCACCACAAAATATTCCGATTCGCTTTCGCGAGTAAAAGCCGCTTATGTATGGACAGCCAAGAACATTACTTACAGCACTGAAGGTGTTGCAGCAAGGCATACGGCTACCACGATTGATTCGGTATTGAAGTATAAGAGTACGATCTGTGCGGGTTATGTAAATGTGTTTTGTTTGTTATGCACAAAAACCGGTATCACCTGCAAAGAAATTGATGGCTTTGGCAGAACCGGAACAGAGTCGTTTGTGAATGCGCATTTCGCTGTGAACCATGCATGGGCAGCTGTATGGCTGAATGGCAAATGGAACCTCGCGGATGTTACCTGGGGAAGTGGTTATACACTGGAAGGCACGAAAAAATTTATTTCTGCTGCAAATGACTATTATTTTTTTACAGAACCAGAAACTTTCATTTTAGATCATTATCCCAAGAAGCCGGAATGGCAACTGCTGAAAGACACCGTGAGCTGGGAACAATTTATTAATTATCCGGGTGTTTGCCTCGGCGCGAAGGAAGATGAAGTGAGCAGTTGTTTTCCTGCACAATCAATGATTCATACGGCTGCAGGAAGCCATATCCAGTTTTCGTTTACATCAAAAAAACCACTGCAAAGTATAGTGCTGCTAAGCAAGCAAAAGGGCTTTCAGGAAAAAGGAATATTACAGCGAAAAAATGATACTTACTCTTATACCTATACAATTCCGGCAGCAGGTCAGTATGACTTACAGATTGATTTAAATGACTACGACATTACAAAGCCGGGCACATATTCATCGCTGATAGACTTCGTTTATTTTGTAGACGCAACGGCTAAAAAATAATAGGTTATTTTGCTGAGCAAACAAGACGGCGAATGAAAATTGTCATCATCAACGGACCGAATTTAAACCTGCTGGGCACGCGCGAACCAACGGTATATGGCAGCCAGACGTTTGAAGACTATTACACTTTATTGAAACAGAAGCATACTGACATTGACTTTCAATATCACCAAAGCAATGTAGAAGGCGAGCTGATTAATTACCTGCAAAAAGAAGGCTTTAGCAGCGATGGAATTATCTTAAACCCGGGTGGTTATACCCATACTTCTGTCGCTATCGGAGATGCAATAGCAGCCATCACAACACCTGTCATAGAAGTTCATATCAGCAATGTGGCTGCGAGAGAAGAATTCAGGAAGATATCGCATGTGTCTGCAAAATGCAAGGGAACAATAAGTGGTTTAGGGTTGAAAGGCTATGAACTGGCAGTTCAATTTTTTATCAAGGATTAGTAAGACGAAGAAGGATCGTCTTCGATATTATCTCTCCTGTCGCCACCTAAGCTGTAATAGTTGTTTTCTTCATCTTCCTCTCCTATTTCTTCATTGTCATCATCTAAATCTCCGCCTGAAATATCAAGATCCTTTCCGGTTCTATCTAATTCATCACGCAAATCTTTACTATCCAAATCATCTATTGTTTCTTCTGTGCCACCAAAGGCAGAAGCAGAGCCATCAGAAAAAATTTCTTCATCTTCGTCCATATCGAAATCGCGGTTTTTATCGCCTAAAATAGCAAGGTCTGAAGCCGTAACATCAGCCTCTGTTCCCATTACAATTCCCAAATCATCACCATCTTCTATCTCGTCAGGATTTGCCGCCTGCGGTGTCGTCATTGCTTTTTTTTTACTTTCTTCCTTCAGTCCATCCTGAGTAAGATTTTCTACGTTGGCTTCAACGCGCTCGGTATGGTTCTGCGGGTTTAAAATATCTTCTTTCGCAGGATAGTGCGGGTAGCCTGGAAAGTCCTGGTCTATATGCTCATCTTTACTTTGTTGTACTTTATTTTCTGTATCTATAGGAGCCGTTTTGTTATCGTCCATAATATAGTGTTTAGGAAGAGTGAGAAAAATATGTGCCAGTAAAAAACGAATGCAGTTACAAAGACCATAGTGTATGCTTTAATGAAGGAAGTATCTGTTTCGTCTATTACTATAAATCCATTCACATCCGTACAAAAGATGTTCATTATCGAACACAAGCTTATACTCTTATCTTCTGAAATGCAGTCTGGACAATGCTTTCAGCAATGGCACAGCCATTGGCATCATGCATCGGGTCTGTTTTAAAACAAATAAAACATGGCTTGTAACATTTAAACAACAACATCGTTCAACAATTTCCAACACAAAATTTTTATTATGAAAAAGTACCTTTTTATTCTGCTGGTCGCTATGCAAAGCAGTTTTGTTTTTGCCCAAAAAGATAACGAACAGCCTTACATGACCAAAGCTTTATCAGATGCTTCCATAAAGAAGATAGAAGCCGAAACATCGGGTGGCAATATTTCAGTTGCCGGTGTAAGCAGTGATGCGCGCATAGAAGTGTACATCCATAATAATAATGGCAACGTCGCTTCGAAAGATGAGGTTGCAGAAAAAATGAAGAACTACGATCTTACTATAGATGCCAGTAACAATAAATTAACCGCTATCGCAAAAAGCAAAGACCATAAGCTTGATTGGAAAAAATCTTTAAGCATTTCCTTCAAAATTTATGTGCCTAATTCGGTATCAAGCGACCTGGAAACATCGGGTGGTAACATAACGCTAAACGACCTGAATGGCGACCAGAAATTCAGAACCAGCGGTGGCAATTTAAACCTGGATAACATTGGCGGCAATATCGACGGCTCAACCAGTGGAGGCAATATCAATGTATCTCATTCTCACGACGATATCAGCCTGGCTACATCGGGCGGTAATATCAATGCATCAGATTGCAACGGCAAGCTAAACATGCAAACATCAGGTGGCAATATGCATCTCGACAACCTGAAAGGAAACATCAAGGCCAGCACAAGTGGCGGCAACATAAAAGGAAACGAAATAGAAGGTACTCTGTCCGCACTCACTAGCGGCGGCAATGTGAACCTGGATGCAATCTCTGGCAGCCTGGAAACAGCTACCAGCGGCGGCAGCATGAACGTGCAGATAGTGAAGCTGGGCGATTATGTACACGTAAACAATTCTGGCGGCAGCATAGACTTACAATTGCCAAAAGATAAAGGCATGGACCTGCATGTAGAAGGCGATAAAGTAAAAGCAGGCACCTTATACAATTTTAGCGGAAATACACAGGATGATAAAATTGATGGCAAGCTGAATGGCGGTGGTGTTTCTGTCATTGTAAAAACGAGCGGCAGAGTGAACCTGTCTATGCAATAATATTTCTCCTGCTCATCATATATCGAAGCCTGTATTATCTCTATGATAGTGCAGGCTTTTTATTTGCTTTGCACTTTGCAGAAAATAGAATGATGAAACGCAGCTATGATGCCATTGCTCCTGTTTACGATAGGCTCGCAAAACTCTTTATTGGTAAGGCTTTGCGCCAGGCACAAATACATTTCCTGCCGTTGATTCCTGCCGGTTCAAGTGTATTGATTGTTGGCGGCGGCACTGGCTGGATTCTGGATGAAATAACAAATCTTCACCCGCAAGGTCTGCAAATAGATTATGTAGATATTTCATCGAAAATGATTGCGTTAGCAAGAAAGAGAAATGTGGGCAATAACGAAGTGAATTTTATAAATCAATCCATCTTAGACTTTGCTACCAGCAAAGAATATGAGGTTGTCATCACCCCTTTTTTCTTTGATAATTTTAAAGAGGAAACGATGCAAAAAGTCTTTGCTTTTCTTCATCAAAAATTAAAATCCAACGGGCGTTGGCTCTATACCGATTTCCAGATCAAAAAAGAATCTGCTTATTGGCAGAAAGCCGTTTTGTTCATTATGTACACTTTCTTCCGAACAGTTGCAAACATAGAAGCCAGTCAGCTTCCCGATGTGGTATCTCAATTTAACAAGCATCAATATCATCTTTTCAGCAGCAAAACGTTTCTACATCAGTTCATTATTACTACAGCTTACATAAAGTCGACTGCCGATAGTTTGTACCTCACAAATCTTTTCAAAACGGTGGTTCTGGAACAGTAATTTTTTAGTTTCGCGTTTTTAAAACACAACCTATGCAGAGAACAGGAGTGCCATCCCAAACCATCGTGTCAATAGGCTACGAAGCGGCTACATCCACATTAGAAGTAGAGCTTGCCACGCAGGAAATCATTCAGTATTATAATGTTCCGCTCGCTACTTACATCAGCTTAATGAAGGCGGCTTCCAAAGGCGATTTTTACCAGCATAATATCAAAGCTATTTTTGAAAGCAAGCAGATAACGCAGGAAATTATAAACAACAGCAACGACGCTTCTAATCCAATCAACAATTAGCCAGTTACCCAATATCTGACTGCCGTTTATATAAAACAAGTGCAGCTTTGCACCGGTAATCTTTATTTATCATAAGTTTGGTGTATGCTCAGAGTCGTTAGTATCGTTTGGAACAGTTTTAAAATGTCGGTGCAGGAGCTTACCAACAATAAGCTGCGCAGCGCTTTATCGTTGCTTGGCGTTGCCTTTGGCATCTTCTGTATCATCGGCGTTCTGGCGGCTGTAGACAGTATGGAACGCAAGCTGCAGAGCGACGTAAAAGCGTTTGGCTCCAATACCATTTATGTAGATAAATGGGAATACAGCGGTGGCTCCGACTATCCCTGGTGGAAGTTTGTAAGCCGTCCTATTATGAAGTACAATGAGATGGAATTCATCAAGCAGCGAAGCACGCTCGCTGCCAACGTAGCTTTCTTCAATGCTTCAACCAATGTTACGCTTTCTTACAACAACAGCCTGCTTAGCAATGTAGGCGTATATGCCGTGTCCGAAGACTTCAATAAGATTCAATCCTTCAATATCGGTTACGGTCGTTATTTCAGCGAAAACGAGTTTCAGCGCGGCACCCCGGCTATTGTAATCGGTTATAAAAATGCGGAACTTCTTTTTGGCAACGCAGAAAAAGCCGAAGGCAAGTTCATTTCTATGGATGGTAGGCATGTACAAATCATCGGTGTTATTGAAAAGCAAGGCACATCTATGATTGGCGGGTTCGATTACGACCAGTGTCTTATTATGACATACCGGTATTTCGCATCCATCTGGGATGTAAACAATTCCGACATGATGCAGCCCTCCATCCTCGTAAACAGTAAGCCCAACGTATCCACCGCCGCACTGTCCGACGAGCTGCGTGGCATTATGCGTCAGGTACGTAAATTAAGCCCTACCAGCGAAGACAATTTTTCGCTCAACGATGTCGCTCAGTTCAGTCAGCAGATCAGTTCATTTTTTGGTTCGGTCGATGTGGGTGGGTGGGCCATTGCCGGTCTGTCGCTTATTGTCGGCGCATTTGGCGTTGCCAATATTATGTTCGTCACCGTGCGCGAGCGTACCAGCCAGATTGGCCTCAAAAAAGCCATTGGCGCCCGCAGTATCACCATCCTCACCGAGTTTTTGTTAGAAAGCGCATTTCTCTGTGTCATGGGCGGTTTATTTGGTCTTTTATTAGTTTACCTGCTGTCGCTGGCGCTTACCACCGTACTTCCGTTCCCGGTTGTCATTGCACCACACATCAT
The DNA here is from genome assembly GCA_964658445.1 of Ilyomonas sp. Lineage (GTDB taxonomy): Bacteria > Bacteroidota > Bacteroidia > Chitinophagales > Chitinophagaceae > Ilyomonas. The sequence goes on from CAZZZH010000083.1 coordinate 16,215, forward strand.
CATTCTGGCGTTCAGTATTTGCGTTGTTCTGGGCATCGTTTCCGGCATCATCCCCGCGCGCACCGCCGCCAAAATGAATCCCGTAGAAGCCATCCGCAGCAAATAAGTAATTTTTGTTTTAGCAGGCAGCAGGTATCAAATACAAATACCAACAGCCATTTGGGGCTCTCATCTTTCAGAATAAGAATCAACTGTGGTCCGGGCTGTCTGCCCTACTCCGCGGCGCCGGCTCTTTCTCTCGAATTTTGTTCCTTGCATTCTTGTCTCTTGCTCCGCCTGCGCCTTGCGGGGTAGAGGCTGCCCATCCCGCAGCCCATCACCAGTAGTTTTCCAATAAGGCACTACAAGCATCCCTTCCCTGGGGCAAAAAGTTCATCCATTCTCCTTTCATTCACTATCACCACCTGCCACACCGGTTAGTCTTATAAAAATCTCTTTATCACCTGGCATAGCCAATAAAGCACAAATTACATTTACTAGCACTGGCGTTAGCCCTTCATCCACAATCGCAGATCATCTCGCAACCATCGCAGCTCATTCACAACGGATTGCCACCCATTCAGAATAGATTGCT
>CAZZZH010000084.1:0-16424 GCA_964658445.1 Ilyomonas sp.
AAACTAATAAAATTACACGGCTGTGTATCAAATAAAACAGAAATGGCAATTACGCTTAATGTTGTTGCAACCAAAACTTTAAGCGTAAATAGAAATAAAGTCATTAAAAATATATTCTCCAAAAATATAAATGACCAAGTACTTGTAATTGGATACAGCTGTTCTGATTTGTTTGATATTTCTCCTCAAATTGAATCTATTGACAAAAACAGAAGTGAAGTTTTTTTTGTTGAGCACGTGAGTGATACTTCTTCCTTCAGTACAGAAGATATTTCACTGAAAGAGTACAAGAATCCATTTAATAACTTTTCGGGAACAAGAATTTTTGTCGATGCAGACCAGTTTATAAAAGAATTATGGTTGGCATTTGTCAAAGAAAAGTATCAGCTTAAATTTTCTTCAACTTCCTGGAGCGAAAATGTAGATAGTTGGATACATCATGCTATCGAAACAAATTCGATAGGTATCAAATGTCATATCCCGGCCAGATTGTATTATAACATAGGAGAGTACGATATAGCTGTAAAGCATTTTGAATACGGAATTGGTATTGCCCAGAGTCAAAATAATCAGATTACTTTTTATAGCGAACTTGGAAATCTTGGAATGACTTTTAATGCCCTCGGAAGGTATAAAGAAGCAAAGCGATGCTTGGAAGAATCAATTAAAGCTTGTCATGATCTTGGTTCATTAGATGGAGAGATTTCACAATTGCAGGCTTTGGGAAATGTTTACAGAAATCTTGGAGAGTTTGAGTCTGCTATTGTTGTTTATAAAAAATCTGTGGCTCTTGCAGAGAAGGAAGATTTGTTTGGTTTATGCACTGCACTCGGAAACTTAGCTTCTATATATAGTCATACAAATGAACCTGATGAAGCTATTAAATGTTTAGAGAAAGGATTAGAAATTGCATTACATATAGGTAATAAGCAGTCAGAAGGTAGTATGGCATGCAGTCTTGGAATTGCCTTTTACCAAAAAGGCGATAGCCAAAAGGCAACTAAATACATTCAGTATAGTATTGAGACAACCCGATTGATTGGCGACAGGCAGGGTGAATGTATGGCACTGCTTAATTTATCAAATGTCAATCTACAGGAATCGCACTTAGATGAATGTATTATGAATGCAAATTTGTGTCTTGACATTGCACAAAAAATCGGCTCGAGACAGGGTGAAGGGTTAGCATATTACAATATTGGCAGTGCTTTTTATTTTAAAGGAGATTCAAAGTCAGCTATTCCGTTTTTAGAAAAGGCGAAGGAAACTTTTTTAGATATTTATGGTGTGAATCATCGACATACAGAGGCGGCTATCAAAGCTATAAATCGGGCGCAGCAGTTTCCGGATTGTAATGAAGTTGGGGAGTTAAATTTTGTATAAGTTATTTTCCTTTCTCGTCGCATCACTGCGCAAAACTTTAAAGCATACGGATTTATTTGTTCTAATTTTGGTAACAGTTTAGCACTGTAACGTTCCTATATTTGAGAGTCGTCAACATTGAACAATCATTGCCATACTTATGAGCTCTGTTGCCGTACTTGTCTTATTCATTTATGGTGTCTTATTATTCATTGCTGCGCTATTTGTCAATCAAATTAAAGGAGCAATTGGTGAGAAAAAGATTTCAGCCATTTTATATTTACTTGATCCATCGAAATACAAAGTCATCAATAATGTGGTATTGACTAATGGAGGAAAAACTTCACAAATTGATCATCTTGTTGTTTCTGATTTTGGTGTGTTTGTCATCGAAACAAAGAATTATAAAGGCTGGATATTAGGAGGAGAAAATTCTGAGTACTGGACTCAGGTTATATATAAACGCAAAGAGAAATTTTACAACCCTATTCGACAGAACTACGGACATATACTAGCATTAAAAAGTTGCCTTCGGGAATTTCCAAATATCAAATACACCTCTATAATCGTATTTTCTTCTAAAGCCGAGCTTAAAGTGCATACAAGCACACAAGTGACCTATTCATACAAACTTTTAAAAGAAATAAAAAAGCATACTGTCGATAATCTCACAGAAGACGATAAAGAGGAAATTTTCAGAAAAATTAGCGCAGCCAATTCAAGCGATACATATAACAGGAGCGAGCACATTACATCAATCAAAAAGAGAATTCAAACACGGGAAAAGTCCATTGAAGAAGGAATATGTCCGCAATGCGGTAATAACCTGATTTTTCGTAAGGGAAAATTTGGGAGGTTTATAGGTTGTAGTTCATACCCAAGATGTAAATTCACTCGAAATATCTGATCATAAGCATTAGAATTTTCTTCCAACCAGCAAAATATACTTTTTTCGAGAGAAATAAAATCGCCTGTCACATGACAAATTTCACAACAGTGTGAAAAGTTTTTTTATTATTTTTCCTGCGAACTAAATGTGTATAGGTACTGCCAAATTTCTAATATGAACCTAATTGCTAAAACGTACATCAATACTACTTTTGATATTAATATTCTTCTTAATTACGGCTTCCGATTTCAAGGAGAAACGGAAGAAGCACCCCACGATTTTATTAATCGTTGTTTTACAAATTTTGACATCGCAAGTTACAGTACAACAATACATATAAACCTAAGAAACACAACTGAACTTCAGATATCTAAGTTGATTTCAATTAATCAAAATACAGACGAATTATGGTATACATACGGCTCAAATATTGACGATCTTTGGTTCAAAAGACACTTCTATTGGAACAGCGCCAAGGAAATTGAGGTTTTTCATGAATATTTTAAACTACCTGAAAAATTCCAAGGTCAAGGTATTATAAAACCTATTTTTCAAAATAGTTTGCAGCAGTATGTGAATATGAATCTGAAAAGGATTTTACTTGAAGCTGGGCTTTCAAAGGGGGGATATGTCTGGGCTACCTATGGATTTGTAGCTGTAAATCGTTTTGAAATTGATGTAATTCTCGAGAAGGCTGAAAAAAGGTTAGATTCGCAGGTATATGAAGATGTAAAATACATCTATGATTTTTACTACGATAAAGAACCACAAGGTAAAGAATTTCCAATTTTTCTGTGGTCAAGATTACCCGGTATGAAAGAGGTGCTTTACGGCGCAGAATGGGACGGTGCGCTAAATTTTTCTGATTCAACTCAATTTACAAGATTTAAAAAGCGCATATATGGAGAATAAGAAAACAGGTGATACCGGTGTAGCAGGCATAGATGCTATGTCCAGTGTTTCAGAGAAAGATCTTGACTGTGAAGCTGTGTATGAGGCTTTTATGATAAAAAATATGCCGTTAGAAAGAGTCCTGCGTATGTATTCTGTACAATTTTCAGAATTTATAGAATATATTTCAAGAAACACAGAAAAAGATTTATTACAGAATCTTAGAAATCAACTTGAAGAAAACAATGCGCCTTCGCGAGTGAAATCACAATCAATTCCCATTCATAAATTCCTCAGTCGGCTCAGAAAATTAATTAAAACTGTCGTATCAAAAAAGGCGGAGGATCTTAAGGCTAACTTTTCAAGTAAAATAGAAGGAATATCAGATGACGTGCGCGAAAAAATCTTAAAGTTACTTGATGATAACACGAGAAATCAAGATCACGTATCTCTTTCCAATGAAGAAAAAATTGAAAATCTAGAAAAGTCTAGCTCCGAAAATTGGACCAGCAAGCAGTAATAATTTTTCCATCACGCCACTTTTCCCACTAACGCATGTATTTGGATTCAAAGAACGTTTGCTTTCCCATTCTCGCGCAAGCGTCCCACTTGTACTTTCTACTATAAAGCTTTCGCTTGATTCCCCCGGTTCTTCAAGATATTACCAAAGTCCATCATGATGTTGCAATGATCACAAAAAAGCCCCGCATCAGCATACGAGGCTTGTATACAACTAAAAATAAAAAATCCTAACTTACATTCTGGCTCTGCGACGGCTCCACGCTCATCGTAGCCTTCTTCAAAATCAAATCCACCCGGTGCATCACACCCGTATCTGCCACCAGCGTTCCCACCATTTCCTCGTAGCCCGGCGTTGGCAGCATATAGTTATACACTTCATCTTTCTTCAGTTCGGGCAGGTAAGCCAGTATCACGCCCGTTTCCTCGTTCTCAATAGAAAAGGGTAAGCCCGATGGCAAAAAGCTCACACTCGCCGTCGGCACCGGCACTAGCGTGCCTTCTTCTCTCAGGCTAAAGCGGAAGCCTGTATCACCCATGCCACCCAATTTCACCAGTTGCGCATGGTAGCTAAATTGCTCCTGCAGTGTCGGGTTACCTTCAAATATTTGCTTACCATCTTTCATCAGTGCCTGAACTAAGCGAAGCACTACTGTCTTTCTTCTTAAAAAAACTTTGCGCAGCGCGCCCCGAAACCGCAGCGATCATAGCCGGACAATAAGCGCATTTTCCTATTTTAGCAGCCTCCTTTTTGCTATGGCACAGAGTCTAAAATTCACGCTTCATTCTATTGATATCAACGATACCTACGTAGCGCCGGGGATAACAGAGGCAGAGGTGGCAAACCCGAAGGACTTTAGCTGGCAGTTCTCCTACGATTTTACATTTGCCGGTGATACAGAAAGCTATGAAAAAGTGATCCTTCACTTCTGGTTTGAGCTGGCGCGCGATGCCGATGATGACGTAATGACAACACTGGATGTCACGAATACCTTTCGCCTTACGGCAGGTGCGCCCAACGATGTAAAACTCGAAATTCTGCAAACGTTTTTCGATATGAGCATTACGAGCCTACAGGGTATCTTTGCCGCCCTAACCGAGCGGTCGCCGCTTACCAAGCTGATGCTGCCCGACATCAATTCGGAACATTATCTGTCTAACCTTGAACAAATTGTACACAATGACTGGTGGAGCTACTGAGAACATCTCGTACAAACTAATCCACATCGGTTTTCGCCGCCGTAAATTGCACTCCTCCTACGCCGGCGGAAAAACCATCCGGGAAACGGAAACAAGCTGGGAGCAGGGCATCAACTGGGAGGTAAAGAAGGTGGATGACGAGTGGGACGAAGTGGTCATCTTTACCGAACTGTACCTGTACCGGAAGAGAGACCATTTCGAAATTGCCAGCCTCGAATTAACATCTACCTACTACGTGGGCCGCGGCTTATCGTTCGATACCAAATTTAAAATACTGGTATTGCTTTGCAACAGCGCCTGCGGGCACATGCAGGGAGCGTGGCGACTGAAGATAAAAAACGATTGTATCAACCGCCTGATCCCGTCGTCTTATAATAAGGTGCTGGAAATGAAAACGGAGTTTAAAAAGATGATCTACGAAGACTGGGAAGATTGACGCGGCTGCTTCTAACACCGCGAATTTTGATACAACCAAGCCCGGCTACGTTTGTAACCGCTTGTGTTCGAAATCATTTAAAACTTCGCTGCCTTTATCTTTCCATTTGCAACTTCATTCTAACAATAAAATAAAAATGCCTCACTGCAAAAACAGCAAGGCGACTATAATAATTACAACACAACTTATTTACTCTTTTCATCCAGCATCCGCTGCAACATTTCCACTTTCTCTTTCTCACTCTTTACCAACGCCTCATATAACTCAACTATCTTATCAAGTGGATTAAACGTGCATTGATAATTCATTGCCGAAGCCATAGCATTGTCTTTGAAATCCTGAAAAGTATTTGCAACAATATTTATTGCTCTTTCATCCGTCAAATTCTCAATTGCCTCTTTCGGCACCTTTAACACTTTCGCCACCTGTTTCAGCACCACATCATCCACCACTTCTTTGCCTTCCAGCAAAGACACTTTCTTCTGGTTCCAGTCCTCGCCCAGCTCATAGGCTAAAGCCTCCTGTTTCAAGCCCAGCATTTCGCGGAAGCGTTTGATGTTTCGTCCCTGGTGTATCGTTTCTGACATAGTGGTATTGTTGTGTTACAAATGTAATGGTTTGGGTTTGTCTGTTACACGGTAATAACACCTATTTTATACCCGTCTTCTTATACTTGTTTGCTTCTGAATCTCTGTTGTAAGACCCGGAGCTTTATGAGCAGATTGCTGAAATCGCTTATCTCGCCATAAATCAGGTTGCCTCGCATCAGCCTGTAATCTTCTTCCCACAAGGGCAATACAGAATCCGGTGGCAGGAAGCTGAGTGTGGCGGTTGTATGCAGCGAATAATCAATGCCCCGTATGGGGGTATATTTTTTACGGTGTGCTGCAATGGAATAAAACAGGTCAGTATCGGCTACCGCAGCCATGCCATGTTCCGTATCCATCATCCGTTCTAAATCATAGAGGTGCCTTGACATGCGTTCGTGCCGGATTTCCTGAAGCGGTTTCAAGAGCTCTTCATGCAGCAGGAAGGCTTTTTCTAAGAAGGTGCGTTTGGGTTCAACCGTTTCTACGGCAAACGGTTCACCACTAAAGGGCTGTCCCGGGAATACACTGCCGATAACAGAGTGTATCATCCTGTCCGAAGACGGCTCCCGAAGGGAGCGGGCACCCACTTCCAGCAGTACTTTATCCCTGATATAGGCTTGCTTGCTGAATACGGATTTGTATTCCAGTTCCAGCACCTGCGGGTCTCTGTCCGAATCTTTAGACTCCCTCGCAGTCAGACGATAAAAGCTTTGATCTGCCCCGGATTCCAGTAGTTGTTCTTCAATACCTATTCTAAAATCATGGCTGATAAACCGGAAAGCTGCTTTCCTCAGGTTTTTGATTTGGGTATTACTCAAATCACCCCCGAAGCCCAACACTTCGCGGTCTAATACCAGGTCAATGTCTTCTGAAAACCGCTCTATCAGGTTCCATGACTTACTCAGCGATGTGCCACCCTTAAAAACAAGATGCTTCGCCCAGGGTGTACTGAATATGACTTGCAAGGCTAAGGTTACCCACCAGTCCTTTTCAATGGCAGGCTCGGGCAACCCGGTTTGCGCGCTGACCGCGTTGAGTATCTCAAGTTGCCTTTTCACCGGTAATTGCAGCCATTCAATCATGTTGCCTGTTCCTCCTGTTTGCTTATTGAAAGAAGAAGACGGGCAATCCAGTCCGGTGCCAGTTTTGCATCCTCCTGTATCGTTTTGATATCCTCATTCTGCAAAACGGTTGCAATCTGCCCCGTGATTTCCGGGGTAACACCCTTTTTGCCGATGACTTCTAATGCCTGTATGGCTAAACTGCTCCATTTTCCTTTCAGGGAAAGCTTTTTAGGTGTACTGGTTATAAACGTAATGGTACGCTTACCCGCTTTGATAGTTTTGGGTTTGCCGTCGGTAAGGTACATAACCTTCATGGGTACCTGTGTGGAAAGCCCCAGCTTATTCAGTGCATACAAACCGGCAGGCAGAATCCTAACCTTGTCTCTTTTTGCAATCGCCTGTGCGATCTCATCGGTGGAAGGATACAGAATCCCCAGCACCGGGTCTTTTGCCGGGTAGAGATAAACCCCCTGCGCCAGTCGTTGCAGCACCCCTTCCTTAGTTAGCCTTGATAACGTCTGCCTGATAGCTGTCGCGCTTATCTGCCCCTTAAAATCAGACGGAAAAAGGATAGTACCTTTCTTTCGCTTTTTTATCAGGTTACTCAACTGGTTATGTATGGAACTGTTCAAAATGGCGACTCCTTTTCTGTCACAAATTTAGACTAAAAGTGTGACAATAGTAAAATTGTGTACCTGGTATTTTTTGCAACATATTTTCATTCTTTGTTTTGCATACTATCAATTCGGCTTGCTTTCTATAAGCCAACCCGTTTTGGTAAACTGCTTATTCCCTTACAGCGTAGAATTACGTATTTTATACCCGTTGGGGTATAATATGAATTTAATTCTATAATTTTATACCCTTACGGGTACATATATTATGCAAACGCTTTCTCAATTCATAAAACAAAAACGAAGCCTTCTAAAATTGACACAGCCGGAACTGGCTATGAAGGCAGGTGTCGGTTTGCGATTTGTGCGGGAACTGGAGCAAGGGAAAGAAACCTTACAAATGAGCAAGGTGAACCAGGTGTTACGGTTGTTTGGCTGCGAATTAGGTCCCGTACCCCTTGACAGGGTACCTTTTTTAGACGAAAGAAGGTGATGTGTGCCCTGCACAACCCATTTAAAAATGCGAGCAACCGGATTTGCTCTGAACCCCTTTTAACTACCCTATTCTTTTACTCACTCGCCTTTCTAATTTACCGGCTCCGTTTTCTGAAATATTCCCTTTTCGTATAGGATAGTCTTGCCGGCACCTGTTGTTTTGTGCTCTTAACAACAACCAAACAATGGAAACGAACACACTACCCCATAACAGTGAATATCCCGACTGGCACTACCAGCCACTCCGGTTACTGAAATCTGAAATCGACAACCCGATGGGCGTGATATCAGAGTTCTTTTCAGCCTACAAACTGCCGCAGGCCAGGAAACACCTGAAAGAGATGCTGGAAGACGCGATGTGCAATGTGGAAGTATATGCCATCAACTACCTGACCCTCTATGACGACATTGAAAAACTGGTGGAAGCCGCGTGGCTCGTCCTGCAGGCAGAGAAAGCGGATGCACAAAAAGGGGCAATGATAAGCCAACTGCAGGATAAGGTACTGGTCGCCATACTGCAATTGCTGGTCGCCGCGATTCGCCCCGAGCGTATCTTTCTCCTGTCGTGGCAGGAACACAGGTTGGTTGACCTGCTGATCGTGGTGCCGGATACCTCTGCCAGGCCATTCAGCTATTATGAAACCCTGATTGAAACGGCATTCTGCAACGTACCGGAACTTTGTTTTTCGCTTATACAAGCCCATGCGCTGGCGCAGCATATAGCGGAAGGACACCTGTTTTACCTTTCCTCCTGCACGGAAGAAAAGCAGGTGTATAGCAGCAGTCCGCTTGACCTGCCGGGGGTAGCTGCGGCGAAAAAGGAAGAAGTGCGAACCAAAGCCCATGAGCAGTTTACCGGCGGCATGGACAGGGCAGCCATCTTCCTGGAAGGTGCCAAAACGTATTTTGAAGCCGGGAACAACGGGATGGCTCTGTTCATGCTTCACCAGGCAACAGAACTTACCTTCCGTGCCATTATCATGGTGCTTACGGGCTACGAGGTAAAAGAGCACAAAATTGCCGTCTTGCAAAAGCATACGCGCCGCTGTGCGCCGGAACTAAACCAGGTGTTACCGGCGGATACGGACAAGGAAAAAGGCTTGCTTGCGCTGCTGGACAGTGCCTACCTGAAAGCCCGTTATACAGATAACTTTACGGCAAGTAATGAAGATGTGCTTCTGCTGCTGGACAGGGTGCAGGAACTGCAGGGTATTGCACAGGATACCTTTGCGCAGGTGATGAGTTTGCTGGCTTAGCTATTACTTTGTTCTCCTGGCCAGCCTTAACGGCATCTGCACTACACTTGTAAAGTCAGTTAGAGGGTAACCGGAGGCAACGACAGGAAACAAAAGCAAAATCAGTTGTAAAAAAGTATTGCCTTTTTACTCAAGTAACTGAAAGCTGGTTTATTTTTCCAAAATATTGAAACCGCAAAACACGCTTATGAAGCCATTATTACCCATCCTTCTTTTACTGATAACGGTTACCACTTTACAGGCGCAACAGGTAGTAGTAAAAGACTCTAGTGTGTATGCTTATAATGGACCTTATTATCAGCCATATGGTGTAAATACGCATATTATAAACCGGATTTGTAAAGATTCGATTGTGCAATCTTCTTTCGGAATGAGAACCCTTTATTCATACAATTCTTTACAACAAACCACCCAGGTTCTACAGCAGTTTGTACCTGACAACACAGACAGTTTTATCAATTCTATCGGCACCCTCTATACCTACACGCCGGCAGGAAAATATGATACGGTTACACTTCAATTCGCAACCTATTTTGGATCTGGCATCCTTAGAAATGCCGACCAATACAGGTACCAGTATGATGCCAATAACAACCTTCTTAAGATGGTTGTTTATTCGTGGAATACGACAGACAGTTCGTGGTATTACAGTGGAGAAAATACCTACTTTAATAACAGTGCCGGCAGGCTGGATTCTAACTATAGTTACCTGGGTCACGATACTGCCCTCACTATATACACCTACTATCCTGACGGCAGGATCTACCAGTCTTCCCACTACTGGCTGAATGGCTATCGCCTGTTTAATTATATAGCTACCTCCTATTACGATTCGGCTAATTATACAAGCCGCGACAGCACCGTAGAGGAGGCGTATGCCAAGGGTGCCGATACGTTGTACATTGAAGGAATCAGCTCGTACACTCATTATTACGATGCTAATGGAATACAAAAGGAAATGGATACTTACAGCTTTGGAGATGATGGGACTTATTCCTCTACCACCTTAATCAAAACCTATTATTTTTATGGCAATTGCTCTTCCGTTCTCCCGGTTACGTTTCTTTCTTTTTCTGCCGGCAGGCAAAACAACAATGCGGTACTGCACTGGCAAACGGGAGACGAAGTTAATACCTCTTCTTTCTACATTCAGCGCAGTATAGATGGCGTGCATTTTATTAACCTTATTTCTGTGAATGCTTCAGGTATCAACAGTGGTAACTTGTATACTTATACAGATGTAAATGCACTGCTTATTTCTGCACCGAAACTGTACTACCGGCTGGCAGAAAATGATAAAGACGGAAGCATTCATTACAGCGGCATATCCTCGCTTGTTATTTCAGCTTCTAAGGGTTTACCAACGCTGTCACCCAATCCTGTGATCAATGCTTTTAAAATTTACTCCTCAGTTGTACTGAAGGATGCTTCGGTTACTATAAGCGATATGCAGGGTAAAGTGGTCTATTCTTCCAGGCAGAACATTGAGGAAGGCGGTACTGTAGTGGTTGATGCATCCCGTTTCGCCAAAGGCATGTATATAATAATGGTACGGTCAGCATCCTATACAGAGCAATTGAAAATAGTAAAGGAATAGGAACGTATTTTCTTTGCAATGCCTTCCGCCAAAGCTTTATGCAAGTTATGGGGCATTGCGTGTTCTCTGAATATCCGGTTTATACATAATTACTCCCAATTCAGCCAGGTGTATCATAACTTTTTTGTTTCTTCTTTCTTTCAAGTGTTTCATCATCGGCAACTGCACTACTACGAAACCTTCTGCCATCCATTCTTTTCTGCCACTTTTATTTTTTACACAACTCCTTGCATTATGAGAAAAAGAATACATTTGGTAACGAATTAAAAAACACTCATTATGAAACGTACCTTACAAAGCAAAGTATCCTTTTCTCACCTCTATGTGGTGAGTACCGCTTGCCTGCTGCTGCTCTTAACCTCCTGCGAGAAAGAAGCAAAAAGCACTGCCTCCGCCCAGTCCCCCGAAGATGCTAAACAAGCCGCCAGCCTTTCCGCTTTGGATGCGCCCGTGTTAGATACAGCCGGTCTCGTAGCCTGGTTTAGTTTCAACGGCGGCAGCCTCGCTGACAGAAGCATCTATCACAACCGCATTATTTTCAACAATGCCCAGCCGACTACCGACCGCTACGGAGTAGACAGCAATGCTTACTACTTTAATGGAAACGGCAGCTATATGGAAATCAAGAACAGCGCGTCGCTGAGCCCGGACAGAGAGATCTCTCTTTTTGCCATTGTGAAATTCGATGATTTCTACGCAGGTCCCTGCCATGGCAACCGCATTTTAAACAAAGGGTCCTTTGATGGCGCTCCGGGGTTTTACCTGCTGGGAACTTCCGACGACTACTACACGCATAGCATGAACTGCTCGCAGGCGGTAGATAAAGCACATGAGACCTTTGAATCGGGCTTTTGCAATACGGGCGCCAGGGATAGTACCGATTATGTACAGACGGGGCATTGGTATCACCTCGTGTATACCTATGGAAGCGGTATAGCCAGCTTTTATGTAGACGGCAGGCTTACCGATTCTCATCCGGTCAGACTACAACCATCGGTTGGCACTGATGATCTTTTCATCGGCACTACCAACAAGAACAACACCCAATTCCCGTACTGGCTGAACGGCTCGGTAGACCAGGTAGCTGTTTACAACCGCGCGCTGAATGCTAACCAGGTAGCCAGACTGTCTGCTTTTTAATGGTTGTATGGCAATCACTAAAGTAAAAACCTCCCGGAACGCCTCTAAATGTTTTCCGGGAGGCAATAAAAGAAACCTTCAACGCGCAGGTTGCCGTATGCTTTACCTGTAAAGTCGCACTCCTCTATCGCGCGTTTACTAACGCTCGCTGATGCCTTATCTTCATCCAAGCTTCTCTTCTTCCCGGTGTACCGTGTCTACCGAAAAGGCAGGAAGACAAACGCTCCAGTACTCGCAAGGTTCCTCAAATGGGTTGCTATACCTCACTTTGGTTCCCTTCTTTACAAGGATGCTTTCGCCGGCTGAGAGAACCAGGGTATCGTTGTCTACTTCAAATTGTTTTTTGCCTTTATAGACAAGCGTCCATTCATCGAATTGCGGCGTCTGGTAAGGTTCCGACCATCCCGGCGGCGCCACCATCCGGGCAATGCTGATCTCGGTATGCTGCGTAGCCACCCTGCCGAAATGCTCTTCAATGCGTTTGCCACCTTCTGCCGGTATTACCACCGGGTTGTTTTGTAGAATATAAGCCATAAACGGTTTGTCCTTTTTTGCGAGGTTTGTGCAATAAGACAAAAGGCAAGCAAAACGCCTGCCTGAAGGATGGTTTGCACGACGCTTGAAAGATGACGACGTATTGCCATGCCCTCTGCCGGATTGTTGTGGTTGATTTGTTTTACCGAAATCATTTTCCAACTGCCCCACTGATGCCCGCTATGCATCGACCGAAAACAATACATTTGAGGCGGCATTTCATACCAGGGTAAGCCCACAAATAAAAACGAATGCCTAACGATTGCTATGCGCACGATAACGAACTACACGAAGAGCGGGTTTGCCCCCTGTACCGGGCATTTTCCTCTGCTCATCGTAGTTTATGTAATTCAGTAAGAGTTTTCCGGATTGAAGTCCACGTAAAGAAAATGAAATACTTAGCCATAAACCTTTCAAGTAAACAAGAACCCTTATTTAAAATATACAAATGATCATGAGACCTTTTGGAGTTTTGATTTGTTGGCTGATTTTCATTTTTGCTGCCTGTAAAAAAAATGAAAAGGACGAACCGTCCAAACAAGTAAAAGTGGAAGTAGTAAAAGGAAATAATCAAGTGGATACTGCAGGGAATGTCTTGCCCGATAGCATACAAATTAAAGTTACAGCTGATAATGCACCTGTAGCAAATTCAGCTCTTATGATTGTACAATCTGGCTGTGCAGGTTCTCAAAAGTATTATGTTGCTACTAATGCTGACGGCATCGCTGGTTTTGCCTGGCGGCTCAATGGCACCATCGGCAATCAGTCTATTAATATCTATGCGGTGGATTCATTGAACAAAATTCTCGATTCAACTACTGCGAACGCGCAGGGATTTTTTGCTGAGCATACCTGGATACCCTGCAATTGTTTTCCGGCAGGCTTTCCGGACAACCCGGTTCAGTTGGCAGACGGAAAAGTTTTATGCTATTATGAAAATATGTACCAGTCTGCAGATGATGGTAAAACCTGGTCGGTAATGCAATCCTATCCGGGTGTAGGGCCGTTTAACCATTTAGCCGTTTACAGCAACAATGTATTTGCTATCCAAACTCAGAAAAATTTTTACTACTCTCCCGATAATGGTGCCAGCTGGCAGCAGCTTCATAGCACTGATAGCTTAGGTCAACTGGCTTTAATTAAAACTACCCGGAGTGGAAAACTATTTCTCAATACTTCATCGGGTGTATATTTATCATTAGATCTGGGAGAATCCTGGATCAATCTATCAAGAAAACCCGAAACCCCCTTAGGAACTCTTTCGTTTACAGAAGTTACAGAATCACCCGAAGGAAGTCTTTACCTTGTAAGCGAACCCGATCTCTGGATATCCGATGATGGAGGCGCATCATGGCGCCTGGGGCTTATTGGCAAAGATGTGACCGCAGCCTTTGCAGATGACAATGGCGATGTTTACTTTGGTCAATCAACAGGTAGCGGTTCTGAAATATACCGCGTTCGTAACCAGGTAGGTAGTACACTATATGCGTTTACAGATACTTTGGCATCAGTTGCTAATATCACCCTGTTTTCGAAAATGAATGGTAACTATTATTTACAAGTCGGAGGGCGTGGTTTATTTACAACCGGAGATTTTATTTCTTTCAGGCAACTCAATTCATTTGGACTGGATTATTGTGTTACCGGCAACAACACGATTATTCAGGGAAACTTTGGTTATCCTCCTGCCGGCCAATTAATGTATAATGTCAATCCTTAAACGATTAGCCAAACAAATTCAGCCAGTCTATTACACACCAGCTCGCCAGCTATCCAGAGAGTTCCGCAGGGCTCTCTGGATGTTCAATAAAAGCGCATCTCCGACTGGCTTTAGCCTTTCGCTCAACCCAGGCTTCATTCCTTACATTTTCTTACCCACGGAAAACCGTGGCTCACACGAAACAAAGAACCCCGCGGCACAATATCATTCGGTACAAAAAACAGGATGCTCGTAAACAGAAACCAGATAACATAGATAATAAGATAAAACAGCCAGTTACCCACAAAATCATCTATTCTCGCAACAGCGGGAATACAACACAGGCAACGGATACGCAACGTTGTGATGCGATGGTCAAGTGCATCACCGGGGAAATACGATCTGTAAACGCTATCCCTCACTTTATAAGCTACTGTTACAAAATCTTCAGGCCCATACTTTTGATCTTCTTTCGTATAAAAACCGGTTACGGCAGCATTCACCGGTTGACTGTCCAGCCAGATAGATTGGCACAAAAGCAAACAAACGGCGCAAAAAGCTTGCAGCAGAAAATAAGTATTGGCTTTGCTTAGTATCATTAGAAAAACAAGTAGTTACAAATATCCGTTTAGTAAGCTTTTTAGAATAAGATTGATTTACTATTTTTCAGCTCGGCTTAGTCTCCAAAATCATTTTTTTCGCTTGCTCATTCCTTCCACCATGCATTGACCGAAAACAATACTTTTGAAGCAGAATTCAGCAAGCTATAAAACAGAACGACAACGATTACCATGAGAACAATAACGAACGATATGAAGAACGGATTTGCCCTTGTACTGGGCATTTTCCTCCTTACCAGTTGCCACAATGGGAGCGAGGTAAAGAAAGAAGTCTCTACCACCGACACTACGGCATCAGAACTCAAATTACCACCGGGCTTTAGGGCTACCGTGGTGGCAGATTCGCTGGGCGCACTGCGACATATCGCCGTTACTAAAAACGGCGACATCTACGTAAAGCTGGGCACGCTCAAAGACGGTAAGGGCATCTATTTCTTACGCGATACCGATGGGGATGGAAAGATAGACCAGCGCACCGGCTTTGGCAGCTACCCGGGTACGGGCATCCGTATTAAAGGCGATGAATTGTATGCTTCCTCCAACAGCGCAGTGTATCGCTACAAACTGAACGGCAAGGGAGAAGTGATAGATACCGGCAAAGCAGAGACCATTGTGCAGGGGCTGGTAGACCGCAACCAGGACAATGCGAAGGCAATAGCCCTGGATGACGACAACCACCTCTACGTTGCCGTTGGCTCTTACCACGAAACCTTTACCGATGCCACCGGGCACGGCATTCTGAACAGCCCGACGCTTGATTCGGTCGGCGGCATCTGGCAGTTTGCTGCCGACCAAACGGGGCAAAGCTATGGGGCGGCTCCCTTTGCCCGGGGGTTGAAAAATATGGTGGGAATCGATTGGAACGAAGCCACGAAGTCCCTGTTTGTTATGCAGCACGGTCGCGGCGGGCTGAACGAAAAATTTCCGAATCTCTATACACCGGAGCAGGACAAAGCCCTGCCCGCCGAAACGATGTACGAACTGACGAAAGGCGCCGATGCGGGCTGGCCGTATGTGTACTACGATCCTTTCCTGAACAAGAAAATAGTAGCGCCCGAATATGGCGGCGATGGAAAGAAATCGGTCGACAATAAATACCTCGACCCGCTGATGGCATTCCCGGCGCACCTGGGTCCTAATGACCTGCTGTTTTATACTGGCAGCCAGTTTCCGGAGCGGTACAAGAACGGGGCGTTTATTGTGTTTCACGGGCAGGCGCAGCCATTACACAAAGGCTGCTTTGTTGCCTTTGTGCCTTTCAAAGACGGCAAGCCTGCCGGGCAATGGGAAACCTTTGCCGATAATTTTACGGGTGTTGACCTGGCAGTCGGCAATGGCTCGTATCACCATCGCCCGATTGGTATCGCGCAGGGACCTGATGGCTCGCTATACGTAGCCGACGACCTGAAAGGAACTATTTTTAAGATCAGTTATTCGGGAGATAAGAAGTAGGAAACAACCGAAAGCCTTGCACTTACTGTGAGGCTTTCGGCTACTCTCATCACCTTACCCTTCTCC
>CAZZZH010000085.1:0-7933 GCA_964658445.1 Ilyomonas sp.
AGAGGGTTTGCTATCGCTTCGCAAAGCGGTAGCGCAATTTATACAGGAAAGGGAAGGCCTACACTATGAGCCCGCCGAAGTGCAGATCGCGTGCGGCGGACGACCGCTTATCTATACTGTGTTTCAGACGTTGGTAGATGCTGGCGACAAGGTGATTTATGCTGTGCCTTCCTGGAACAATAATCACTACACCAACCTGAACCGGGGCGTGCATGTGCCTATCAATACGACGCCGGAGAACAATTTTATGCCCTGCGCCGAAGACATTGCCCCACACATAAAAGGTGCTACGCTTCTTTGCCTGTGCACGCCGCAAAACCCCACGGGCACCACATTAGACAAAGAAGAACTGAACAAAATATGCGAATTGGTACTTGCTGAAAATAAAAGCCGCGGTGATGCTGACAAGAAACTGTACCTTATGTTCGACCAGATGTACTGGACGCTTACTTACCGTGAAACGAAACATTATAACCCGGTTTCTTTACAACCTGCTATGAAGGAATTTACCATTTTTATTGATGGTATTTCCAAGGCGTTTGCGGCTACCGGTGTGCGCGTGGGCTGGGCGTTGGGACCTGTCGATGTGATACAAAAAATGAAAGCTTTCCTTAGCCATATTGGTGGCTGGGCACCCATGGCAGAGCAACATGCTACGGCAGCTTATCTTGTGAATACCGTTGCAATAAATGAGCACTTGGCTTCTTTTAAACAAGCCATCGAAATGCGGTTGCGCAGAGTGTATAAAGGCTTTACAGAACTGAAACAAAAAGGCTATGCAGTGGATGCGGTGACGCCACAGGCGGCTATCTATCTTACTATCTATTTCAACCTGGTTGGAAAGACAACAGGCGATGGAAAACGACTGGGCACGCAGGAAGAGGTAACAAGCTATTTGCTAAGCGAAGCAAAGCTTGCCGTTGTGCCGTTTTATGCTTTTGGAGCTGAAGCAGATTCGCCCTGGTATCGCTTAAGTGTAGGTACGTGTAAGTATGAAGAGCTGGATGAAGTGTTTAGTAAACTGGAAAAGGCTTTGGAGAAACTTAAGTAAACTGCAGAAGGTCTGTTGCCACCTTGTTTTGAGTTAATGTGTAATAGTTTACTGAATGAAGAATCATCTGGAAAGAATTGGAGCTTTATTAGATGAATAGCTTTACAAAAAAACTTCCCGCCTGCAGCAGAGGGGAAGTTTTTAATTCTTTGCAAATGACAATGATGATCGCTTGCCCGTAGAGGGCTTCAGTTTTTGTTACTGATAAATACAAAAGGAGCCAACGTCGGGCTGCTGATAACCTGCTGTATCAGGTGTTGCTTGCGAATGATTTTGCAACGGTTGACATCTAAAATTTCATTGGCTATGCAGAATACGCTTAGATGTTCTACCGTGTAAAGCAAATCGTTAAGAAGCCGAACCTGGTTTGCCATTTCTACCGGGCTCATCGTTTTATCCCCCGTAAGTACCAATAAGTCGTGATAAGGAGTTCTCATAACTTATGATGTATTTACTGTTACAAATATAATAGACAAACACTAACCAATCATTCCTTTGTGCTGCGCGCAGCCACAATGTTTTGTTTTTTTACCATTGAACGAATAGGTGTGCGAGCTGCACGCACTAAACAGTAAACCGGCTGCCAAAAGCAATGCCGTACTTTGCAAGATCCTTTTTTTCATAAATGATAAATGTAAGCGTAATTCGTATTGCAATGTGTGAAACAGAACATTAAAATTTGAAAACAAATACTTCCATGCGTGTTTTGATATCGCCGCTCGATTGGGGGCTGGGACATGCCACGCGCTGCATCCCTATTATCAAAGCCTTACTACAGACGGGTTGCACTGTTTTTGTAGCCTGCGAAGACACTGCAAAACAGCTTCTGGCAACCGAATTTTCCGATGTAACATTTTTGTGGCTGCCCGGCTACTGCATTCGCTACGCTTCTTCGAAACGATGGTTTGCCGCTAAAATTTTGCAACAGATCCCTAAAATTCTGCGAGCCATATGGCGAGAGCATCGCTGGCTGAAAAAGGCAGTGGAAGCTTATGAGATAGACATGGTAATTGCCGACAATCGGTACGGGTTGTTTCACGCTAAAGTGCCGTGTATTTTCGTTACTCACCAGCTTGCGATACAAACGCCTTTTGCCTGGCTGTCGCGGTGGGTAGAGTGGCTTTCGTACCGTTTTATCAATCGCTTTACAGAATGCTGGGTGCCCGACTTTGAAGGTGCCGGCAACTTGGCGGGTGCTTTGTCTCACCCTTGGCGGCTGCCGCGTGTACCGGTACGATACATTGGTCCCTTGGCCCGTTTTCCGAAGGGAAAAAATAACGCGATGGCGTATCAGTGGCTGCTGCTGCTATCGGGACCGGAACCGCAGCGAATGGCATTGGAGACGGCACTGCTACAAGTGATTCCTTCTCTTCCCGGAGAGGTAATGCTGGTGAGAGGTTTGCCGGGGAGTGCATCTGTATTGCCAGTGCCAGCGCATTGCACGGTTTTTAATCATTTGCCGACTGATGACTTGGCGGCTGCCATTGCGCAAAGCGAATACATAATAAGCCGACCAGGCTATACGACAGTGATGGAAATGATGGCGCTGCGCAAAAAGTGTTTGCTGATAGCTACGCCTGGGCAAACGGAGCAGGAATACCTGGCTGCGCACCTGATGGAGCAGCAGTGGTGCTTTGCGGCTGACCAAGCTAAACTATCGCCGGAGGTTTGTAAGGCGGCGGTAGCATTTCAGTACGAGCTGCCGCAACTAGCGGAGACCGGGCTGCGGGAGACTGTGGAAGCGGTGGTAAAACGCGTGGCTGGGCAGCGGAAGAAAGATGAACAGGAATGACACTCGCAATTCTTCTGTTACATACGAAAACATTTTCGTTGCATACATGTACTTTTAAACTGCACAGATGTTAATGCGAATAACACAAATATACTTTCAGGGCGTACAGAAATGAAAGCGGATGTTTATCGATTGCTGGTGCTCGTCCTTCGCGGTTAGGAATAGTAGGACTAACCGAATGATTAGAGTAATTCAAATTCTCTATCTTACCGCCTTCAAACAATTGCATTGAAATACGGTTTGCTGATACTGTTGCTGGGTGCTTTCTTTTTGTCTGCTGCGCAAAAAACGCCATCGCCGGATACCGTGCAGACGGGTATTTATATTACCAGTATCCACGACATTAACTTTAAAGACCAGGAATATACGGTGACCTTCTGGCTATGGCTTTCGTACGCAAAAGCCGATTTCGATTTTATGGATAATCTTGAGGTGCCACTGGCAAAAACAGTAACGCGTTCGTTTGCCACCACCGATACGGTGAATGGTAAGATTCACGTGCTGATGAAGCTGCAGTGCGTGATGAAAGACTCATGGAAGATTGATGATTTCCCTTTTGACAAGCAAGTGTTGCGGCTTTCGATAGAGAACTCGCAGTACGATTCGAAAGCGCTTGTGTTTGTACCCGATACTTCCGGCAAGCACTTCGATCCGCGCTTTACGCTGCAAGGCTGGTCGATAGACAGCTTTCGTATGTCGTCTGCCATCAAGCCCTATGAAACTACGTTTGGCGAGCCGGGCTACGCGCAGCCGCATACAGAATACAGCTCGCTGCGCGTTCGGATAAACATACACCGCAGTGCCTATGGCTTGTTCCTGAAATTATTTATCGGCATGTATGTGGCGTTCCTGATTGCCTATGTGTGCTTTTACATTCATGCAGACAGTATTGACTCGCGCTTTAGCCTGAGTGTGGGTTCTCTTTTCGCTGTTATCGGCAACAAATATATTATCGATTCGTCACTACCGGAGTCGATAACCTTTACGCTGGTAGATTTGCTACACGGCATTACACTGGTGTTTATTCTGTGCATTATAACCAGCACGGCATATTCTTTACAAATCATGAAAAAAGGAAGGCTGAAAGAAGCTAACCGTTTTGATAAAGTGATAGCGCAGGTGCTGCTGGTGCTATACGTTATTTTAAATGTTTATTTTATTGCAAAAGATAACAATAGTTAACAAAAAATGGGTTGTTTTACCGGTCTTAACTTAGCGAATAACTCATGCTTCCGTCTTTCTCGTCTTTCAATTGGATACCTAGCGTACTTAACCGCTTGCGTATAGCGTCGCTCATTACGAAGTTCTTTTCGGCTTTGGCTTGCTTGCGCAGGTCTATCAGCAAATCTATAATTCCATCGACTTGGTAAGCATTGGCAGGCTTGCTGTCTTTCAAACCTAAGATGTCTTCGATAAACACTTTCAGTTTTTGATGCATAAGCTGCAACGTATCGGTACTGATGGCATCGGGAGCAAGATGTTTGTCTTTTAATCCATTGATGACAGGCACAAGCTCGAAGATATTTGCCAACACTTTTGCCGTGCTGAAATCATCTTCTATAAATTCGTCCAACTCGCTAAGCAGCTTGCGGCAGTTGGCATCGAGTTCGGGATCGGTTGCTGGCTGATTATTAATGCTTGAAGATGATGGGTCAGCTACCGACAGTTTCTTCAGATTTTCGTAGCCATCCCACAAACGTTTCAATCCTTTCTCGGCCGCCTGCAGAGCTTCGTTGCCAAAGTCGAGCGGACTGCGGTAGTGCGTTTGCAGAATGAAGAAACGAATGGTCATCGGTTGATAAGCCTGTGTAAGCATGGGGTGGTTGCCACTAAACATTTCGCTTAGTTTAATCACATTGTTGTAGCTCTTGCCCATCTTGCGCCCGTTGATGGTGATCATATTGTTGTGTATCCAGTATCGCGCAGCCATCTCGCCATTGCATACGGCGCTCTGTGCAATCTCGCATTCGTGGTGCGGAAACTGAAGATCCATACCGCCGCCATGAATATCGAACTGATCGCCTAGGTACTTTGTACTCATGGCCGAGCATTCGATATGCCAGCCCGGAAAGCCTTCGCCCCAGGGGCTTTGCCAGCGCATGATATGCTCTGGCGGTGCATGTTTCCATAATGCAAAGTCGGCTTTGTCGCGCTTCTCTTCCTGGTTATCGAGCTCGCGCGTGGTTTCTATCATTTCTTCTAAAATCCGTCCGCTTAAAATACCGTAGGGCAATCCTTTGGGCGTAAAGTCTTCATTGTATTTTTTGACATCAAAATAGACCGAGCCATTTACTTCATACGCATAGCCATCGCGGATGATTTTCTTAATCATTTCTATCTGCTCTACAATGTGTCCGGTAGCGGTAGGTTCTATGTTAGGCGGCAGGTTATTGAACTGCTCCATACCCCAATGAAAAAGGTTGGTGTATTTCTGCACCAGCTCCATCGGTTCCAGCTTTTCTATAACAGCTTTCTTGCTGATTTTATCTTCTGCCTCTCTTCCTTCTTCCTCAAAGTGCCCGGCGTCGGTAATGTTGCGCACATATCTTACGCGGTAACCTTTGTGTTGAAAATAACGGTTCACGACATCGAACGTAATGTAGGGACGGGCATGACCTAAATGGCTTTCGCCGCTTACCGTTGGACCGCACACATACATGCCTATATAACCTTCTAAAATGGGTTTAAATTCTTCTTTTTTTCTTGTTAATGAATTGTACACTGTCAGCATGTTGCGAAGATAAGTTTTGATTGTATAGAACATGGATGTCACGGATTACATGTGCAGATTTTCAGAAGAATCTAAATTAAGATAAAGGAAAGAGGAAGAAATTGTAATAATAAGGAATGCTGGAGGGTGATAATAATTACCTGACTCAAGAAGCTTACTATAGATAGATGTCAGCAACGATTATTTCATTCAATTGATTCTTGTTCTCTATGTTCTATTCACCGCCGCAACTGCACATCGCTTACCAGCATTGAATGATCGCTTAGGTCTTCATCCACCATATCAAATTGTTTAACCTCGAATGAACTGTCTGGCAAAATATAATCGATGCGAAGGGTAGGAGCAAGGGCATTAAAGCTTTTCCCAATACCAAAATCTTTTTGCAAAAACGCATCCTGCCGCAAGCCACGGATGGTGAAATAAGTATACGAATTCGGCACATCATTAAAATCGCCACACATAATGGAATAGTGATGCGGTGCATTGATTTCTTTATTCACCACATCGGCTTGCACAGCACGCCGTTTAAAGGCAATCCGCATTTTGGAAACGATGTTCTTAGACGCGGCTAAGGCTTCTTCATCCGGGTCGGCCACTTTATCCATGTCTTTATAATCTTCGCCAGAAAACTTGAACGACTGCAGGTGCGAAGTATAAAAGCGAATGGTATCGTCAGCTACTTTTACATCAGCATAAATCAGGCTTTCGTAGCTATAGTGTGGGTACTTTATTTTGCCGGTATCGAGTATTGGGTACTTAGAAAAAATGATAGATCCGTATTGATAAAAACCGTTTCTCCTGTTCACATCTTTTGAAAAATAATGATAGGGATATTGCGGAGAAAATAAACCGATATTGTTGGCTTCTTCTCCTTGTGTAAGAGAGTGGTTAAATTCCTGCAAACAAATGATGTCGGGCTGTAGTTTTAAGATGGCTCCGGCTATCTCGGTGCGATTGTGCTGACGGGTGTCTTTGTTGTTGCTCAATCCATACATATTGCCTACATTCCAGTCAACAATGCGCAAACTGCCGGGTGCTTTGCTGCTTATAAAATTGTTATGAAAATGAATACCAAACAGTACGTTCAACTGTTTGTAACCCAGCAATAGTATCAGCAGCGGAAGCCAGGCATAGCGCGGCTTTGCCATTAACCAGAAGATAAAAACAAATAACAGCAATGTGGCTAAATACGGAAAAGAAATGCCTAAAAAACCGGCAACCCACCAGCTATCGGGAGATATAAACGGAACAAGGCAAGCAAGCAAATAAACCACACTGCAAGACAGTGTAAGAATGAAAACAAACTTCCGTGTAAAGGTTCGCAATGCACCCGCCATAAATGTAAAAATAAAGCAAGATGCGAAAAGCTAATTTGTGTTTCAACAAACACTTATTTTATTTCTATAAAGTGGTTGGCAGATGTAGCTGATGGTTGATAGAAGAACGGATTACTGGTTTAGTTGTACATCGGTTACCAACGGATAATGATCGCCTAGTTTTCTTTGCACTACTGTACATTGCTTTACTACAAAATGCTTATCTGGAAAGCACATATCTATTCGCAGTGTGGGAACAATATTGTAAAAGGTAGCGCCTACGCCATTTCCTTTTTGCAGGAAGGCATCCTGGCTGTCTCCTTTCAGTTTGCGGTAGCTGTACATGCACGAGGTTGCATTCATATCGCCGCAATAAACGATGGGGTAAGAACTGGTATCTAAAAATCTTCGGATAGAAGTTGCCTGCACATCGTGCATGGCTTCTATATCGAGCAGTTTTTCTTTTACGTTTTGCTTATAAGTATAAATTTTTTTTGCCACTGTTTTTTCTCCGTTATATCCCTGTGCCGAATCGGGGAAAAGGTAAAACGAAGTGAGATGAGCTGTATTGATTCGGAAGATTTTATTGTAAAAATTCATGTCGGCATATACGAGGTTTTCTATTCTTCCATCATTTCGTATCTGAAGTTTTCCGGTGTTGAGAAAAGGCGTTTTGCTGGCTAAGGCTACGCCGATTTCAACGCGGCCCCAAAACGAATGATACGTTTGATCGCCCGAAAAAAACAAGTAGTGATAGCCAATCGAATCTAATTCGTGGCGCACAGAAGCCACGTCGCGACTACTGTCTACATTATAGTATTCCTGCATACAAAGCACATCGGGGTTGTATTGCTGGATGGTTTGCAAAATTTGCTTGCGTGGCAGCGATTCGGGAAACTGAGACTTAGCGGGATTGATAAAATTCGAGACATTCCACGTCATGATACGGATACAGTTGCTATCTTTTTTCAGCTGCCATTTTGAAAGCGGGGAAACAGCAACGACATGAAAAAGATTGTAACCGCCAACGAGGAGAAGCAAAA
>CAZZZH010000085.1:7943-16354 GCA_964658445.1 Ilyomonas sp.
GAAAATGAGCGCTCTTTTTTTATCAATAAATAAATGGACAACAGCTAAGCAAAGCACTACCACAAACAGGTACGGAAACAACAAGGCAAAAAAAACCGTGTATTTAAAAACCGCTGACGGCACGAAAGCAGTGAAACAGGAAAACAGGAAACAAAGGCTGATAACGAAATAGATAATCTTGACAAGGGTTGAAAGAAATGTTTTCATTCGAATGGGTTATCACAAGTCTTCTTTGCTGGCTTTTTTGAGATATTCTTTTTCTTCGTTGCTCAAAGAGCTATAACCATCCTCATTGATTTTATCTAAAATTTCATCCAGCTTCTGCTGCGAAAAGCGGGACGATACTTTCTGAAAAGGCTTCTTAGTAGCTTTATAAAACACCTGGCTCTTCGCCGACTTTTTATATTTTTTTTCGGGGTTAAATAAATCGTTCATCCACTCGAAAAAGTTGTTCATCCAAACACTTCCATCTTTGCCTTGCTGCATTTGTTTAATGAAAACAAAACCCGTAGCCGCACCGGCAAGATGCGCAATACCAATGCCTGCATTACCAGATCCAAGCGTTGATAAATCGAACACAACAAATACCAGGGTAAGTACCCACAAAGGGATGCCGCCATTGATCATTGGGAACAAACGAAAACCCGGAGACAAGGTAGTAGTTGCCAGGGCAATTGCCATCACCGCCGCCCCGCCGCCCATCAGTGGGAACACAGAATCTACGTTGACCCGCAAAGCAGGTATGGCATATTGCGTAGCCACAAAAAAGATAGCGCCTACAAAACCGCCATATAGATAAATGGGAATAATTTTTTTGTTGCCCGTGAGGTCTTGCAGAATATAACCAAAGCCCCAAAGCCAAAGAACAGTGCCCAATAAACCCCAGAAATCGTTGTGAGTAAACATGTAAAGGAGCATCGTCCAGGGGCGTGTAGCCAGCTTGCCCAACTGTGCCGGGAGAATGAACCAATCCAGCACTTGGCTTTGATAAGAGACAAGATCGCTGCCAGCCAGCTGGTAAATAAGCTGGATTAAATAAAGAGAAGTAAAGACTACAGCGTTGATAATAATAAGCCATACCAACGCATTGCGGTCGGAGCCTAATAAAGTAGAGTTTCGTTTATTCTCACGCATCACTGCCATACAATAGGAGATTCAAATATCTTTACAAATGTCTGCAAAAGGCGTTAAGGTTCAATAAAAATTACGGCGGTTATTCCGGTTCCAAAACCAAACCAGAAGTACACCAAACAAAGCCCCGCCAAGATGTGCCACATGCGCCACACTGTCGCCAGCACTGTTTTGTATAGCCTGAAAGAGTTCGTAGCCGGTGTAGCCAAGCACAAGCCACTTGGCTTTTACAGGAACTAAGAAATAAAAATAGACGTAGTCGTTCGGAAACAAATAACCAAAGGCGGCTAAACATCCGAACACTGCGCCAGAAGCACCAATGGTAGGCTCGTTAATGTTGTACATTAAAATCTGCTCGGGGCTTGCGCGGTAGCCGTTGCCGTATTTGCTGATAAAAGCAACTGCCCGCTGCATATAATCTGACGCCGCTGGAATGATATGATTGTACTCTGCAATCATCGACTGGTTTTCTATATACAAAACAATCAAATGGCAGAGCGCTGCGCCTAGGCCGCAGACAAGGTAGAAAATAAGAAAGCGTTGTGGTCCCCATAGATTTTCGAGTACCGAGCCGAATATCCACAGCGCAAACATGTTCCCGATAAGATGCATCGGATCGTCTGTAGAATGCATGAACAGATGCGTGATAAGCTGCCAGGGTTTAAACAATTCGCTTTGCCAGCTATGCAGCGCAAACCAGTCTTCTAAAGAAAAAGGAAGGGAAGGCGCTACAAATTTCTGCACTAAAAAGATCAGTACATTGATGATAATAAGATTCTTTATTATGGTCGGTAAAATCTGGAAGCTCCCCGGTCTAAACTCAGTCATGGTGTATGAAAAATGAAATAGCTGTAATGATAAGACAAAGATTTACTTTTTCTGCTGCATTCCTTGTTAAGGACAGATGGTCATTCCTTTTTTAACGTTAATTGCACTACATTCTCTATGTGATGAGTATGTGGAAACATATCGACCGGCTGAATCTTCGTAACCGTGTATTTTGGATCGAGCCACAATAAATCTCTTGCCTGCGTAGCCGGGTTGCAACTTACATACACCAACAACGGCGCTTCTATAGCAAGCAATTTCTGCACTAATTTTTCGCTCATGCCGGCGCGTGGCGGATCGCTAATAATCACATCCGGACGCCCATGCTGTTCAAAGAATTCATCGTTGCAAACCTCCGTTACATCGCCGCAAAAAAATTGGGCATGATCAACGTTGTTCAACGCAGCATTTTCTTTGGCATCGCTGATGGCATCGGCAATCATTTCAACACCAATCACCTTCTTGGCGCCGCGGCTTACAAAAATGCCGATGCTGCCCGTGCCGCAGTATAAATCATACACCGTTTGTGTGCCATCGAGCTGTGCAAAGTCGCACGTTATTTTGTATAAAGTTTCTGCCTGATGGCTGTTGGTTTGAAAGAAAGATTTGGGGCTGATTTTAAACCGGAAATCATCTAATTGCTCATGGATAAAGCCGCTTCCATACACAGTTTGCGGAGCGAGGTCATTAGTACTATCGTTCCATTTCGGGTTGATGGTAAACAGTAAAGTAGTAATGTTTTGAAAGCGTTCTAACAAGTGTTTCTGCAATAATAGCTGATGCTTTTTTTCTTCATAACCTACCACTATGTTTACCATTAGCTCACCTGTTGTCGTCAGGCGAATCTGAACATTACGCAGCCAGCCGGTATGCTGACGAATATCGTAAAACGGAAGCTTGTTTTCGCTGGCGTAAACAGCAATGGCTTTCCTGATTTCGTTGGTTGGCTCGGGTTGCAGATGGCAGGTATTAATCTCTACTACCTTATCCCAAACGCCTTTGGTGTGATAGCCGCCAACATTCTTATCGTGCGCTAATATTTTCTCTTCAGTACTTAATTGTTTAAACTCTTCATCCGGCACAAAACGCTTATTGCTGTACGTATATTCGAGTTTGTTCCGGTAATATCTTGTTTCACTGCAGCCCTTGATGGCATTGATTTCCGGCAAACTTACTTTGGCAATGCGTGCAAAATTATCAGCTACCTGCTGCTGCTTATATTCTAGTTGTTTTTCGTAAGGCAAATGCTGCCACTGGCAACCACCGCAAACCCCAAAATGTTCACAGAAGGGCTGCACTCTCTCGGCTGAATATTGATGAAAAGCCGTAGGAGAACCTTCCGCCCAATCCTTCTTGTTTTTATGCAATAAAACATCTACTACATCGCCGGGAACAACGTTTTCTATAAACACAGCTTTGCCATCAACGCGGCTGATGCACTTGCCTTCGGCGGCATATTTTTCTACTAGGATATTCTGTAAAATAATGGGCGGTTTTCTATGTCTCACGGCGCAAATGTAAAGGCTGCAAGCGATCAGGCACTTGCTGTCGGGAAAGGTTTATTTATCGAGTAGCTTCTCTAAAACAAAAACCACAATCGGGCAGAATGTAGAATTTTTCAGTGTAATGGTTTGTCGTTTTAGCAATACATCTTCATTTGTATAAGGGAAACGCTCGCAATCGGAAGGGCGCACTTCGTAGATTGTGCAAAAGTTATTTTCTCCAAGGAAAGGACATGGTGTTGACTTTACCACATAGTCGCCATCGCTGTCAAGTTTTAGGTAGGTTTCTATAAAAGCACCTTCTTTCATTTTTAAATGCTTACTAATGCGTTTAATATCGGGTGTTTTAAAACGCGGCGAATAGCCTTTACAGCACGCCGCGCACTGCAGGCAGTTGATGTTTTCAAACGCTTCTTCGTGCAGATGCGGCAGTTGTTTTAATACTTTATTTTTATCAGCTCGCTGCAGCAATCGCTTGTATTCTTTCTGATGATCCAGCGAAGTCTTTTGCCAGTTGCTATTTATAAAATCTGCCATGATGAAGCGAAGTTCCATGAAAATGGCAAGACTTTATTTTACAATTATGGCAACCATTTTACGCATTACTTTGCAGTACTGCAACATCGTTCATGGAATCTATACGGGAATATTGGCTCTTATTACTTTCTACGCCGTTTTATATTGTCATCATTGGGCTTGAGATGCTGCTTACGCATCTGCAAAATCGACCGGCTTATACAGTAAAAGGTACTGCTACTAACCTCTATCTTATGTTGCTGAACACCGCTGTGGACGCGGCTTTCCGCTTAACTTACTTAGCTATCTTCGCTTATCTCTACCAGTTTTCCACTATACGCATTTCCAACCCGCTTCTTTACTGGTTTATTTTGCTGATTGCTGAAGATTTTCTGTATTACTGGCTTCATCGTTTCGATCATCAGGTGCGTTTGTTCTGGGCGGTTCACGTTACGCATCACAGCAGTCAGCAGCTTAATTTTTCGGTTGGTTTCCGGTCTTCTGTTTTCGAACCTTTGTACCGGTTTGTCTATTTTATTCCATTGGCTTTGCTTGGTTTCAAGCCACTCGACATTGTGTTTATGTATTCTGCCACGCAAATTTGGGGGACGCTGGTGCATACAGATATCATTGGCAAATTAGGTCCGCTGGAACACTTGTTTGTAACGCCTTCACATCATCGTGTACATCACGCCTGCAATGCAAAATATCTGGACAAGAATATGGGTATGTTTCTCATCATCTGGGATAAGTTGTTTGGTACTTTTCAGAAAGAACTAAGCGCAGAAGAGTATGAGCCGATACAATATGGGCTTGTCTCTCACATCAAGAAGCCTAATGCTGTCAACATTGTTTTTCACGAATGGAAAAGCATTAAAAGCGATGTCAAGAGAAGTGATATTGGCTGGCGTGAAAAAATAAAATACGTCCTGAAAGCACCCGGCTGGAGCCACGATGGCAGCCGCCAGACGAGCGAGCAAATGCGGAGTAAACTAGAAGGAGAATAAACGCATTTATTCAAATTTCAAGTGCCGCACCGTTGTTGTTTTTTCTATCAGTTGCCTCAGCGAATCAATACCGATTTTTAAATGCCGTTCCACAAACTTTGAGGTAATTAATTTATCGCTTTCCGCTGTCTTTACACCTTCAGGAATCATTGGCTGATCGCTTACTAATAATAATGCGCCGGTGGGAATTTTATTATAAAAACCAACGGTAAAAATAGTTGCCGTCTCCATGTCTATGGCATAAGCGCGAACGCTGCGCAAATACTCTTTAAACTTATCGTCGTGCTCCCAGATGCGGCGGTTGGTGGTATAAACAGTGCCTGTCCAATAGTCTACTTTGTTTTCCCGGATGGTGGTGGAAACGGCACGTTGCAAAGCAAAGGCAGGCAGCGCTGGCACTTCCGGCGGAAAGTAATCGTTGGACGTTCCTTCGCCACGAATGGCGGCTATGGGAAGAATCAGATCGCCTAATTTATTTCGTTTCTTTAAGCCACCACATTTACCTAAAAACAATACACCTTTCGGGTTAATGGCACTCAGCAAATCCATAATGGTGGCGGCTCCTGCGCTGCCCATACCGAAGTTGATGATCGTGATGCCATTAGCTGTCGCGCATTGATAAGGACGATCCAGCCCGACCACTTTGGTATTGTTCCATTCAGCAAACAGGTGAACGTAGTTGCTGAAATTAGTAAGTAAAATATAACTTCCGAAGTTGTCTAATTTTTCACCGGTATAGCGCGGTAGCCAGTTGTTTACAATGTCTGCTCTTGTTTTCACAGGAAGAAAATTTGGCAAATATACTTATCGTCATTAGGTAGCTTTGTACCATGTTCAACGTCGTCTTTCCTCACCCCAAATTTGATATTAAAACGCAGGAAGGAAAAGAGTTTATTAAGGACCCGGTACGCCGAAAATGGGTGCGTCTCACGCCGGAAGAATGGGTAAGACAAAATTGGATTAACTACTTGATTACCGTTAAGCAATATCCCGCTTCTTTATTTGCAATTGAAAAAGAGATACTAATCGGCGAGGTAAAAAAACGGTGTGATATTGTCGTTTACAAACAGTCGAAACCCTGGATGATAATCGAATGCAAGCAGCCCGAAGTTGCGGTAACGGAAAGCACCCTCATGCAGGCGATCCACTACAATCTAGCCGGTTGTTGTTCGTATCTCATCATCAGTAATGGTAATGATAGCAAAGGCTGGCGCCTGGCAAATGGCGCAGCATCAGAATTAAAGGAACTTCCCGATTGGGAACAATAATGTTTTCGCTTGATTAAACTAACGGGCAAAGCCTTCATCTGAGACACTTAAAATATTGTTAGTAAAACGGGCTGCGGAATGGCTCGCCTTTTTACTTCAGACAATTGAATTATATTGCACAACAAAACAAAATGATTATGAAAAAACTGATGGTCGCGTTTAGCACATTATTGATCCTCACTGCCGCTCACGCACAAACATCAACTACTCCTGCAACTGCCCCTACTTCAACTAAGCCTATAGCACAGGATATTGATAAGTTTATACAGGTTAGCGACGCAGACCACGACATGGGCAAAATACCTTTCGGTAAGCCAATAGAATACGAAGTGTCTGTAAAAAATGTTAGTTCCGACTCTATTAAATTGCAGAATGTTCAGGCGGGTTGTGGTTGCACAACGCCGGTATGGAAACCAGGTCCATATGCGCCAGGTGAAACCTTCAAAATTAAAGTAGGTTTTAATGGTAGTTCGAAAGGGGGATTTACAAAAAATGTGACCATTTTTCTGGACAATGGTTTGAGCAAACAAATCCATTTTCATGGTGAAACATTTGATACTCCTGACAATGCAGCTCCTGCCAATGGTGCCGTTCAGGGTATGAAGCCGTCTTCTAAATAAATGATATTATGTTTATGAAATACATTCTTTCGTTTTTATTCCTCGCTTTTACTGTTGCCGGTTTCCCACAGGATTCGCCGGCAAAGTTTACAGAAACCAAGCATTCGTTTGGTAAAATAAAACAAGGCACGCCGGTAACTACCGAGTTTACGTTTACCAACGTTTCCGGTAAGCCGCTGATCATTGAATCTGCACTGGCGGGATGTGGATGCACAACACCTGAATTTCAGAAAACGCCGATTATGAAGGATAAAACCTCAACCATTAAAGTGACCTACAATGCTGAAGCAGAAGGTCATTTTGAGAAAGAAGTAACGGTGAAATTTGCAAAGTTCCAGCAGCCGATTATTCTTACCATCGATGGCGATGTAGAAAAGAAAACGAAGTAGAGAACATTACTCATATTTGCAAAACAAAAGGTCTTAATTAAGACCTTTTGTTGTTTGATAAAGTATGCAGCAAAACACTTCACACATAAAGATCTGCGTGCGCTTGCCCAACTGGCTTGGCGATACCGTAATGAGCTTGGGCTTTTTGTATTTGTTGCGTCAGGCTTATCCCAATGCTTTTATCGCTGTCATTACAAAAAAAGGATTGGAAGATTTGGTAGGTACCTTACCGGAAGCCGATGAGGTGTTTGTGTTTTCAAAGCAGGAATACAAAGGTATCCGCGGTGTTTGGAAGTTTGGAAAACGAGTGTTGAAACCACAGAATTTCGATTTGTTTTTTGTACTGCCAGATTCCTTTTCTTCGGCAGTGATGGCGTATGCAAGCAGTGCTAAAAAACGCATAGGTTTTCGCGCCGAAGGCAGGAGTTTTTTGCTAACGCATACTTATTACAAACCAGTTGGGAAACACAGAGTAGAAGACTATGCTTCTCTTATTCAACAATATGATTCTTCTGTTGCCAGCATGTCACCAGTTGTTCGGCTGCCTCACCTGCAAACGCAGACTGACATTGAATCTTACATGATCGTCAATACGAACTCTGAGTCCATCACCAGCCGGCTGCCGGTGGAAAAAGCAGTGGAATTAATCACATTGATACAGCAGCAAATTTCATTGCCCATCATAATAATTGGCGCGCCAAAAGAAGCAGTTTATGTGGAAGAAGTACTGCAACACCTGCCCAACAAAAATGAGATTGAAAACAAAGTTGGTAAGACCACTTTACCAGAGCTGCAAAGCCTTATCCAAAACGCTTCGCTGATGATAACCAGCGACAGCGGACCGGCGCATATAGCCAGCGCGTCGGGCATCCCGCTGATAGTAATAACGGGTGCCGGCGATGAAAGAAATACAGGACCTTATCAAAACCCGAAAGCAATGGCGGTGCGCAATGGTTCATTGCCTTGCGAGCCTTGTGTAAAAAATTATTGTAAACTCTCGCCGCTGCCGCAATGCCTGGTGCAAATGAATATGCAAAAAGCTATTGACGCTGCCGATTTTTTAGTAAAGAAAGACAATGATAAACGCATTTGAAAGCGATATAGAAAAGTGCTTGTTCACACTACAAAACGGGGGTATCATTTTATACCC
>CAZZZH010000086.1:0-16154 GCA_964658445.1 Ilyomonas sp.
AGTTCGCTACAGCCAAGTCTGGTTTCCCGTCTCCGTTTACGTCGGTAATAGCTACAGAAACAGGCCAAGAACCCGATGTATAATTTACAGCCCCAGCAAAGACTCCGCTTCCAGTATTTATGAAAATAGACACAGTACTATCAATGCTATTAGTAACAGCCATGTCAGCTTTTCCATCTCCATTTACATCACCCATAGCAACACAATAAGGAACGTTCCCAGATGCATAATTTACGGCTGCAACTACAGAGGATGATGTACAGGCAGGAGCTGCCGTGATGAACGTGACTTCATTACCATAATTTACGCCTGCACTGTTGGTCGCATAAGCCCTTGCATGATAAGTGGTGTTGGCAAGTAAACCGGCGAGGTTGGTTGTAAAGCTGCCTGTTCCCGACCCGCTCATAACTTTTGAATCGGAGATGACAGGACTGCTAACAGTACTGTACACAATTCCTCTTTCCGTAACCATTGTGCCACCGTCAGACGTTACACTGCCTCCCACCTGTGCCGTGGTGGCGGTAATACCACCTGCACTATTGGTTGTTACCGTTGGTGCTGAGGCACAACGGCTCAGTAAAACAGAGACATTACCCACATTGTAGTTTGCCGTGGCTATGTCACCGATGCCATCACCGTTCAGATCCCCGATAGCGACAGAGTAAGGGCCAGATCCAGTTACATAGTTAATGGCTGCCGCAAAGGTTCCGTCGCTTTTGCTGATAAAAACAGAGACAGAACTACCGTTCGAGTTGGGCACTACCATATCCTGCTTGCCATCACCGTTTACATCTCCAATGGCAACAGATACGGGGTGTGTTCCGGTTGCATAATTTACAGCAGGCGCAAAAGTTCCACTTCCGTTGTTAATCAAAACGGAAACGGTACTTGTATTAAAGTTCGCAGTTGCCATATCCGCTTTGCCATCGCCGTTTACATCACCGATGACAATAGAACGAGGCTGGATTCCAGTTGCATAACTAACAGCCGAAGCAAAGGTTCCGTTTCCCTTACCGACAAAAACAGAGACGGTATAGCTGCTATAGTTAGCTACGACCATATCCGCTATGCCATCTCCGTTTACATCACCAATGGCAACAGAAAAAGGATTGGATCCGGTTGCATAAGTAACGGCCGGTGCAAAGGTTCCGTTGCCGGTGCTGATGAAAACAGAGACGGTATTACTATTACTGTTAGCCACTACCATATCGGCTTTGCTATCGCCATTTACATCGCCAATGGCAACTGAATAAGGCTGAGAGCCGGTTGCATAAGTAACCGCAGTTGCAAAATTTCCGTTGCCGGTGTTAATAAAAACAGAGACAGTGTTGTCATTACTGTTAGTTGCCGCCAAATCCGCTTTGCCATCGCCGTTTATATCTCCAATGGCAACTGAATAAGGAAGCACTCCGCTTGCATAGCTAACGGCCGTCCCAATTAAAGTGGTGGGGCAAGCCGAGGCTGTGGTAAACGTTACTTCGTCTCCATAGCTTGTGCCCTGGCTGTTGATAGCGTACGCTCTTACATAATAAGTGGTGTTGGCGTACAGGCCGGTCAAATTGGCGGTGAAGCTGCCCGTTCCTGACCCACTGATCACTTTTGTGTTAGAGATGGTAGGAGAGCTAACGGTACTGTACACGATTCCTCTTTCTGTAACCGTTGCATACCCGTCGGAAGTCACATTGCCGCCGGTTTGTGCTGTCGTCGCCGTTATTACACCCATACTATTGGTGGCCACCGCCGGTGCTGACACGCAACGGCTAAACAAAACAGAGACGTTGTTACTGCCTTGGTTGGCCACCGCCAGGTCGTTTATGCCATTTGCGTCCATATCGCCTATGGCAACAGAAACCGGATTCGACCCGGTTGCATAGTTTACGACTGGTTGGAACGTTCCGTCACCCTTGCCGGTAAATACAGAGACGTTATTCGAATTGAAGTTGGTCACCGCCATATCAGTTTGTCCATCACCATTCACATCACCCATAGCAACCGCATTGGGACCTGATCCCGCTATATAAGCAGGTCCTACGGAAAAGGTTCCGTTGCCATTGTTCCGTAAGATAGAGACGGTATTGCTGCCGCCAATTGTCACCGCCAGGTCGGCTTTGCCATCACTATTTATGTCGCCCATAGCCACAGAAGAGGGATTAGCCGCGGTTGGATAATTTACAGCTGCCGCAAAGCTTCCGCTTTGGTTGTTGATAAGAACAGAGACATTATTGCTGCTATTGTTTGCCACAGCCAAATCAGGTTTTCCATCCCCGTTTACATCCCCCAGGGCAACCCAGTCAGGGCCCGATCCCGTTGCATAGTTTACGGCTGCAGAAAAAACAGCGTATCCAGTGTTGCGCAAGATGGAAACAGTGTTACCCAAATAATTAGCCACCGCCAGATCGGCTTTTCCATCACCATTCACATCGCCGATAGCAACCGAATAAGGATAAGACCCGGTTGGATAGTTTACGGCTGTTGCAAAGGTTCCATTGCCGTTGTTGATGAAAACAGAGACCGTATTACTTTTACTGTTCGCCACTGCCATATCAGGATATCCATCTCCATCCAGATCTCCAACGGCAACAGACATAGGTGCTGTTCCTGTTGCATAATTGCGGACCTTTGTATAAGGTCCGTTTTGGTTGTCCAGATAAACGGAAACCGTGTTGTCATTATAGTTAGCAACTACTATATCGGATGCGGTATTTCTGTCTAAATCACCGGTGGCAACAGATTGGGCACTTGTTCCCGTTGCATAATTAGCAGCCGGGAGTAGAATTGGCGTGGTACATTGTGCCAGGCTTTGATTAGGATAGAAGTAGAAAAGAACATAAAATACACTTGCAAAAAGAGAGTAGACGTATTTCATCTTAATTGATTTTTGATCGTACAGATCCGTCGGATTTTATAAATTGATTAAAAAACTTTTTTGGTGGCACTATCGTTTGGCTATACACAATCGTTTCATTAGTTGTTGGTTACACTCAGTGATGGTATGCTTTCCGCAGGACAAGGTGTTCAACTTTGTGAAAGAAGCATTGTGCATCAGAATACTCTCTCACAATGCCGGCTACCATAGTTGTTGGTCAGAAAAGAACGGCGCAAAGGTGACCAGTAAAACAGCGGGAGACAATCCCTAAAATTAGGGATAGGTTTTGCTCCTGGTTTTAAAGCCAGCAATTGTATTTTGCCCTGGTTTCATGCCATCCGGGCGGCGGTTTCTTCCTGAAAGCCGTCTAATAAGCGACTTATAATATTACTAATTATCTTTACCCGGTTATGAAGCCAAGACGTTAGTCTGCCATTTTTCAAATTTTAAATAAAATCCAATCCGATTATTTTTTGTGCTGCTTTGCAGCTTGCTTTTGCCATATAGCCGTGCAGCCTGTCAGCCGACCGGTAAAGCATTAGCGTTTACTGCACTTTCTATCAACGACGGACTTTCACAGGGGATGGTAATCCGCATTTTTCAGGACCGTTATGGTTTTATGTGGTTTGCTACCTTAGATGGACTAGACCAGTACGATGGTTATCACTTTGTGGTATATCGTCATGATGCACAAGACGAGACCTCAATCACCGAAAGTTATGTGCAATCTTTGTTTGAAGATTCGCAAGGCCGGCTCTGGATCGGCACCGTTTCGGGCGGGTTAGATTTGTTTGACCGCGAAACAGAAACCTTTACTCATATAAAGCACCAGGATGGCAATGCAGCCTCCCTTTCACCCGGCCCCGTAAGTTTTATTTCGGAAGACAGCTATGGAAACATCTGGGTGCAAATCTCTGGTAAATTAGAGAGACTATCGATACATAAAAAAGGAAGGGCGTCTACTGCCGATGTTTCAATCCATCAGATCAAACTACCTTTTCGATCCGGCGCGTTTATCACATTCATCACCAAAGGGGGCGGCATTTACATAGCAGATACAAAAGAGAATGTGCTATATAAACTCGAAGATGAAAAAACGGAAAACTGGTCAGTTGAGTTCAATTTGGATAAGTACCTGCTTAAGCAAAATAAAAAAGTCACCTCTTCCAATCAGATTGTGCAATTGTTGGAAGATACCGCACAGGGAAAGCTCTATCTTTTTCATGAAGGCGGCATAATTCGCTTGAATGAAAAAAACGGTAATCCGGAAAAAAATTTCGAAATTCCACTGGTTAAAAATTATAGGGATATTCCTCAGGCGTCGTTTGACAAACAGGGTATCATTTGGTTTTCCATCGGGGGCAAACTCGCCTTTTTCGATACCCGTTCAGGTGAGACGGCTTATGTTGTAGCAAAGGACTCAGGCATATCCCAAACGCTATTGCACACCTACGGAGCTTTTATCGACCGCAGCGGTTTGCTTTGGGTCGGGACCGGTGGCTATGGTTTATTAAAGCGCAATACACGCTCCGAAACATTTCATCATACAGGCAACTCATCTGTATATTTAATCGGAAAAGCCGATGACGGCAACATTGTTTTCGGAAATAGTGTACTTCTATGGGCTGGTATGAGAGGGACAACAGATAAAGTAATTGATATGCCCTCAATAACTAAACATAAAAATGCACACGAAATCTTTACACATCTTCTTGATGCCCCATTTGCTAGTGATAGTGAAGGGGCGTGGTTTGCGGATAGCACCAAACTACGCTACCTGAATAAAAACCGAAAAGCGATTGACTACCCTTTACCGGTTCGGGACAACAAGGAATATCCTGATTTTGTTCAATGTGCCATCAAAGATTCGAGTGGGAATATTTGGTTGGGTTCAACGCAGGGGTTATTGCACTTTCATTTGGCTGATGCAGCGTGGCACGTTTACCAGAATCAATTAACCGACAGTACTTCCCTCAGTTCAAACGCTGTTTTTAGTTTGTGCCTCGATCCTGCGCAGCCCCAAAAATATATGTGGGTAGGCACAAGCGGTGGCGGTCTGAACCGGATGGATATACAGACGGGGACTTGCATCAGATACACTGTGAAAGATGGATTGCCGAATGATGTGATCTACGGTATATTACCCGACGAAGACGGCAACTTATGGATGAGTACCAACAAAGGATTATCTTGTTTTAATCCTAAAAAGAAAAGCTTCAGGAACTTCGATTACAAAGACGGACTACAGAGTAATGAATTTAACAGGAGAGCATACTATCGAACTAAGAATGGCTGCCTTTTTTTTGGCGGAGTGAATGGACTCAATTATTTCTACCCGCGGGAGATTTTGAATAATAAAGCGATTCCGCAAGTTGTCATTACCGGCTTAAAAATTCGCAACCAACCTGTGCCTGTTCAACCGAAAGGTTCCCCGCTAACAAAAGCTATTTATCTAACAAAAAAGGTTACGTTGTCTTACGAGCAAAATTTTGTCTCTTTCGAATTTGCCGCCATGGACTTTACAAACCCCGAACAAAACCTGTATCAATACAAACTTGAGGGATTGGATAAAGACTGGATTCACTCAGGCAATACCCATAGCGCCACTTATACGAACCTTGATCCCGGCACTTATACTTTCAGGGTGAAGGGAAGCAACAATGATGGCGTCTGGAACGAAAACGGAACTTCTGTTCAGTTGATTATTCTTCCGCCCTGGTATATGACGTGGTGGTTTCGTTCAGCAGTTGCCATTGCCATACTATTGATTGCATATAGCTTTTACCGGTACAGGCTGGCTCAGACAGTAAAACTGCAAGCTATCCGCGACCGGATAGCCGGAGACCTGCACGATGAAGTGGGTTCTAACCTCAGCAATATTTACATATTCAGCAATGTGGCGCAACAAAAGGCAAGAACAAATCATGATACGGCGCCACTGCTGCAAAAGATAACGGAATACACCCAGCAATCGATGGAAGCCATGAATGATATTGTGTGGATGATCAATACGCGTAACGACCGTTTTGAGAACATCATGGTTCGGATGCGCAGCATCGCAGCAGAATTTGCTGATACATCAGGTTGTTCACTGCATTTAGACTTCGATGAAAACCTGAATGATGTGAAGTTAAACATGGAAGAGCGAAAGAACTTTTACCTCATTTACAAGGAAGTTATCAATAACGCCGCAAAATATGCAGAATGCAAAAGTTTGTGGATTGAAATGATCTTAGATGGGAATGTGGTAACGCTAAGAATTAATGACAATGGAAAAGGTTTCGACACCGCAAACACAGAAAAAGGCAATGGCATGTTCACCATGAAAAAGCGGGCAGAGACGTTGAAAGGTACATTAACGGTTTCCAGTACCGTTGGAGAAGGAACTGCCATTCAATTACGTTTTAAGATATAGCTCAATAAGAGAAGGCAATTGACCATTCGCTTTATAAAACAGAACGGTTGCTTCCCTAAAATTAGGGAGATACCAAAAAGGATAGTTATAATACTTTTACGCTGTGGCAATAAAAATATTGGTATACGACGATAACCATGGCCGACATGAAGCCTTACAACTTTTGATAGAAAGTTCGACCGACATGAAATTTGTGGGATCAAGGGAGAACTGCAATCATGTGGAATCCGACATTATTGAAATGCAACCTGATGTTGTGCTGATGGATATTGATATGCCGGGAACCAACGGTATTGAAGGGTTGAAAAGACTAAAGAAATGCGCTCCGGATGTCTTCATTATAATGCAGACCGTTTTTGAAGATGATGAAAAGATATTTACGTCCATACAAGCCGGCGCCGATGGTTATTTTTTAAAGAAAACAAAACCTGATCAGCTCATCGAAGGGATTCGCGATGTTTTAGAAGGTGGGGCACCCATGACACCGTCCGTTGCACGCAAAGTGCTCAACATGCTGACACAGCAAATCCCTCATAAAAGTAAAAACCCCTTTGACCTGACAGAAAGGGAAATTGAAATTTTGTCGATGCTTGCAAAAGGGATGAGCTATAAAATGATTGCCGATGCAGGCAGCATTACATTCCATACCGTAAACTCTCACCTAAAAAGAATTTACGAAAAGCTGCAAGTGCATTCTGCAACAGAAGCGGTGTCGAAAATATTTTCGACTATAAACTAGTAAGGGTAAATAAGCAACCTCCTAATAAGAGTCGCGTCACATTAACATCAAACAAAAATGGAGTCCTTCCGTGGTTGCCCTGTAACTACGCGGTAAGCTCTTTGGCATTGACGAATTTAACGGCTAGTTCACTCTGCATTGCGCTAGACCAAATTTTTCTGTTGGTTCAGGTTCAATTATTCTCGTGTCCTTTAACAGCATCCGGTCTTCACCTTTCTTTATTCTTTTATGCATGTCCAATAAAGTTGTCAACAGAAATTCAATGCCTTCATTTTGATTGTTGTTTTGAAATTTTAATTTGATCAAAGCTCTCTGTGTCGCTTCCCGGAAATAGTCACGATTTCTGGGAGCAAAAGACCTTAGGTTGAAGTTGAACATTATGTTTTCGCCCTTTCTAATAAACCCGCCATATCCGTTATACTCATCCCGGTATTCTTAACGAAAGACAAACCTTTCCAAATATTTACAGAAAGGGTTAGCTCCTTCAATTTCTCTTAGTTGTTAGTGATTAATTCTAACTTATAGGCTACCACTGCCTATCGTCTTGCAAATCCTCTTCTGTTTTCAAGTGTCCAAAATGCTGACTCCATTGTCCTGTAACTGCAGCTAACGGACAGGTATTTCTGCAGGTGGGATATTTTATAACGTCCAGCCCGGAACTGCTGCCCAATTGAAAATGTAAAGTTGAAGTTAACAACAAAAAGTCAAATAGATATCCGTCTGCCAGAACTAAAATACATTGATGCAAACCGCCGAAGAAGACATTTTCAACAACTGGTCTAAAGTGCGCATTACGGATAAGGAAGTGTATAAGCTGATACAACTTGCCTTAGTACCTAATAAGGAAGTATTGCATGACATCAGGAGAGGTCAATATCATTAAAACGAAAAGCAATCCGTTACTCCGAACGATACCTGCGAAGCCTGGTACAAGTTGAAAACAAGATACCGGATGCCATTGTACTACTTAGGAACGGCGATAACTATTATGCCTTTGAAGAAGATGCAGATATGATAACCGTAGCGATGCAAAAAGAGCCGATACCGCTGTGGAAGGAGCGACAACTCAGTATTCTTCATTGTCTCTCTTTCACTGAAACCGGGTAAGCATGAGCCCGAAAATCAAGCATTGGGTCAGCCGTTTTTATTCCATCAGGTATGTTATTCGGGATAAAAAACAACTGCTTGTCTGCTGCCACACTATTATCCGCCAACTTCTTAATTTCAATGACACCCAACTTAACTCGCTTGTTATTATCTGACCATGCGACAGACGGATTTTCAATCACATCACCAGCTTTGGCTAGTTGCGCATACATGATAAAGTAAACAGGTTTGTTAGCAATTCGTTCTTTTATTTCGTTGATCAAATAGTCAGGACCTTTTTCTGCTAATTGTGCTCCCGTTAGAAGCTGTTCGCCTTCCATTGGAACAAACTGATACCGGATAAAATGAGAAACACCTTCCGCATTGGTAAACTGAAAACAATTTACACCAAAATAACTGATGCTGGCATAGCTGGCAGGCGTATGTTGTGTCGTGAGAAATGTTTTGGCCACCGGATGTGTTTCTAAAAAACTGTCGAGAGCGGTAGGTTTTGCAGCGCCAGCGCCGCTGGCGCCAATAGCGAGCAACAACTCGCGAAACTGGTCTGAATTCTCCGTCGGAAAACCATTAAAACTATGCGAAACAATATCTGTTGTTTCGCCATCAGGCAAAATGAATTTCAACGCCATTCCGCGTGGGTTGGCAGCGCCGATATTATCGGGAATATCTGGTATCCCGGTAAAGTCAGAAAATCGAATTATCATTTTGCTTCCCTGTTTTTGCAAATGCTTGGCTGTAGTAAGTGTGGCGGCTTCCCCACTTGGCGTAAAAGTGCCTTCAAAAATAATTCCCTTGGCATGTACGGCTCTAGCATGGTGCTCGCCAAAGGCACTATGCAATGCGTTTACCAAATCTGTAGGACTCGATTTCATAGTGTCCTGCTGCGCATTTGCTTCAACAACATTGCCTGTTGTCATAATAGCGGTTGTCATTATCATAGTGAAAATTTTAGAGGTATTCATACTTGTTTATTTAGGCAAAACTATTTGATGCGAGAGGCTTTGTCAATGTAGAGATAAAGGGTTTAGGAGTTGAAATTATCGGTAATTAGGAAGAGTAAAGTTGCAAGTACATCTTTTTTACGAAACGTGGGAATATTGTAATAACAGCTAACGAAAATTATGTCAATTATAAAGTGCTGCTTAATCCTTCCCGGCAACCATATGTGTAGTAATAGCAATTCTGTTCCAGCTATTGATTGTTATGATAGCCAGTATCAATTGCGCCACTTTTTGTTCCCCAAAAAACGTAACCGCTTTGTTATACGTTTCATCTGAAACACCATGCTCTGAGATCAATGTTATTTCCTCTGCCAGTTTAAAAACAGCTCCTTCTTCTTCTGTAAAAAAAGGCGTTTCATGCCAGGCACTCAGCGTAAAAATCCGCTGCTCCGTTTCGCCTAATTTTCTTGCATCAGATGTATGCAGGTTCAGGCAATAACCACAGCCGTTGATCTGCGACACACGAATTTTGATTAACTCTCTCAGCTTAGGATCAAGCCCGAATTTGCTGATTTGCTTTTCTGCTGCCAGCATCGCTTCATATACTCCTGGCTCAATGTTTTTGATATTCATTCTGGAGTTCATAATTCTCTTTTTTTATTGTTGTTTGTAATTCTTCCTGCGGACGTATCAGCATTCGCAACGACTGATCTTTCGTTAGGTAAGCGATTATCCAATTATATAAAGTTCTTATCCTGTTTTGATAAGTCAAAAGCCCAGCAACATGAACGAACAACCACATCAGTAAAGCAGTAAGCCCTTTAAAATGCAGAAGCGGTTTTGTAAGGTCAACCACTGCTTTGTTACGTCCTATTACAGCCATTGTTCCTTTATCCCAATACTTAAATTGTTGCAGCGGTTTGCCTGCTGCCATGGCTATAAAATTCTTCGCCAGATGCTCGCCTTGTTGAATCGCAGTCTGTGCCAGTTGCGGATGTCCATTGGGAAAGTGCTCATCGGTTGTTTGCAGGCAAGTATCTCCAATGGCATAAATATCTTCAACTCCTTTCACCTTATTGTATTCATCCGTCAGCATACGCTTGCCTTTTCCAATGCTGGTTGGGGGAATTCCTTCAAACACAACAGGCGCTACACCTGCCGTCCAGATTAGGCTTACTGTTTCAATCGTTTGATTGTTTGACAAGGTTACTTTCTCTCCGTTATAGTCGGTAACTAGCGTGTTTAATAGTACGTTTATGTTTAGCTTTTGCAAAGCATGCAGCGCATCATCATGTGAATGCTGGCTCATTCCATTTAACAGCCGGGAGCTACCTTCCAGTAAGTAAATTTCGCTCTCTTCATTTTGTAATTCCGGGTAATCTTTTGCGGTAATGTTTTTCCTTAATTCGCCCAACATGCCAGCTACTTCTACGCCTGTAGGTCCGCCGCCTGCAACCACTATTGTCAGCAACTTTTTTCTTTCCTTTTGGTCAGTTGTCTGGCTTGCCTGTTCCAGTGTTTTTAACAACCTATTTCGCATGAGCAAAGCATCGTTCAATGTCTTCATGGGTACCGCATATTGCTTTATATTTTCGTTGCCATAAAAATTAATGGCAGCTCCGGTTGCCAGCACGAGATAATCGTAATGCAGTGTACCGTCATTTAGATAACAGGAATGAGTCTCCGGTTCTATTCTAACAAGCTCTCCCAATCTGAAGTGAACTTTATTCCTGCGAAATAGTTTTCTAAAGGGATAACTTATGCTGGAAGGCTCCAGGAAACTGGTGGCTACCTGGTACAGCAAAGGCGGAAAAAAATTGTAATTGTTTCGGTCAACGAGCATGACATCATAATGCCGGGACGCCGATA
The DNA here is from genome assembly GCA_964658445.1 of Ilyomonas sp. Taxonomy (GTDB): domain Bacteria; phylum Bacteroidota; class Bacteroidia; order Chitinophagales; family Chitinophagaceae; genus Ilyomonas. The sequence continues at coordinate 10,938 of CAZZZH010000086.1, forward strand.
ATTTCATGGCAAGATTGGTTCCGGCAAACCCGCCACCAATTATAACAACTTTCTTTACTGCGGCTGATGTTTTCATGTGTTTTCTTTAAATTGTTATCTGTATAACTGAATACTTATCCCTGCTCTTCTGTGATAAAATTTCCCGTTTAACTACTATTGTTCTTTTACGATATGGACTGTAATTTTTGTGACAAGGATTGTTGCACATTTTAGTATAATAAGTAACGGTACAAAAGAGAGATCAACTGAAGAAAAATCAATCACCGCGTTAATACCGTTATAAAGACTAGTTTTGCATTCGATAAAAGCAAGCAGTCTGATGCATTGCCTTTTGGAAAGTATGTATCCGAGAGATAACAGGTAATGCAGGAATACAACTGCAATGAGGAAGTATAGTTTCATAACCATGAATGTTGGCGGTGAAGCGTAAACTTTTGAACAAGGGTGGCTATTTCTTCATCTTCATAGATACCATAAGCATTGACAATAATGCCTTTCAAAGCAAAACGCTTAGATGAGACAGCATACACAAGGGTTTCATCTGCAGGATCGCTCATACCTTCGAAGCGGTAGAGCTCATCAATCTCAAAGTCATTGACGAGAAAACATTTAAATTCATCTTTGTCAAAGTCAATCGTATAGCCTCTGTTGATAAGACTTTTTACAGCTTCTGCAACCGCATCGTATATATCCCTGCACTGATGCTTATGTAAGAAATAAAAAAGGTTCATAATCAGAATTTCTACCGCCTTAGAATACATGAAATAGAAGTCAGCATCTACCTACAATTGCTTACAAGCATTATCAATAAATTCTGCAATTGCCTTTGGGTAAGATAACACCGGCGCGTGACCGGTTGGTAAAGAAAGCATTGCTTTTGGATGCATACGTTCGCACATAAATTTCTCAAGGTCTGCTGCTATCATATTGTCTTCTTCAGATACCTGGTACCAACACGGAAGGCTTTTCCAGCCGGCGTTGGTTATCTTATCTGTAAAGCATTGTATGGCGATTGGCTTTTGTACAGCCGCCATAACGGCTGCCTCTTCTTCTGCTACATCCTGACAAAAGCTTTCTTTGAATTTATTCCGATCTATCCATAACATTCCATACTTATCCGGATGAACGAAAGCATTGCCTGAAGCAGGTACAGCACGTTGCGAAAGCTCACCTAAGTTCTCGCCGGCATCCGGCGCAAAAGCGGCGATATAAACAAGACCTGCAACGCTCGGACATTGATTGGCTGCCTCTGTAATGACAGCGCCTCCGTATGAATGCCCAACCAGCAGTGTTTTGCCGTCTTGTGCTTCGGCTAAACGGCGCACGGTTTCTACATCGTCTTTCAGATTGGTTAACGGATGTTGCGTTGCCAATACATTGTAACCGGCAGCTTGTAAAAGCGGAATCACTTTATGCCAGCTCGAGCCATCTGCCCAGGCGCCGTGAACCAGGATAATGTTGATTTTATTTTCCATAATTAGATATTACAAGTGAGCTATGATTTTAATTTCAACGACTTGATTTTCTAAGGCAAGCTTTGTTACTTCAACCAAGGTGCTTGCTACTTTCATCGGATCCGGATACCATTTTCTACCCATGTTTTTTCTAGCCTCAAATGCTGCTTTTATATCCAGCACATACAGAACTTCCTCTACAGCCGTATCCATTTCCATATCGAAGCTTTGTAACAACTTTCGTATGTTGGAATAAGCCTGATCCATCTGCGCTTCCATGCCGGTTAACAGGTTTCCATTTTCATCATGACCTACCTGACCAGCTAACCAAACTAAATTGCCACATTTAATTCCCTGTGCATATCCATATTCTTTTTCCCAAGGCATACCTAAAGCCTGAATCTCTTTTACTGTGTCTTTCATAATTTTTATTTTTTTAAACTGACGTTATTTTATTACCAAAACGAGCTTTAAACAGGAATATCTATTTCCAGAATTTCCGGAGTTTTTGAACTAAAATGTTTGGCTCGTTATGAACCGTCTTATAAATAGTTTGTAAGAGAATTCCTTTTGCAACACCATAGCATTCGATAACATATAAAACCGTTTCTGTTTTGTAATCATTTTCACCATCGAAACTGTACACTTCCAACACATCAAATTGTTCCGGCGTAAAAAAACATTTCGCTTGTGTACAAAACAATCTGTTATCCCATATACCAAAGTCAGCCGTAAAACCTTGGTTATGTAAATGAATAACAGCGTCAATGATAGAGGTGAATTGATTGTGCAACTGTTCCATTAGAGAAAAGTTTCCTGGTATGTTTTGATGAAGTACAGCTTTTTGTTTGTATGCCATATCACCTTGCTATTTGCAGCAGCAAATTTGTTACGTCGGCGGGCTTCGATAAGAAAGGACAATGGCTGGTTGATAATGAATACACTTTTGTGATATGAGCCGCTGATACCATCTGGTTTTGCAAATCAGTACCAATGGCATTATCCTGCGTGGTATGGATATAATACTTATCGACTTTACCCCAATTCGCATCTGTCGTTCGCACGGTATCTCCGAATGGAATAGCCGGTTCTTTCCTGAATTGATTCAATACCAATTGCTGTGTACTGAGCGATGCATCAGCGCAAAAAACAGGAACAATGCTGTCATGCAAAATGTCTAATGTTAATCCATTATCGGAGGGCACAATGGATGGTCCCAGGTGAGATTGTTTATCCAAAGAAGATAGATAAAGCAACGACTGACCATTCGCCGGAACAAAGGCGCCGATGTACACCAGTTTCTCAATTTGAGCCGGTATTTTCTCTGCCACTTCTGTTACTACAACACCGCCCATACTATGACCTACCAATATCACCTTGCCAGTAATCTTGCTCATGGCAGAGATTACTTTATCGCGATATACAGTCATGTTTACAACAGCCGGAGAGGTCGTATCATTGCCGTGTGCGGGCAGTTCAACGACTACCACTTTTTGCCCGTTTTTTTCGAGCTGCGCTTTCACGCTATCCCATACATAAGCTGCCTGCCAGGCTCCATGTACTAATACAAATGTTTTTGAAGTAGATGTAGGGTTGTCGTCTTTGCTGCACCCCGTGTTGCTGATAAAAGCAGCGCATACAATCAATAAAACTGTCATTAACTTTTTCATGTCTGAGTGTTTATGTTTATCAATAAATTTGATAACACAAAATTCAATGCAGGACCAGGGAATGTCAATGGCGGGATTATGGTTTTTTGTGTCAATACCATCTTCCTTTTATATTCGACAATAGTTGTTTTGACGCAGTTATGTTTGGTAGAACGATTTGAGATAATAAAATCCGTTACCTGTACATTCTTCCCCTCTTTCGTTTGTTCCATCTTTGTAGGCTGCTGAATACTTTCGTCAGCCGTTGATAAGATCATATATTTATCAACAGCTTTGCTGGGTTTGATAAAATGCGCGAATAGATCAGTTGGAGTTAGAACAAATCAGACTGAGATAACTATTGATAAGTGCTCGTTTTTAAATAGAATAAAGAGGTAATGATGATTGCTGCATGTCCTCTGTTGAGTATGTTGAAATGAGCTTCCATCATTGATGAATGTAATCACATACAGAATAAATGATACATTGCTTTACTAACCGGCTTCTATGATCAGATTGCTGCTATCCACATTTATATTCATCGCAACAATACCTGTCTTTGCGCAGTATAGAATTCCAACGTTGGATGAACTTAGAACGGCATATGAAAACAGAAAACCGGATACCACCAAAGTTCGGTTGTTACTTCAGCTTGATAGCTTATATCTATACCAGATGCCTGACACAAAGAATATCCTGGATAGTGCTTTATTAATGGCGCAGCAGGCAAAAACGCTAAGTGCTTCCCTTCGTTATCCATCAGGTTACAATGATGCTACTTTTCTTTACGCCAATTCTTTTGCAGAACAAAAAGAAATGAGTTCTGCCTTAGCTGTTGCCAATGCTGTTGCAGGACCTTTAAAAGTGCATATATTGATTATGATTGGTGAACGTTATCTTTTTCGTCCTGGCGAATTGAAGCAAAATATAGATAGCGCTTACCCGTATATTCTTCATGCCGAGAAACTAAGCGATTCTATACATTCCGATCACTGGCTTTACCAAAGTTTGTGCGTAAAGGCGAAGTATTACTTTGCCTTAGGTGATATAGCAAACGGACGACACTGTTTTCAACGGATCATTGAAGAGTGTCATCTTAGGGGTGATATAGCAGAAGAAGCACATTGGTGGGGCGAATTAGGAACATACATGCCACATACGGACAGTACTTACAATGAGGTTGTCTCTAATATCGGTCAGGCATTAACGTTGTATAAAAAACTAAACAGTTCAAAAGATGAGATTGAGCTGTTAGAAAACCTAGCTTTTTTACACAAGTTGCGTCTTGGCTATCTTAGCTTGGCAGAAGCAGAACTGCACCAAGCTATTGAACTCAGGCAAACGCTGGGCTCAAAAACGCTTTACCGAGATTATGCTGATCTTTCACAAATCAACACGCTGAAAGGAAATTACAATATCAGCTTGTACTATGCATTGGCTGCGGTAACCAATATGGAGTCAATACACAAAGAGAACTTTTCGGGTGGCGTTGTTTATTCACAACTGGCAACTGCTTACAAAGCGATAGGCGATATTGATAATAGTCTGGCTTACTACCAAAAAGCATTAGCCCATCTGGTAGATTACAGAACCGAATACCTGTTTCCAATCTGCGGAGAAATTGTCCATGCGCTTCTTTATAAAGATCGAAAAAAAGAAGCGCTTTCGTTTTTACAAACCTTTGTACAGCAAAATCCACCACCACGATATATTGACAAGGAAATAGTAGCGGCGTCTTTTGGAGATTGCTATTCTTCGCTCCGGAAATATCCCCAGGCAGAAAGCAGTTACCAGCAGATGATTGTTTTGGATAGTATGGCGCAAACACACATGAAACAGCAATCGGTAGGCGAGCGCAGCAACACCATAACTGGTTCAGAAGCCTATTATACTATTGGCAATTTCTATGTAACAAAAGCACAATATACACTTGCTAAAAATTACCTGCTGAAAGCATTATCGTTTGACCGTTTTGCTCCTTCGCTGGCTCGACAGCGGGACATCCACCTGCAGTTATTCAGGATTGATTCTGCTCAAAATAATTATCTCTCTGCCATACAACACCTGCAGATGCAGCAACGGTTGCAAGACTCTCTTTTTAATGACACGAAAAG